>CAMATN010000099.1 GCA_945861155.1 Rhizobium sp. Q54
TCGGCGGCCTCGCGCAACCCGGTTTCGCCGCCGGCCAACGAATCCTCGGCGGCCCGGCGCTGTGCCGCCGCATCCGCCGCACGCTCGGCCAGCGCCTCGCCCTCAGCGGCGAGCGCAGCCGGGCGGCCGGCCAATTCGGCGATTTGCGCGGCGAGCGCGGCGCGGCGCTCCGTCAGAACCGCGCATTGCGCCTGAGCGCCGTCGCGCCGCTTGTGCCATGACGCCGCCTCAGCGGCGATCGCGCCGAGGCGCTGCTGCCGAGACTCGGCGTCGCGCGCCAAACGGTCGAGCAAGGCGCGAGCCTCGCCGTCGCGCCGCCGCGCCGCCAGCGCCTGAACCCGCGTCGCGTCGAGCGCGCCGCGTGCCAGCGCGGGGTCCGGCAATAGGGCCAGGCTTCGTTCGGCCTCTTCCCTGTGCTGGCCCCGCTCGGCCAGATCGGCGGCGAGCTTTTCGAGGCTGTCGCTCAGCCCGGCCAGCCGCGCTTCGGCGGCGAGCTCGCGCCGCACCAGTTCGGCCTCGGCATTGCGCGCCCGGCTGAACCGCTCCTCGGATGCCCGCTGCGCGGCGATCGCGGCGCGCTCGGCCGCCGTTGCCCGTTCGCGCTCGGTCCGGGCGGCAGCAGCGGCGTCGCCGGTCCGGCGCGCGTCGCCGGTCGCCGCTGCGATCTCGTCGGTCAGCTGAGCGAGCCGATTGCGCTGGCGCAGCTGCTCCGCGGTGGCGGTCGCACCGGCGCTGGCCCGGGTGAAGCCGTCCCAGCGCCACAGCCGCCCGTCGCGGTCGACCAGGCATTGGCCGGCAGCCAGACGCGGCTGCAGGCGCCAGCCATCGGCGGCGCTCCCGACCCATCCGGCAGCTTCCAGCCGCCGGCCGAGCGCGGGCGGTGCGACGACCGCGCCGGCGAGCGGCTGCACCCCGTCGGGCAGCGCATTCGCGGCGAGCGGCGCCAGTTCCATCCACCCAGCGTCGATTCCGGCGTCCGCTTCCGGCCGGGCTGATAGCAGCGGCGCCGCCAACTCGCCGTCGAACAGCGCCGCGATGGCTGCCTCAAAGCCCGGCGCGACCTGCAACTGCGCCAACATCGACGGGCCGTCCGCCGGACCCGTAGGACGCGGCGCCAGCAGCCGGGTCAGCGCCTCGGCTTCGGCCTTGCGGGGGGCGAGGATTCGTTCGGCCTCGCGGGCCGCGTCAACCGCGCGCGCCTCGGTTTGCTGGCTCGCGGCAAGCGTCTCGGCCGCTGCCGCCGCCGCGGCGCGGGCGTTCTCGATGTCGCGGGCGCCGGACGCAACCACGGCGCCGGCCTCGGCAATCGCGGCGGGCGACACGAGGCCGGCGAGCAGCATTTCGCGCTGCCTTTCGCTGTCGGCAAGCCGCCCTCCCAGCCGGGTCTGGCGCTCGGCGATGTCGCGGCGCTGGCGTTCCAGCGCACCACGCCGCGCCTCGCCGGCGGCGCCGGCTTCGGTCATCTGCTGCAAACCGGTTTCCGCCGCGGCGAGATCGGCGGCGGCTTCCTCGACCCGGGCAGCGGCGTCCACACGCGCGCGCGCCGCCGCGCCGCCGGCGCGCTCCAGGCCCTGCCGCTCGTCAACGAGGCGGGCAAGCGCGGCATCGGCATCGGCGAGGTGCTCGGCCTCGCGCACGAGATCGGCGCCGGTTTGCTGATGGCGCCGCTCGGCCTCGCCGCGCGCCGCGAGCACCCGGCTCAACTCCTGTTCGAGCGATTCGCTTGCATGGGCGATCCGCTGCACGGCGGCGGCGGCGGCGGCCTGCGCCAGACGCAGCGCCGGCAACGCCGCTTCGGCCTCGCCGCGAACGCGCTGACTTGCAAGATCGGTTTCGGTGGCGGCGGCAAGCTCGCGTTCGCCGGCGCGCAATTCGGCGGCGAATTGTTCGGCTTCCCCGGCGGCCTCCTCCCAACGGGCGCAGAACAGCAGCGCCTCGGCGCGCCGGATCTGCTCGCCGAGCCGGCGATAGCGCTGCGCCTGCCGCGCCTGGCGCTTCAGCGTCTCGATCTGCGCCGCCAGCGTCAGGGTCACATCGTCGAGCCGCGCGAGGTTGTCCTCGGCCGCCTGCAGTTTCAGCTCGGCCTCGCGGCGCCGCGCATAAAGTCCGGCGGTGCCGGCCGCCTCGTCGAGCAGCAGCCGGCGCTCGCTCGGCTTCGCCGCGATCAGCGCGCCGATCCGCCCCTGCCCGACGAGCCCCCCCGAATGCGGACCCGAGGCGGCGTCGGCGAACAGCAGCTGGACGTCGCGGGCGCGCGCCTCCTGGCCATTGATCCGATACGATGACCCGCCGCCGCGCACGATCCGGCGCACCACCTCGATCGTCGTGCTGCCGTTGACGGCGAAGGGCGCATCGCGCGCGGTGTTGTCGATCGTCAGCGCGACCTCGGCGAGATTGCGCGCCGGGCGCCCGCCGGAGCCACCCCCGGACCCGCCTCCCGACCCGGCAAAAATCACATCGTCCATTTCGCCGCCGCGCAGCCGCTTGGCGGAGGCTTCCCCCATCACCCAGCGCAACGCCTCGACCAGGTTCGACTTGCCGCAGCCATTCGGCCCGACGATGCCGGTCAGCCCCGGCGCGATCACCAGCTCGGTCGGCTCGACAAAGGATTTAAACCCGGCGAGGCGGAGACGCTCTACCTGCATCGGACATTCAGCAGCGTTGGGCGATCATGATTTCCCGGCCAGGCCGGACAGCAGCTGGTCGAACGCCTGTTCGGTCGGCGGTCCGTCGAATTTCTTGCCGTTGACGAAAAAGGTCGGGGTCGACGCGACGCCGAGCAGGGTCGACGCGGTCAGGCGGCTTTGCGCGGCCTGGTCCTCGATTGCTTTGTTGGCAAGGCAGGCGTCGAAATCCTTCTTGCCGATGCCGGCGAGGCGGGTCAGGCGCTCCAGCGCGGCGCGCCAGTCCTTCGCCACCGCCCACTGGTCCTGCGTCTCGAACAGCGTCTCGATCAGCGGGTAATAGCGCTCGGGCGGGGCGCAACGCGCCACCATCGCGGCCCGCAGCGCCGGCTCGTCGAGCGGGAAATCGCGCAGGATCAGCCGCGCCTTGCCGGTGTCGATCCATTTTTCCTTGAGCTTCGGTAACACGTCGCGCGAGAAATTGGCGCAGTGCGAGCAGGTCAGCGAGGCGTATTCGACGATCGTGATCGGTGCGTCGGCTTTGCCGAGCACCCGGTCCTGCGCGGTCACCGCCAGCAAGCCGGCGGAATCGGCCCCCGAGACCCCCGGTTGGGGGAGCTGCGCCGCCGCCGGACCGACCCCGGCAACCCCCGCGATGAAGAGCAGAGCCAACCATATTTCCCGCATCAACCCCATCCCGCTACCAGATGTTGATATTAGACGCTTCAAGGAACCGGCGCAACGACCGCCAGCCGGTTCACTCGCCGCGGCGAACCGTGGCAAGGACCAGCTGACCCAGACCGCCCAACGCGGCGCGCAGCTCGGGATCGGCGATCCCGGCAAGCTGAGCGTCGAGGGCTTCCGCCTCGCCGGCACTCAGCGCATCGGGCACGGCCGGCGCCGGCGGAGCGGCGAGCGGCAGCGGACCTTGCAGGAAGGTGAGCCGGGCGACGACGGCGCGTCCGAAGAAAAGGTTGATGCGCTCGATCGCCAGCGGGGCGCGGTGCTGCAATTCGAGAGCGAAGCCGGGCATGACGCGCAGCTTCAGCGCGCCGTCGCGGCCGAGCGCCTCGGGCCAGGTCACCGCGGCGAGTTCGGCGCCGGCGACCGCGACCCATTCGGCCTTGAGCCGGCCGAGAATGCCGCCGCCCTGCCGCGCGACGATCGGTGCGGCGATCCGCGACGCGGCGGCGCCGATCGCGCGCAAGCCGGGCCGGCGCTCGCCCTGGTGCGCCGCGCCGGTTAATGTGCCGCCCTGCTGACCCGTTTGCCCGCGACTCATGCCTGCGATCCGATCCAACGCCTTGTTACCTAAAGCCGCAGAGCCTTCGCCGCGACCGGACCCGGCCGCGCTGCTCGCCTGGTATGACCGCCACCGCCGCGACCTGCCGTGGCGTTCCCCGCCGGGCCAACAAGCCGATCCCTACCGGGTCTGGCTTAGCGAGATCATGCTGCAGCAGACCACTGTAGCGACCGTCGCTCCCTATTTTGACCGATTCGTGGCGCGGTTTCCCGAGATTCGCGCGCTCGCCGCCGCGTCGCTCGACGAGGTGCTGCATTTGTGGCAGGGGCTCGGCTATTACGCGCGCGCCCGCAACCTGAACGCCTGCGCCCGCGCCGTCGTCGAGCGTCATGGCGGGCGTTTCCCGGACGACCCGGCGGCCTTGCGCGCGCTCCCCGGGATCGGCGACTACACCGCGGCGGCGATCGCGGCGATCGCGTTCGACCGTCCCGTCGCGGCGGTCGACGGCAATGTCGAGCGCGTCGTCGCGCGTCTGTTCGCCGTACGCGACAAGCTGCCGGCCGCCAAGCCGCGCCTCAAGACGCTCGCCGCGACCTTGGTGCCCGAGCGGCGGGCCGGCGATTTCGCGCAGGCGTTGATGGAACTCGGCGCGGTGCTGTGCACCCCGCGGCGGCCGCGCTGCGTGCTGTGTCCGTGGCGCGGCGACTGCCTAGCGACGGCGCTGGGTATCGCCGAGGAGCTGCCGGCGCAGGCCGACAAACCGGAGCGGCCATTGCGTCACGGGGTGGCGTTCTGGCTCGCCCGTGCGGATGGCGCGGTGCTGCTGCGGCGCCGGCCGGAACGAGGGCTCCTCGGCGGCATGATCGAATTGCCCTCGACCGACTGGCGCGAGGCGCCGTGGACCGAATCGGAGGCGATCGGGGCCGCTCCCGCCGCGACGGCATGGCGCGCGCTGCCCGGTACGGTGCAGCACGGCTTCACCCATTTCCGGCTGGAGATGACGCTGCTGGCCGGCACAACCGCCGAATCGATCGCCGGCATCTGGGCGACGCCCGGCGATTTCAAGGACTACGCCCTGCCGACCCTGACCAAAAAGCTGATCAAATCCGCCCTGTCGGCCGCCCCAAAACCGTAGGATCGGCAGAGCGAAGCGAAACCCATCATTCTCGCTGCACCCTATTTGCTGCGGCCCCCACGCAGGATCGTGGGCGGACTCTGGGCTTGCTGCTGGGTCAGCTGGTTGCGATGGCAGACGGGTTTGTCGGTGGCGCCGCGGCAGCGCTCCATCGCCGCCTCGATCGCGAACCGGTTCTCCGCGGTGCAGGACACCGTCGGCTGGATCGCGATACAGGCCGCCTGCCAGGGCAGCGGGTCCGCGATCGCCGGCCGAAGGGCGACCCCGATCGCCAGCGCTGCCGCCACGATTCCCAGGATCTTCCGAGGCACGTATCTCTCCACGGCTGCCATCGTGGCTCAGCCCATCCGGCCCCTGACGCGGACCGTTATTTCTCCGGCCGCCCCTTCTTTTCCGAGATGCCCGAGACCCCCTCGCGGCGCGCGAGTTCGGCGGCGATTTCGGCCGGGCTGACCCCGGTGGCGGCCCACAGCACGAACAGATGGTAGAGCAGATCGGCGCTCTCGCCAACGAGGGCGGCGCGGTTGCCCCGAACCCCTTCGATGACCGCCTCGATAGCTTCCTCGCCGAGCTTCTGCGCGATCTTGGCGTTGCCGCCGGCGAACAGCTTCGCGGTGTAGGAGGTCGCGGGATCGGCGCCGCGGCGCGCTTCGATGACCCGCCACAGCCGCTCCAGCGCGTCGCCGAGCGCGTCCGGCATGGCCTAGAGCCGCACCGGCACGCCGGCGGCGGCGAGGTGCGCCTTCGCCTCGCCGATGCGGAAAATGCCAAAATGAAAGATCGAGGCGGCGAGCACCGCCGTGGCATGCCCATCGCGGATGCCCTCGACGAGGTGGTCGAGCGTGCCGACCCCGCCCGAGGCGATGACCGGCACCCGCACCGAATCGGCGACCGCCCGGGTCAGCGCGATGTCGAAGCCCGATTTGGTGCCGTCCCGGTCCATCGAGGTCAACAATATCTCGCCGGCGCCGTAATCGGTCAGGCGGCAGGCCCATTCGACCGCATCGAGCCCGGTCGGCCGGCGCCCGCCATGGGTGAATATCCCCCAGCGATTAGGCGACACCGCTTTCGCGTCGATCGCCGCGACGATGCACTGGCTGCCGAATTTCTCGGCCGCCTCGCGGACGAATTCGGGCCGGGCCACCGCCGCGGTGTTGATCGACACCTTGTCGGCGCCGGCGAGCAGCAGTCGGCGGATGTCCTCGACATTGCGCACCCCGCCGCCGACGGTCAGCGGCATAAAGCATTGCTCGGCCGTGCGGCGCACGATGTCGTAGAGCGTATCGCGCCCCTCATGGCTCGCGGTGATGTCCAGAAAGCACAATTCGTCGGCGCCCTCGCGGTCGTAGATCCGCGCCTGCTCGACCGGGTCGCCGGCATCGGCGAGGTCGACAAAGTTGACGCCCTTGACGACCCGCCCGTCCTTGACGTCGAGGCACGGGATCACGCGCATCTTCAGCATCGCGCGACTCCGCCGGCGGCTGCCCGTAACGCCGCCTTAGCATCGATCCGCCCGTCGTAGAGCGCGCGGCCGCAAATCGCGCCGGCGATGCCGTCGGCGCCATGGCCGGCGAGCGCTTCGATATCGGCGAGCGAAGCAATGCCGCCCGAGGCGATCACCGGCAGCCGAATGTCCCGCGCGAAGCCGGCGATCGCGGCGGCGTCGACCCCGGTCAGCGCGCCATCGCGGGCGATGTCGGTATAGACGATCGCGGCAACCCCGGCATCGCCGAAGCGCCGCGCCAACGCGACCGCGGTCATCGTGCTGGTCTCGGCCCAGCCCTCGACCGCGACACGGCCGTCGCGGGCATCGATGCCGACCACGATCCGGCCGGGGTAATCGGCGGCGGCGCGGCGCACCAAATCGGGATCGCGCTGCGCGATCGTGCCGAGCACGACCCGGTCGATGCCGAGATCGAGCCAATGATCGATCGCGGCGCGGTCGCGGATGCCGCCGCCGAGTTGGATGTTGAGGCCGACGGCATCGCGGATCGCCCGCACCGCCGCGCCATTGACCGAATGCCCGGCAAAGGCGCCGTCGAGGTCGACGACATGGAGCCAGGCAAACCCCGAAGCGGCGAACAGCCCAGCCTGCGCCGCCGGATCGTCGTTGAACACAACAGCGCTGGCCATCTCGCCGCGCACCAGTCGCACGCAGGCGCCGCCCTTCAGGTCGATCGCCGGGAACAGGATCACTTCGGCCCGATGTGCTTGTAATAATAATGCCCGGGGACGATGTCGCCCTCGACCTGCGAATAGAACGGATGGGTGCCCCAGCGTTGGTAGCCGAGGCTCTCGTAGAGCCCGATCGCGGCGCGCTGCGTCGCGCGCAAATCGAGGTTGAGGACGACCAGCCCGAGTTCGACGGCGAGAATTTCGAGCGCGCTGACGATGCCGCGGCCGATGCCGCGTCCACGCGCCCACGGCGCGACAAAGGCGCCGGTCACGGTGCCGGCGAAGGCCTGCGCCTCGTTGTTGCGCGGCGCGCGCGACAGCTGCACCGAGCCGGCGACGACCCCGTCGAGCCGGCCGACCACGAGCCGGCGTTCCGGCACCAGCAGCACGCCTTTCCAGTAATTCTCCAGCACCTGACGTGCCGGCACCTTGAGCCAGCCAAAGCCGCCGCCTTCGACAATGGCGCTTTCGGTCGCCTCGCACAGATCGTCGAGGTCGGTGCCGGAATATTGCGTCAGGCGCTCGACCGTTATCCGCCCGGCCGGTCCGGTGGTGGTCACGGCCGCCATTGCAGAAAATTCGCGATCAGCCGCAACCCGGCCATCTGGCTCTTTTCCGGATGAAATTGCGTGCCGATCAGATTGTCACGCCCAACCGCCGCGGCAAGCATCCCGCCGTAATCGACCGAGGCGACGATTTCGGCCGGGTCGCTCGGGCGGAAATGAAAGCCGTGCACGAAATAGGCGTGAGTCCCGGCCGGCAGTCCATCGAGCACCGGATGAGGGGTGCGCGGCACCAGCTCGTTCCAGCCCATATGCGGGATCTTGAGCGCCCGATCGCCGGGGGAGCTGGCTGGGTCGATCGCGACGACGTCGCCGGGCAGCCAGCCGAGCCCCGCGACCGTCTCGAATTCGCGGCCGAACGAGGCCATCAGCTGCATCCCGACGCAGATGCCGAGAAACGGCCGGCCACGTCCGATCACCGCTTCCTCGATCGCCGCTTCGAGGCCGGGCACCGCCGCGAGGCCGCGCCGGCAATCGGCGAACGCGCCGACCCCAGGCAGCACGATGCGCTCGGCGGCGGCGACCTCCTCCGGCCGGCTGGTCACGACGATCTCGCCGGCAATCCCGTTCTCGGAAGCGGCGCGCTCGAACGCCTTCGCCGCCGAGCGCAGATTGCCCGAGCCGTAATCGATGATCGCGGTCGTCATGCGCGCCAAACCTACTACCCCAAGCTGCCGCCGAGCGTGCCCTTGGTCGAGGGGACCGCGCCGGCGCGTCGGGGATCGATCTCGATCGCCTGCCGCAACGCGCGCGCCAAGCCCTTGAAGCAGGATTCGACGATGTGGTGATTGTTCTCGCCGTAGAGGTTCTCGACGTGCAGCGTGACGCCGGCGGATTGGGCAAAGGCCTGGAACCACTCCTTGAACAATTCGGTGTCCATCTCGCCGAGCTTGGGCCGCGAGAACGCGACCTTCCAGACCAGGTACGGGCGGTTCGAGGCGTCGAGCGTGACCCGGGTCAGCGTCTCGTCCATCGGGATGACGGCGTGGCCGTAGCGCTGGATCCCGGCGCGGTCGCCCAAGGCCTTCGACACCGCCTCGCCGACGACGTATCCGGTGTCCTCGGTCGTGTGGTGGAAATCGATGTGCAGATCGCCCTTGGCGTGCAGCGTGATGTCGATCAGCCCGTGCTTGGCGAGCTGCTCCAGCATGTGGTCGAGAAAGCCGATGCCGGTCGCGATCTCGGCCGCACCGGTGCCGTCGAGATCGACCCGGCCGGCGATCCGCGTCTCCTTGGTGTTGCGCTCGACGCTCGCGACCCGCAAAGCTGTTCTCCTAACGCCACAAACCTGCCGCGGCGGCGCTCTTTTAACAAGAACGCCGGCACGTTGCCAGCGGTCGCGAGATCGCCGCCCAATTCCCGTCCGGCGGCGGCAAATCCGCGAGGCGCATCATGCGTTAATGCCCGATCGTCGAGCGCGGCTTGCGCACCAGCGGCATCATCAGCACGCCGACCACGTAGAGCACGCCCATCATCATCAGCACGTCGTTGTAGGTCAGCACCAGCGCCTCGCGCTGCACCAGATTGGCGAGCAGCTTGACCGCGGCGTGGTGCGGGTCGCCAGCGATCAACGGCTCGAGCCGATTCGCCTGCGACTCCAGATACTGCTGCACCACCGGGCGGGCCGGGTTGATGTGCTCGATCAGCCGGCCCCAATGGAAATCGAACCGGGTATTCATGATCGTGACGATCGACGCGAGCCCGAGCGCGCCGCCGAGATCGCGCGTCAAATTGTAGAGCCCGGCGGCGTTCTTCAGACGGTCGGGCGGCACCGAGCCGAGCGCGATCAGGTTGGCCGGCAGATAGCAAAACATCAGCGCGAAGCCGCGCAAGGCCTGCGGCCAAAGCAATTCGTAAAAGCCCGCCTGACTGGTCAAGCAGGCGGTCATGTACATCGAGACGGCAAACAGCCCGAGCCCGATCGCCAGCATGATCCGCAGGTCGACGTTGCGCGCGAGCCAGGCGCTGAACGGCGACATCGCCATCTGCGCCACGCCGGTCACGACCACGGTCGCGCCAATCTGCATCGCACTGAAGCCGCGTACCTGGGCCAGGAACAGCGGGATCACGTAAGTCGCGCCGTAGAGCCCGGTGCCGACGACGAACGTATAGAACGAGCCCAGCGAGAAGTTGCGGTTCAAGTAGACGGTCAGATCGACGATCGGCTGCCGGAACGTCAGCATCCGCCAGAAGAAGAAGACGCCGGCGACAGCCGACACGATCGTCGCGTAGAAGATCGACCGCTCGGCGAACCAGTCCCAGCGCGGGCCTTCCTGCAGCGCGTATTCGAGGCAGCCGAAGAACAGCGCCATCAGGATGAGCCCGGTCACGTCGAAATTGCGCAGCAGCGACCAATCGGGCTTGTCGATGTCGATCGTGAACCAGACGACGATCGCGACGCCGATGCCGGGCACGATGTTGACCAGGAACAGCCAGTGCCACGACAGCGTGTCGGTCAGGAAGCCGCCGACCGTCGGCCCCAGGGTCGAGGACAGGTTCAGGATTACCGAAACCATGACCATCGCCATCGCCAGATGGCGGCCGCGAAACTTCAGGTAGACGACCGGAAACACGAGCGGCCCGAGGGCGCCGCCAAAGAAGCCCTGCGCCGCCCGCCACAGGATCATCTCGCCAAGGCTCGTTGCGGTGGCGCATAGCCCGCTCGCCACGGTAAAGCCGAGCGCCGCGCCGACGAATACGAACCGGGTCGATAAGAGCCGCGACAGCATCCCGGAAAACGGCACCATCACGACATGCGCGATCAGGTACGCGGTCTGAACCCAGGCGATCTCTTCGGAACTGGCCGACAGCCCGCCCTGGATCTGGGTCAGCGAGCTGACGACGATCTGGACGTCCATGATCGACAGGAAAAGCCCGGTCACCATCGCCATGACGCCGACCCAATCGCGCCAATTCGGCAGCTGATAAGGCGCCGCCGCCGGCGCGGGTGGGGCGGGCGACGCGGGCGAGTTTGCCGGGGCGGCGCTTGCGGTTTCCCGCGGCGCCGCCGGCGAACGCGAGAGACGCCCACGCCACGACGAGACGAGCGTCATTGGGCCGGTGCGGCCGGCGCGGCCGGAGACGCCGCTTGCGTCGCTTGAGCGCCGCCGACGATACCCCGGGCCGCCGCGGCGGGAGCGACGGTCGGCGCGCCGTGGGTGTCGACGGTGACCGTGACCGAGAGACCGGGCCGCAGCAGCCGCGCGACCGGGGCATCGGCCGGCAGCGCGATGCGCACCGGCACGCGCTGCACGATCTTGGTGAAATTGCCGGTCGCGTTGTCGGGCGGCAGCAGGCTGAATTGCGCGCCGCTCGCCGGGGCGAAGCTTTCGATGGTTCCGGTCAGCGTCTGATCGGGATAGGCGTCGACCGAGATCCGGGCGGGCTGTCCCGGCCGCATGTGGGTCAACTGGGTTTCCTTGAAATTGGCGGTGACATAGACATGAGGCAGCGGCACCAGCGACATCAACTGGGTGCCCGGCTTGACATATTGGCCGACCCGGCCGGCGCGGTTGCCGGCAACCCCGGCGAGCGGGGCGCGGATGATTGTGTTGTCGAAATCGTTGCGGGCCACCTGCAAGCTGGCGCGGGCCTGCGCCAGACGGGCCTCTTCCTCGCGCTTTTGCGACTCGATCACGGCCAGCTGATTGTGTTCGGCGCCGTGCGCCGCGCGGGCCTTGCCGATTGCCGCCTCGGCCTTGCGCGCATCCGCCTCGGCCGTCTCGAAGCGCTGTCGGCTCGCGTACTCGCCGGTGGCGAGCGCGGCGTAGCGCTTGAAGTCGAGCTGGGCGCGGTAGAAATCGGCGTCGGCCGACAGCACCGCCGCATTCGCCTGCTCGATCATCGCGCGCTGCAATTTGAGGCGGTTGGCGTAGGTCGCGACGATCGCCTCGGCGGTCGCCACCGCCGCCTCGGCTTGCGCACTCCGGGCGGTGGCGTCCCGATCATCGATGACGAACAGCACCTGACCCGCGGCGACCGGCTGGTTGTCGCCGACCCTGACTTCCTTGATGTAGCCCTCGACCTTCGGGCTGATCACGGTCGTGTCGCTCTGCACATAGGCGTCGTCGGTCGATTGCTGGAACCGCCAGGTCGTCCACCAATGCCAGCCGCCGACGGCGCCGAGCGCCAGAACGATCGCGACGACGATGATGATTGCGGCGCTGCGCATGCGTGCGAGGGGGTCGGACCCAACTAGACTGAACCGTCCAGTTCAGTCTAGTTTGCTGCTGAAAATCTAGCCAGATGCATCCGATCATGAGCGCCATGCAGCGTGCGGGACGCGAGGAACCAGGTGGCAAGGCCGAGGCGATCCTCGCCGCCGCCGAGCGCGCCTTTCTCGCCGGTGGGTTTGGCGCCGTGACGATGGATCGAATCGCCCGCGAGGCCGCCGCCTCGAAAGCGACCGTCTACGCCCATTACACCAGCAAGGAAGAATTGTTCGGCGCGGTCGTCGCCCATGTCAGCGCGCGCCGGTTCGGAGGGTTCTCGGCCGAGGCGCTCGACCCGCGCGATATCGAAGCGTCGCTGACCACGATCGCCGCGCGTTTTCTCGATCTCGTGCTGTCGCCCGAGGCGATCGCGCTCAACCGCATCATCATCGGCGAGGTCACCCGCTTTCCGGTGCTCGGAGAGGTGTTTTGGGCGGCCGGGCCGGAGCGCACCCGGGCCCAGATCGAGGCCTTCCTGCGCCGCGCCACCGCTTCCGGTGCGCTTGCCGTGTCCGACGCGCGGCTGGCGGCGGAACAATTCGTGGCGCTGGCGCGCGGCGAAATTCATTTGCGAAGCCTGTTGCGGCTTGAAAATCCCGGCGATCCGGCAGCGCTTTGCGGCGCCGCGGCGAGCGCCGTCGCCACATTTTTGCGGGCGTTTCGGCCGGCTAGCTAAAGCTCCAGCTTACGGCGCCCGGCGCGGCGCTGTCTCCAGCAAACCCTGAACCTGCTGCTTCCAAAACTTTGCCATCGCGGTGGTGCCGTGACCGCGCGTTTCTTCGCTGGCCGGGATCAGGTACAGCTTGCCGTTCTTCACGCGCTTCAACTCGCGCTCCATGATCCCGGTCTCCGGCGGATTGCGCTCGTCATCGGCAGAGTTGACGGCCAGCACGGCCGCTCGAATGCGCTCCAGATTGGGCGAGGGGTTGTAGTCGCGCGACGAATCCCACTGATAAAGGGCGTCGTTGGCATCGGGCATGCGCGCCGCCGCCAGGCGGTCGTCGAGCACCTTGTCTGCCTTCTCGCGCGTCGGCGCCAGCTTCTGGTACGCCAGCGTTCCGCCGTTCGTAGCGATGCCGTAGAATACGCCGGCCACGCGCCCCGCGCGCGGCTGCGTGGTGTAATCGCCGTTGTTCCATTCCGGATCGTTGCGGATCGCATCGATGATCAGGCGCCGCATCATCCAGTTGCGGCTGGACATCTCGGTGGGTTGAGAGGCCATCGGCACCAACGCGTCCATAAAGTCGGGATAGGAGACGCCCCATATCCAGGTTTGCATGCCGCCCATCGAGTTGCCCAGCACCAGACGCACGTGACGAATGCCCAGGCCTTCGGTCACCAATCGGTATTGCGCGGCGACGATATCGTCGTAGTTGTATCGCGGAAATTTCGCCCGCAGGCCGTTGGAGGGCTTGGATGATTTCCCGTGGCCGATCGCATCCGGAAGGATGATGAAGTACTTGGTTGCATCCAGCGCCTGGCCCGGACCGAATAGCTCGCCGGCAAAGGCGGGGGTCAGTAAGCCGGAGCCGGAGCCGGTGGTGCCGTGTAGCACCAGCACCGGCTGTCCGGCCGGATCGCCGACCGTCGTGTAGTGGAGCCGCAGCTCAGGCAACACCTCGCCAGTATGAAACTTGAAGTCCCGTGCGACCCAATCGCCTTCCTTTGGCGCTGGGTAGTCCGCGGCCGCAGCCGCAAGCGCGAAGAGGGAGAGAACCACTGTCGTTGCTGCATAGAACAGCAAGTTCGGGATTTTCACAATCGTCTCCTAACGTTATCAAGTCGCAGCAACAGCGGCGTTCTCGTGCGATTGCGGCCTGGCTGGCATACCATTCTCTCGCTCGACCTCGACCGGGAGCAGCGCCGGGTCTCTATAGGGCAGCGTATCGCGCTCGACCCTTCTGCGGATGCGGTGCAGGGATAGGTAGAACGCGACCAGCTTGAGGTGGGTGTCGACCACCTCGCCGACCCGCCGCGGGTAGAAAAAGAGCGGGTTTTGGCGCGGCAGGCCGGAGCGGCGCTGGCGGCGAATCTTGCGGCGGAAAAAGCCGCCTTGCAGCGGGTGCACCTTTTCCTGGCGGAAGGTGAAATAGAATTGCAGCACGTGATTGACGAGCCGCACCGGCTTGATGCCAGACGCCTTGGCGCGCCGGAACAGCCGTTCGATATGCTCGGGCGAATAATACAAATCGAAGGCATTGCGGTAGAGCGCCTGCCACTCGGCGTCGCTCATCAACGGATGATGCGCGGTGACGTGCTCCAAATCATATTTGTTCATGTCGGGGTCCATCCAGGCCCCCTCGGTGTAGAGCTGCTTGTGGTCGGCCGAGCCCGGCAGCGGCGTCAGGATGAAGAACTCCAAGAGGTCCACCGGCAATTCGCGCTGCACGGTCGCGATGTCGCGGGCGATGCGCTCGGGCGTGTCGTTCGGAAAGCCGAGAATGTAGCCGGCATAGGTGATGACCTTGTGCTCGCGCCAGTCGAGAAACAGCTGGCGATACTCATGCACCCGGTTCTGTTTCTTTTTGGCGGCCAGCAAATTATCGGGGTTGATGTTCTCCAGCCCGATGAACACCCGGGTGCAGCCGGCGCGCGCCGCCTTCGCGATGAAATTGGGGATGCGGTGGCACAGCGTATCGACCTGGATCAGAAACTGAAGCGTCAGCCCTTCCGTTTCCCGCATCTCGATCAGCCGGTCGAAGATCGCCTCCCAATTGCGGTTGCGCGCGAAATTGTCGTCGGTGATGAAGAACCGGTACACCCCCTGGGCGATGTTGGCGCGCACCAATTGTTCGACATCGTCGGCGTCGCGCCAGCGCGATTTGCGCCCCTGCACGTTGATGATCGTGCAAAAGCTGCACTGGAACGGACAGCCCCGCCCGGCGTCGAAGGCGCCGAGCGTCTCGCTGTAGCGCCGGATGATATTGATCGGCAGGAACGGGGTGACCTGCCGCTGCAACCCGGGCAGGTCGTTCATGTAATTGTAGATCGGCTTCAATCGGCCGGCGAGCGCGTCGGCGAAGAATTCGGCGAGGCGGCCTTCGGCTTCGCCGGCGAACAACGAGATTCCGAGATCGCGCGCCGCTTCGATGTCGGGCGGCAATTCCGGCAGCATCGCCAGGCAGCCCGACACGTGAAACCCGCCGATCGCGACCTGGATGCCGGCCGCGCGGAACTGAGTCGCGATGTCGACGGCGCGCGGAAACTGGTTCGACTGGACGCCGACAAGGCAGACGAGGCCGCAATCGGCCGCTTTGATGCGCCGGATGATCCGCCTTACCGGGATGACCGTGTGGCACTCGTCATAGGCATTGATCTCGATCGCGACATCGGCGCCGAGCACCTGTCGCGCCGCGACGTCCCGGGCGAGCGCGTAAAGGCAGGCCAGCGAATTCGACGGGATCCACGAGCGCAGCCACTGGATGACATAGCCGTCGTCGTCGTAATGCGACGGCTTGATCAGCTCGACGACGAAGCGGCGCTCCCCCATGGCCATCCCCCGGTCGCGCTTGCGCGGGTGGCGAGTCTACTTGGTCGCGTTTGCAATAAAAATGATTATCGGCCGATCAGCGATAGCGCCGGCCGCGCGCCTCGGTCAGCGCGGCGTAAATCAGCTGGCGCGTCAGGTAGCGGTAGCGCAGGCGCTGGTCGGGGGCGGCCAGCATCAGGACGACGATCAGCTGCTCCTGCGGATCGACCCAGAAATAGGTGCCCGTGACCCCGCCCCAGAAATATTCGCCGACCGAGCCCGGCACCGGCGAGCGGCCGCGCTCCTTGCGGACGGCGAATCCCAGGCCGAAGCCGTAGCCCATCTCCGGCACCGGCGCGAGCGCGCCGAAGCGCGGCCGCGTCGTCGCGCCATAGCCGATATCGGGGGGCAAATGGTCGGCGGTCATATGCGCGATCGTTTTCGGCGCCAGCAGCCGCACGCCGTCAAGCTCGCCGCCGTTCAGCAGCATCTGGCAGAAGCGCAGGTAATCGGCCGCGGTCGACACGGCCCCGCCGCCGCCCGAATGCCAGCGCGCCAGCTCTGTGACATTGCGCATCGGCGGGCGCTGACCGGTCGCCGGATCGAGCTGCGGCTCGGCGAGCCGGCCGGCGCGCTCGCCGGTCGCGCTGAAGCCGGTATCGGTCATGCCGAGCGGCCCGGTGATGCGTTCGGCGAGGAAATCGGCGAGCGACTTGCCCGACACCACCTCGACGACACGGCCGAGCACATCGGTCGACATGCTGTATTCCCAAGTCGTGCCCGGCTCGAACATCAGCGGCAGGTGGGCGAGCTTGGCAATCAGCTCGGCGTTGGTCTGGCCCTCGTCCATCAGCGTCGCATCGCGCCACAGCATCTGCACCGGCGAGTCGCCGAATGCGGCATAGGTCAGCCCCGAGGTGTGGCGCAGCAAATCCTGTACGGTCATCGTGCGCTCGGCCTTGCGGCGCTCGACCCCGACCGTCATCTCGGAAAATTCCGGCAGGTAGCTTGCGACCGGCGCGGCTATCTCGAGGCTGCCTTCCTCCGACAGCATCATCGCCGCCACCGAACTCATCGGCTTGGTCATCGAGGCGACCCGGAAGATCGCATCCGCCGTCATCGGCGCGGCCGTCTCGCGGTCGCGAAAGCCGAACGCCTCGGCATAGCCGACCCGCCCGCCCCGCGCGATCGCCAGCACCGCGCCGGGGATCAGCTTGCGCTCGACATCGCGCCGGACGACCGCCGCCAGCCGTTCGAGCCGCGGCGACGACAACCCGACCTGTTCCGGCCGCTCGGCCCGCGGCAGTCCCATCGACACCATTGTGGTCTCCGTCAATTCCACTGACTTGTCGTCCCGGCAAAAAGCCGGGACCCATCCCCGCCATGGATACCGGCTTTCGCCGGTATGACAAACCGGATGCGCAGGAGAATCAAAACTTCCAGCGTGAATCCGCAAGTTCAAATCACGCCCTCATCCTTGAGCGCCGCGAGTTCCTCCGCCGACAGGCCGAGCCAGCCGCCGTAGATCTCGGCGTTGTGCTGGCCGATGGTCGGGCTCGCCGCGGCCGGCGCCTTGGCGAGGCCGTGCAGCCGCAAGGGCGACGTCGGCACCGTGATCCTCCCCAATTCGGGGTGGTCGATCTCCTCCAGCATGCCGCGCTCGTGCATGTGCGGGTCGTGCATGACTTCGGGCGCGGTGCGCACCGGCGCGCACGGCACCCGGCCGGCTTTGAGGTGGGCGAAGATCTCCATCCTGCCGAGGGTTTGCGTCCACTCGGCGACCAGCGCGTCGGTCTCGTCCATATGGGCGACGCGGTCGGCATTGGTCGCGAAGCGCGGGTCGTCGGCCAGTTCCTCGCGGCCCATCGCCTTTATCAGATTGCGCCAATGTCCCTCGGTGACGATGTGGATCGCGACGTGCCCGTCGGCCGCCGGATAGACGTTGTAGGGCGCGCTCGACAGCCCGGCCTGGCGGTTGCCGGTGCGCGGTGGCGGCTGGCCGGTGCGGTGGTAGTATTCGAAGCTCGACGCGAGGCTCGGGTACACGGTCTCCTGCATCGCCACCTCGACGAGGCGGCCTTCACCGCTGCGGTCGCGCTCGTAAAGCGCCGTCATGATCGCGGCGTAGAGGTGGATGCCGCCCATGAAATCGACCAGCGTCGGCCCGGCCTTCATCGGCGGCCCGTCGGGCGCGCCGGTCACGCTCATGATGCCCGAGGCGGCCTGGATCGTCAGATCCATCGCCAGATTGTCGCGATCGGGCCCGCTGATGCCAAACCCGGTGCCGGTCGCGTAAATGAGGCGCGGGTTGATCTCGCGCAACACGCTCCAGCCGACCCCAAGACCGTCCATCGTGCCGGGCGAGAAATTTTCGAGCAGCACATCGGCGCGCCGCACCATCTCGAACAACAGTTCCCGGCCGCGCGGGTGCTTCAGGTTCAGCGTCACCGCCCGCTTGTTCTGGTTCAGCATCGCGAACGGCAACGTCGCGCTCTTGCCGGGCAGCGCACGCCGGCGCAACGGCTCCCCATGCAGCGGCTCGACCTTGATCACATCGGCCCCGCCCTTCGCCAACAGCAAGGTGGCGTACGGCCCCTGAAAGATCTGCCCGAAATCAATCACGACGAGGCCGGCAAGCGGCAACCGCCCCGATTCGCGTGTCCCGCTCGTCATCGGCACTCTCCCCTCGTCTCGCCTGATTGTGCCGAGTCGCCGCGCGCCGGCGCAAGCCACGCCTGGCGAAGTTATCATTTGATGTGTAGATCTACACATCATGACCGGCGCGGAGGCTAGGTGGTGCCCTGCTATATCGGGCTGATTCGGAAGGACAAGGACAGCGATTTCGGGGTCGATTTTCCCGATTTTCCGGGTTGCGTCAGTGCTGGCGCTACGATCGAGGAGGCGCGCCGGATGGCGCAGGAAGCGCTCGAAATGCATGTCGGAGGAATGGCCGAGGACGGCGACAACCTTCCCGGCCCGAGCACCCTCGATGCGATTATGGCCGATTGCGCCAACACCGATGCGGTCGCATTCCTCGTGACGCTGCCGGAACCTGCGGAACGAACGGTGCGCGTTAACATAACGCTGCCGGAGCGGCTGCTGCGCCGGATCGATGCCCGCGCGCGCAACCGCTCGGCCTTTTTCGCCCGCGCCGCCGAGAAGGCGCTGGCGGAAGATTGACGGCTACCGCGCTTCCGCCTGCAGCTGCTGGCGGCGAAGGGCGCGGCCGGGGTGGTCGCCGGTGGGCTTGCCGGCGGACCAGACCGGGCGGCCGT
>CAMATN010000100.1 GCA_945861155.1 Rhizobium sp. Q54
CTGGCCTGGCTCAACCGCTGCCGCAGGCTGGCCAAGGATTGGGAAAATCTCAACCGCAAGGCGCTCGCCTTCCTGCGCCTGGCATCAATCCGCCTGATGTTGCGAAAACTATGCAATCCCAAATGATGTTCCCGGACAGACTCTGAGGATATAGATGGCTGGATCGCCTACTTGCCAGCACAAGATTAGCGCCGAGGGTGCGGCCCGAACGCGACCGAGATCCTAGCCGGCTTCGATCGCTCGACCGCGTGGCTCGGGGCGGTGCGTAGCGTCTCCAAGCTCACGAGTGCCTCGCGCATGACCCGGCCGCAGCGCTCGGAAAGTGGGAGCAGGCCTTCTCGCAAATGCGCGAGGTGCTCCTCGACAGTGAGACCGCGCATCACTCCGCTATCCCGGCCATATCGGTCACGGAACTCTGCGCTCGGCCCCTTGCTGCCGAAAAACTCGTGCTCGATGCGGACCGCAAGATTGCCCACCCATCCGGTGACCCGCATGAAGTCCTGGTACGCAGCGATGGCGCGATCGATCAGCATCAGCGCCGCTGGACCGTTACC
The DNA here is from genome assembly GCA_945861155.1 of Rhizobium sp. Q54. GTDB lineage: Bacteria > Pseudomonadota > Alphaproteobacteria > ATCC43930 > CGMCC-115725 > DATARH01. Next base: position 555 of record CAMATN010000100.1, read on the forward strand.
GTAGTCACCGATGAGGCCTTGCCGGAGACGAAGTAGGACGGCCGCGAGGTCCTGATCGATAACGGCTTCTGCGCCGAGCCGGTTGAGGAGGAACGAGCCGTCCTCATAGTTCGCCATCACGCGCTCGGTCTGGCGTTCGCGCTCGCTGTAGAGCTTGCGGTCCTTCAGATCCTTGATCCGGGGCGCGAACCGGTAACCCAACAGATGGCAGAGGCCGAACACATGATCCGTCGCGCCGGCGGTGTCGGTGTAGTGCTCAGCAATGCGCAGATCGGTTTGGTGGGCATGATGGTGCAAACCGTCGAGCACGTAAGGCGCTTCGCTCATCGTCGCCGAAATGACCCGCGTATGGAACGGTTCGTAACGGCCGGACACGTGCGTGTAGAGCACCGCGCCGGGGTCGATGCCGTATTTGGCGTTGACAGAGCCGCCCGGTCCCGCGCGGCCTGCGGCCCGAAAATACTGTCCGTCCGACGAGGATGTCGTCCCGTCGTCCCAGATCGCCGCCATCGGATGTCTGTGGTGTGCGTTGACGATGGCGGCGCGGGCGGCGACATAGTTGTCGTCGCTGATGTGCCATTGCGCCACGTTGACGAGATGATGGTAGCCCAGACCCCGCGACGCGTCGGCCATCCGGGCGAGGCCGAGATTGGTGCCATCGGCGAGCACCGCTGCCAGCAGCGCCGGTTTGTCGGCGGCGGGATTGCCGGTGCGCAGATGCACGAACCGGTCGGCGAACCCGGTCCACCCGTCGACATCGCTCAGAACCTCGGTAATCCGCGCCCGAGGCAGCATTTTGTTCAACCGAAGGGCCAGATCGCGCGCGGTCTCGGGAACGGCGGGCGGGGTGCGGGCGATGAAGAGTTTGCCGTCCTCGATTTCGACCCCGTCGAGCTCGCCGCGCCCGGCACGGTCGGCCACGTAGGTCAAGCGCTCGCGCAACGCCGCCGTGCGGCTGGCGATGTAACCTCCGGGATCGGTCTCGCCGTCGATGCCGGTGTCCCGCGCAGCTTCGGCGGGCAGCAGGTAATCCTCGAACGCCCGATAATCGCGGCTGCCCGCGACCCAGACGTTGCTGCCTCTCAACCGCTCGCGCAGCGTGGCGAGCACCGCCGTTTCGTAAAGACGCCGGTCCGCCGCGCCGTTCGCGAAGATCAGCTTGCGCCACTGCGGCGGCAGGAACGACGCGGGCGGCTGTTTGGGCAGGAGGCGGGTGCCGTCGTGATCCATCGCCCGGAGGAGTTCGACGGCGGCCAACACGGGATCGTTCGGCGTGCTCGACCGGAAATCGAACGCGGCGAGGAAGCGCGGGCTGAACCGGCGCAGTACTGCGTATCGCTCGGCCGCCGTGACCAGGATGTCCTGATCCGCCACGTCAGCCACGGCCCCGATGACGGGAAGCACGCCGTCGAGCTGCTCCATGCCGATCTCGCGTTCGACGGCGGCGACGCCGTCCTCTCCGGTCGCCTTGGCTTGTTTGAGCGCCGCGATCGTGCGGCGAAACAGGAGCAGCGCCCGGGCGACATCGCGCCGCGTGGCCTGAAAATGCCGTTCGTCCCGGTTCCGCGCCCGGCTGAACAAGGTGCCCATGTATTTCTCGAACATGGCGAGCGTCGCATCTGCGAGCCGAGCGTCCAGGTCGGCGACCTGGGCCACGAGGATGGCCGTCCGGCGGGCGGGTTCGAGGTCGATGATGTGCTGCACGGTCATGATGGCGCCCTCGTCAACCAGGCGCCCGAGACGGGCCGCATGAACCCGGCCGGCACGGTCCGGGTCGATTTTCAGACCCCGCACGTATTCGAGCCGGGTGAGAAGTTCGAGGATATTGGAGGGTGCCGGCGACTCCGAATAATCCCGCAGCCATGCAAAGCGGGAGCGGTGCAGTTCGGGATCGACCGTGAGCAGAGCATCGAGTGCCGCTCGTTCATCTCCGGTCAGGCCATCAGCCAGAGCCTGGAACACCCGCTTGCGGGCGCGCACGCGGGCTGCCAGTCCGATCCGTTCCAACACCGTCGCGGCGGGAATGAGCACGTTGGCGGCGCGCAGATGGGCGAGCATTGCTCGAACGATCGGCTCGCCGCGGTCCGTGGCCCATGCCGTGTCGGTGCCCACCTGGAGGCAGGCACGCCAATCGGCCAGCCTAAAACCTCGAAGGCGCAGATGCTTTTGCAGCTCGACGGCGTGCTCCCTGCGGGTCTGATCGCGGAGCGCGTAGTCGGCAAAGGCGGCTGGGGATACACCAAGCTGGTGAGCCACGAAGCCAATCATCGCTTCCGGAGGATGCTGGCCAGCTCCCAGGCCTTGGCCGGGATGCCGCAGAAGACACAGCTCAATAGCGAACCCAAGCTGGTTGACCGAGCGCCGCTTTATTTGGACGAGCGCCAAATCATCGGCGCTGAGGACATAGTGCTTCGCCATCTCGGCGTGATCGACCGGGACGGCGAACAAGCGGGTGCGCTGCTCGTTGGACAGCAGGGAGCGGCGGGGCATGACGGCCTCGTTTCGATGATGGGAGACCGTTCATAATAGGCTTGCCTTTCGGGACTATTCTGAAAGAGGGTATTGAAAGGAAAATTGCCAGGAACCGTCATGGCCGTCAGCTCCATGCGCAAACGCTCATTTGTGAAAGACGACCAATCCGCCAACGGCAGCGTGCTGCTCGGCTATGCCCGCGTATCCAAGGGCGATGAGCAGAACAACCGCCTGCAGGCCACGGCACTCAGAGCCGCTGGCTGCCGGCGCTTGTTCGAGGAGGTGGCGTCGGGCGGCCGTTGGGACCGGCCCGAGCTGCACCGTATGCTGGACCACCTGCGCGAAGGAGACACGGTTGTCGTCTGGAAGCTCGACCGCCTGTCCCGCTCGCTGAAGGACGTGCTGCACATCATGGAGCGGATTGCTCAGGCTGGCGCCGGCTTCCTGTCGATCACGGAGAACATCGACACCAGCACCCCGGCCGGCCGCATGATGATGCAAATGATCGGCTCGTTTGCGGAGTTCGAGCGCGCCATGATCCGGGAGCGGACCTCGGCCGGCATCGCCGCCGCCCGGGCCGAGGGTCGCGTCGGTGGTCGACGCAAGAAGCTCGATGCCGCCAAACGGCGCGAAATCGCCGAGAGCGTCATCACCGGGAGGAAGTCCGGCGCCGAGATGGCGCGCCTCTACAACGTCAGCCAGCCAACCGTGTCGCGGATCGTCGCCCAGCATCGGATGGTCAGCCCATAGCTCAAGGGCGATACGAAAATCGGGACGGAGTGGAGGAGAAGGGATGCCAATCTCGAAAAAGCCGCGCTCGAAAACCGTCGTCAAAACCCCGCCGAAAGCCAGCGCTCCCGCAGCGTTGCCGGACAGGCGCGCGATGGAAAGCTTCCTGGCAGTGATCGCCGGACACCGCGGTGATGATGCGACGGCGAAAGCACAGGACGTGATGTACGAGGCATGGGAGCGGACCACCCCCCGTTCCCGCATAGCGCTCGCCCGCAAAGCACTCGGCATCTCGCCACTTTGCGCTGACGCTTATGTCCTTCTAGCCGAAGAAGCCCGATCTATCGAGGAGGCTCGAGACTTGTATGCAAAGGGCGTCGAGGCGGGCGAGTTGGCGCTCGGGCCACGCGGTTTCAAAGAGTACGCCGGCCATTTCTGGGGCTTTCTCGAAACACGCCCCTATATGCGGGCCAGGGCCGGTCTCGCGAGCACGCTCCTGCTGCTTGGCGACGTCGACGGTGCCGTCGCCCACTACCGCGACATGCTCAAGTTGAACCCGAACGACAATCAGGGGATCCGGTACGTCCTCGCCGGGTGCCTGCTCAGACAAGACAATTACAGCGCGCTCAAGGAGCTGCTGGCCGCCCATGAGGACGGCAGCGGGTTCTGGCTCTATACCCAGGCACTCGTGGCCTTTCGCGAGAGCGGGGGCGGCGACGAACAGGCCGCAGCGCTGGTCAGGGATGCCTGGTCCGCGAACGAGCATGTGCCTGCCATCCTGGCCGGCACGAAGCCCGCGGTGAGCTCAAACGAGGGCTACATCACCATGGGTGGTCCGGACGAGGCGACCTACTACGTCACGGAATGCGGCGCGGCGTGGCATCGTACGCCGGGCGCGGTCACGTGGCTGACAAAGCTCGCCGCCACCTTGGCGCCGAAACGTCGGACCCGTGCAACGATGCACTGATCCCGCTTAGCGTGCAGTTTTGAACAAACCGTGCGGCGACCCCCAACTCAACAAGCAGCTCGCGCGCAAACTGCCAGGGCGTGTCGTTTCCGTCAGCGCACGCGGCCACGCCATAGGGGCCGATCCACGATTTATCTTCCCAGGGGAACGGGCCACGCTCGTGCGCTAAAACCGGGCCAAGCGGTGATTCAAAGCGGCTTACCAGCCAGGAAAATTCGGCGCGCCGCGCGATAAAGTTTGTTTCTTCGCCCCTGTCGCCGTTCAGCCTGAAATAGGTATCCCGAAAGTCATCATCCGGGCTGGTATTAACGAAGGTCGCGGTGATGACGATATATTGCTTTCCACAACAGGGGCGCGAGCCCGTCCCAAGGTGACAATAAAACCCGTCCGGTTCCCGCTGTTCAGGCTTTAGAGCCTGGTAAAGACCGGGAACGATGTCGCCGTCATCGAGCCAACTACCAGCGCCGAGCATGCGCGTTGTGTGCTCATGCGCGGCGTAGATCGGCGCACCACAGTGCGGGCAGTTGATTTCAACGGGTTCGGTAACACGCCGCAGCTCTATCATTCCCAATTCCGCGCATGGTACGGGGCCGATGTTTTAGCCGGTACACCCCACATGACTCCAGGAAGGATTTTGAAAAATGGCTTCCCATGAGATCATGATTGTCGGCTTTAACGCGGCCGGCCAGAAAGTCTCCGCCGACAATCCGGCGGCCGATTGGTGGATCACCACGATCAAGGACACCGTCCCGTGGGGTAACCGCTGGGTGGATAACGTCCTCGACGGCAGCGGCGAGGTCTTATATTAACGCGAAACCGCCAGCTGAGCGCGATCGATAGTTTCGGATACAGCTATAACCCGGTGCTCTCCAATCATATCCGATGCGAAAGGGGCATTGCGCTAGTTCGCGCTCACTTCTGCGGTCAAGCCTAGCGCGGAGTTACCCACCGATCTTTGTCGCAACTGACCATGCTAGACCGCCCATGATCACCAAGGCACCAGAGACTACCCCAATCGCTTGGATCGGCTTCTTCTCGACGTCAAAGAACCAAAGGGTGAAGTTCTGAACTGGGGTCACGACCTTAATAAGTATCGAGGACACCAAGACTAGTGTGGTCCATATTGTGGTGAAGAGCGTCGAAGATACGAAAATAACCCAAATCGGCTCAGAGTGCTCAAACAGACGGGACGGTGGTCCGCCACGAATAATGTCTTGGGCAATTGAAAAGACGTACCCGCTTGTGACTGTTTCAATAAGACCTGCCCAAAATGCCTCCCAAAAGGGCCCCTTTCCCGTTCCCACGCTGCCGAGTACGGCATCTTCGACCATAGCTCCCAGGGTCAGCCCCACATAAGCGATCAAAATTGACAACAGTACATCACTCGCAACCAGCGCAAGGTTGTACATGGCGGACGATCTGTGGGGCCATCTTTGTAGTAACACCCTAGTTTTCCAGAGCGCTATATAGTCCGGAACAAAACCACAAAGTAGTACAAACGCAAGCCAAGTGTAGGGGTAGGGATCCTCAAGGAAGTTTGTAAACAATGCCGTCACCCGTGTGCCCATCTGGTAGTGCAGGACTAGCGATCCCGCGAACCAAAACACAATAGTTGCCAGTACCGAACCGACAATGCAACGTATGCTTAAGTGGCTCCGCCCGAAGGTTGAAATAAAAACATAGTTGGTTATGGCGGCGGGCTTAAGCGCGCCTGTCCATCCGACATTGCGCAATGCCCTGCTAATGTCGCAGAGCGCCTCTTTTCGGGCCGCCTTCTCCGCCGCAGCACAAGCCCCGTACATTGCGATTGCAAATGTACCAACGGCTCCAGGAATGCCGGTGCTAGAGACCAGTTGTTCGAGCCAAGATGCATCAGCGGCCATGGTACCGGACCATCATATCGCCCACAAGAATACGCTCGTTCGTATAAGCCGAGATTCTCCGGATTCCGAGTCTGTCGGAGCTGATCCTCCGTCTCTGGCAGCCTCGCGGCAACAAAATTCCAAAATTCGCTCGCAGCCGACCGGGTAACAGCCCAAAGGGCGGTCTGGTTGGCCTCGCAGAGCCGAAAATCGCGGCTTTGCCACGATCAAGGCGCACCTCTACTGTCATCTGTCGCATTTGGTCGCGTCCTCCGGTCACGCAGGTGCGGGCGGTGCCCGAAGGCCCGCGATTAACGACAGGATGTCGGCGAACATCTGTCGCGGCACCGCCACCTCAGCCATCTGGAAGGTAACGTAGCGGCCGTGGCTGACGACCTTCGCGCCGATCTTGATCAGTTTCTCGCGCAGGCTGGTCAGCGACCACGGCTCAGCCGTCTCGGGTATTGCCAGCGTGCGCATGAAATTTCCCAGGTTGTAGGCAAGAGCGTGGAGCTGAAGGCGCACCGCATTGGCTGCGAAGGTGCGGCAGGACAGCCGCGTCCACTTGATCGCGTTCTTGCCTTCCTTGATGTACTGCTCGCACGTGCCGCGCTGATTGTAGAAGGCAACGATGCCCTCGGCAGAGCGCGCCAGATTGGCGACGATAAAGCGGAGCAGCTCGAATTCGATGATGGGAGTTTTGACGCCGTTGTATGCCCTTTCGGCGTATTGCATTTACCCGAGCCGGATAAGGCTTTTGCGGAGGCGTTCCGGGTTCTCCGGCCCGGAGGGCGCTATGCACTGATCGATCGCGATGGCCTGTTCGAACAATCCCAGAGCCTCTAAAATCCGCTCTTTCGTCATTGGAGAGAAGACCGCGAGCGCGCGCAGATAGAGGTCGTAGGCGTCGAGGTCGGCGGTTGCCCGCGCGGCGGAGCGGCGCATTTCGGCCGCCTGCAAGGCCGGCTCGATCACTCCGGCAACGCTAACGGCAATTTTGTCCTGAAGATCGAACACGTCTTCGAGCGAGCCGTCGAAGCGGCTGGCCCACAGGTGCGTGCCGGTCAGGGCATCGATCAGCTGCGCGGTTATCCGAACCCGTGGACCAGCTTTGCGCACACTGCCTTCAAGCACGTAGCGGACTCCCAGCTCGCGCCCAACCTGCTTCACATCGACGGCTCGGTTTTTGTAGGTAAAGGTCGAGTTGCGGGCGATCACGAACAGCCAGCAGATCTGCGAGAGCGCGGTAATGATCTCCTCTACCATGCCGTCGGCGAAATATTCCTGCTCGGGGTCGCCGCTGATGTTCTGGAACGGCAATACCGCGATCGACGGTTTGTCGGGCAGTAGCAAGGCGGCAGGCTCGGGCATCGGCTTCTTCTCCCCCAGCACGCGGAAGACATGCACGGGCTGGGCGATGTTCTTGAGCGCCTGCTCGCCGAGATCGGCGACCGGGAAATCGAGTTTTCCCCGCGTTTGGGTCAGCACCGCGTGCGATATGCAGATGCCACGTGGCTCGGCCATCGCCTCCAGCCGCGCGGCGATGTTGACGCCGTCGCCATGAATGTCGTCATCGTCGATGATGATGTCGCCGAGATTGACCCCGATGCGCCATTCGATGCGGTTCCCCGCTGGCTTGGTGCGTTCGGCCGTCGCGGTCTGCCACTCGATCGCGCATCGCATCGCATCAACGACGCTGGCGAACTCGACCAGCATTCCGTCGCCGGTGGTCTTGACGATACGGCCGTGATGCGCGGCGATCGTCGGGTCGATCAGCTCGGCGCGCACCGCCTTCAGCCGCCGCAAGGTGCCTTCCTCATCGGCGCCCATCAGTCGCGAATAGCCGGCGACATCGGCGGCGAGTATGGCGGCGAGGCGACGGGTCGCGGTCATTGGCACGGCAGCAATTTTTTAGGTGTCGATCGTAACCGCGAACCGACCCGTTCCCCTACCCTTTCCGTGCGCTATCCGGCGGGCATGCCGAGGAGAGGATTGCCCGGTGCGCGTCAACATCTGCCGCTAAATCCGGCGGATTGACGCCGTTTTTTGCGATACTGCGGTTGTCGCGGCTACGCCACGCCATCTCGTTGGCGTACTGAGGATATAGACGGCTGGATCGCCTACTTGCAGCACAAGATTAGCGCCGAGGGTGCGGCCCGAACGCGACCGAGATCCTAGCCGGCTTCGATCGTTCGACTGCTTGGCTAGGGGCGGAACGTAGCATATCCAATGCCCCGAGCGCCTCGCGCATTACCCGCCCGCAACGCTCGGCGAGCGGTATCAGGCCCTCGCGTAGCCGAGCGAGATGTTGCTCGACTGTGAGCCCGCGGATCGTTCGCCCTTCCCGACCCTGGCGATCTTGAAAGTCGGCGCTCGGACCCCGGCGGCCGAAGAACTCGTGTTCGATCAAGAGGGCGAGATTGCCGGACCATCCTGTGATCCGGAGAAAGTCCCTGTAGGCCACCACGGCGCGGTCGATCAGCATCATCACCGCCGGGCCGTTGCCATAATCCTCAATCAACCGGCGTCGCAGATCGAGCAACACGACGGCGAGATCCTGGTCGACGACGCTCCCGGCGCCGAGCCGGTCGATGAGAAACGAGCCGGCCTGGTAGCCCCCTAAGACCCGTTCGATACGAGGGCGAGGCATTCGCCGACTTCGCCGCCCTGTGGCTGCTGATCCATGCGAGCCGGTTCGGCGCGCCCGGCGCGGCACCGACCGATTGCGCGCTTGAGCGCTGGCGCGAGGCCGGCGCCAAGGAGGGCGTCACCGCCCGCGAGCGCCTGCGCGGCGGGGTCGAAGCGGCGCTGCTCAGCCTCGGCGGCGGCTTCGTCGGGCATCCCGACAATGCCGCGTTGCGCGAGCGTCTCGCCAGCGGCGCGCTGCCGCTGCCCGAGTATTTCGGTCAGCTGTTGCGTCTGGTCTATCGGCTGATCTTTCTGCTCGCGGCCGAGGACCGCAACCTGCTGCACCCGCCGACCGCTCCGGCCGGCCCGCGCAAGCTCTACTCGGAGGGCTATTCCGTTGGCCGGTTGCGCGACCACGCGGTCCGCCGCGCGGCCTGGGACCGGCACCGCGACCGGTGGGAGGGGTTGCTGATCGCGTTTGGCGCCCTCGCGGGTGGGGAACCGCTTCTCGGCCTGCCGGCCCTCGGCGGGATGTTCGAGCCGAGGACAATCCCCGATCTGGAGGGCGCCCGCCTCGCCAATCGCGACTTGATGGAGGCGATCTACCGCCTTGCCTGGCTGAGGGAGCCGTCCGGCCTCGTCCCGGTCAATTGGCGCGACATGGAGACCGAGGAATTGGGCTCGGTCTATGAGGGTCTGCTCGAACTGACCCCGCGCCTGACCACCGACGGCCACGGCTTCGCCTTCGCCGAGGCCGGCGAGGCCAAGGGGAACGCGCGCAAAACCAGCGGCAGCTATTACACCCCCGACAGCCTCGTGCAGGCGTTGCTCGACAGCGCCCTCGACCCCGTTCTCGATCGGATCGAGGCGGAGGCCGACGATCCCGCCGCTGTCCTGTTGTCGGTGACGGTGATCGACCCGGCCTGCGGCTCGGGGCATTTTCTGCTGGCGGCGGCGCGCCGCATCGCCACGCGCGTGGCGCGCCATCGCACCGGCGGCGTCGCCTCGGCCGAGGATTATCGCCACGCGCTGCGCGAGGTGGCGCGCGCCTCGATCCATGGCGTCGACCGCAACCCGCTGGCGGTCGAGCTGACCAAGGTGGCGCTGTGGATCGAGACCGTCGAGCCCGGCAAGCCGCTCGGCTTTCTCGACGCCAATATCCGCTGCGGCGACTCGCTGCTCGGCGTGTTCGACCTCGACGCGCTGCGGCTGGGCATCCCCGACGCCGCCTATAAGCCGCTCACCGGCGATAACAAGGAAACGGCCAGGTATTTCGGACAGCGCAACAAGGCCGAACGCGCCGGCCAGGGCAGCCTCGATTTCGCCCGCGGCGGCGGACGCTTGCCGGCGGCGGCGCCGCTGGCGGATGAAGCGCGGGCATTGCGCGCGATGCCCGAGGACAGCCCGGAGGAGATCGCGACAAAGCGCCGGCGCTTCGCGGCCGGCCGGGCGGACCCGAGATCATGGGCGGTGCAGATCGCCGCCGACCTCTACACCGCCGCGTTCCTGGTGCCGAAAACCGGCGGCGTGCCGGCCAATCGCAACACGGTGACGATCCCGACCACGGCTCATGTCTGGGACGCGCTCGCCGGCCGTACCGTCTACGGTCCGCTGGTCGGCCGGGCGCAGGACCTCGCCGGCCAGGCCCACGCCTTCCATTGGCGGCTCGAATTTCCGGACGTAATGGCCGCCGGCGGTTTCGACGCCGTGCTCGGCAACCCGCCGTGGGAGCGCATCAAGCTGCAGGAGCAGGAATTCTTTGCCGCCCGCGAGCCGGAGATTGCCGAAGCGCCGAATGCGGCGGCGCGCGGGCGAATGATCGCAAGCCTGAGCCGAGCCGAGCCGGGCACCCGCGAGCGGGCGCTGTTCGAGGAATTCGAGACGGCGAAGCGCATCGCCGAGGCGTCCTCCGTATTCGCGCGGGTGCCGGAGGCTGATGGCGGCCGCTTTCCGCTGACCGGCCGCGGCGACGTCAATACTTACGCATTGTTCGCCGAGTTGTTCGCCGGTCTCGCGGGCCAGCGCGGGCGCGCGGGCGTCATCGTCCCGACCGGCATCGCGACCGATGCCACGACGGCGCCGTTCTTCGCCAGTTTGGTCGAAGGCAACCGGCTGGCGCAGCTGACGGATTTCGAAAACCGCGACGCGATCTTCCCGGCGGTTCATCGCAGCTACAAGTTCAGCCTACTGACCATCGCCCGCGACGCGGCGATCGCCCAATTCGCCTTTTTCCTCACCGACCCGAACCAGCTCAATGAACCTGAGCGCTGTTTCACTTTGTCTGCGGCAGACATCGCGCGCATCAACCCCAACACGAAAACGGCCCCTGTTTTCCGCTCGCGCGCCGACGCCGAGCTGACGGCCAATATCCACGCGCACGTGCCGGTGCTTATCGAGGAGTCGAAGGGTCGCGCTGGCAATCCCTGGCTTATGTCGATCCATACGCGCATTTGGCACATGGCCGAGGATTCAGAGTGGTTCCGAAATGCGGCTCAGTTGAGCATCGCTGGCTTTGTCCGCGAGGGCAACGATTGGACCGGCGAGGAGCGGTATGTCCCGCTCTACGAAGCCAAGATGATCCACCAGTTCGATCATCGCTGGGCCACCTATGACGGCGCCGACAGCCGCGACGCCACCCTGGCCGAGAAGGCCGACCCCGGCTTCGAGCCGACCCCGCGCTATTGGGTCCCCGAGCGCGAAGTCGCCGACCGCCTTACCGCCAAAGGCTGGACCCGGCAGTGGCTGATGGGTTGGCGGGATATTTGTAAAAAGTGGACCGTCGGTCCACCAGCTAATATCAAGTGGATCGATGGCGCGCAGGTTGCGATCAAGCACCTTTTGAACACGCAAAATGTGGAGGTTTTTGAAATCAGCGCTAGCTATTATCCATTTGCCGCGCTGGTGGCAAGGGAACTCGGCATTCGCGCTGATCGAGTCTATTCCACGTTCTTCTCCTTGGACCGGTATATTATGGAACCGTCCGAAGCCTCTCGTCTCATGGACCTGGCAACGGAGATTGTTATGCTTCCGGACATTCCAGCGATTGACCGCACAAGTCGTTCGCCTAGCCTTGGCGAACTTTCAGAGCAGGATTTGGCGGCACTGAACCGTCTAGAGGAGATCGTTTGGGGAGAAATGGCGCAGGAACTCTCTTGCTCCAGCCGAATGCTGGCCGAAGTTCGCGCTATGGGAGGTTTTGAAAAGGCAAACGCAATCCGAGACGCCTCAGACCGCACCCAACTCAATCCAACGGACACCATATACATCGGCGACAGCATCACAGACGTCGAAGCGTTCCGTGCCTTGGATGAAATGGGCGGAATAACGATATCCTTCAATGGCAATCAATACGCTGTGAATAACGCCGCGCTGTGTGTGTGGAGCGATACATCCCTCGTGTCTGCCGTGATCGCTGGGGTGTTCCAGGAATCCGGGAAAGCCGGTTTGTATGAGTTTGCGCGGACAAAAGACAGCAGCTTGGTCCCTAAGGAACTTTCGGATATATATGCTCGCCTTTCCGGTAGAAATTGGGGAATCGCGCTTCGTTCCGAGGAGAACAGAGATGTATTAATTCGAGAGAGCGATACATACCGTAGGAGAACTCGAGCAGCAGCTGCGGCGGCTGGCTCGTAAGCTCTCGATCGAAGGGCCGATCGGAGCGCGGTGAACACTTGAGCGATCGCTCGCCATGGGATTCGGGTACTGAAAGAACTGCTGTCTTGGTCGCGCTGGACATCTGCGGATTCTCAACCGATCCTGAGCTGGACCGACTTCTCACGCTTCGAAATTCCTTATTTCACGCGGTTAATGCCGCGCCCGGGGTACAAGAATTAATCCAAGGAGGTCACGTGAAGGTACAGTTTGTGGGTGATGAACTCCGTTTAGCATTTCCGATCAATATTCGGGATTGCATAGACAAGGTAAAAAGATTTGTTGATGGAGTGTTCACCAATCTTGAAAAATCTCCGAATGACGCACGCTTAAAAGGCGTGATCCTGCTGTCCGACTTTGAGTGGCAGACGTATTTAGGTTGCATCTTTTTTGACGGGACTGATCCGGTGAAAAGTGCAGATTGGTTGAATTATGCTGAGGACGGTGAGATCGTGATAAATGAGAACTTCAAAGAGGCTCTCAAGCAATCGGGATTTCCAGCTCTTAGCTTGACACAACGCCAGTGTGGGAATGAAACCGGCTTTCTCCTGCGCAGCTAATGTTCAGCGATGACCGCCTGGATTCTTGCGTTAGAAATGGGTCCATGCCCGCCAGGGGCATATTCCGCAATGGTAAAATCAGGGTACGAATTGCGAGAGCTAATAAACAACGCCTTGGACGCAGGTGCGCCGACGCTGCGTGACGGAATTTTAGCGTCTATTGGTCCGAAACTATCGGTAATGCTTGCGTATCAACAGGAGCCGGACCCTGATCGTGTCCTGCGGATTGCACAGGCACTGCAACTCGTCTTGGGGGGATCGTTTAGGGATAAGAGGCCTACTTGGCCGTTGCGCGGCGTGATCACCCGTGGATTCATCCGGACGGTTCCCGTATTATTCGGTCAGAACTGGAATTTTGAAGGCCGCCCAGCGATTGCCGCTGCGCGAATTTTGGCGAAACTTGAACCCGGCAAACTGGCGTTCGAGGCACAAGCGGCGACCTCAACCGTTGAGCGACACTTGGGCAAGCCTCAAAAAATACACGGCAAGCACAACGGGGAGGAATATCTGTTTAGAATCCATACCGAAATCCATTTTCCGCAGACGTTTCAGGTCCCGATGGCAAGCAAGTCCGCGTCGGTAACGACCATTACGGACGGAGATCTTCAACCTGACAAAGTGCTCTCGACGTGGTCCGGTTACGAATGGCAACGGCTCGACATTGATGTGTTTACTCCCACCACAGGATTGGGTCCAGTAATTCACGAGCGCCATCAGTTACAGGTGCCTGAGAATACCGACCGAATGTCAATCCCGTTGGCGGTTACTATGCCTCGCGCGCGAGCTACCGCCCGAGCTCCGCGGATTGACGGCGATGTAATGGTAAGCGACGGTTTCGGACCGCTCAACACTCGTCTGCAAGACATTGGTGGCCTGTTGAGCGTCATTCTTCCAGTGCGGCGGGTAGGGCGCCCATGCGTTGTGGAGCTTTTTTACCGCCCAGAACCCCTCAACGATAGGATTTTTATCAAGCTCCCCGCATCGCCCAATCTCAAAATTCAGCAATCCCGTGTCGTCATATGGGGGAGTAGCGCGGAGTCCTTGAGAGAGGTTGGAGCGTTCACAGTGGCCACGGGGGCTTCGGATCGTGGTCGCTTTCCAATGGTCGCAGTATGCTCGGAGTTGTCCAAAGATACCCATGCAAGCATGTATCATATCGATTATTTCGAACCCGACTGCGCGCATGAGCTCGCGGTCCCGACAAGGATACAACCGCCAACGCAGATTAGGACGCCGTATGTGCCGCCTTCCGGGGTTAGTGGGCCGATAGGGAATTGAGATCTCTTAGAGAGTTATCACGCAGATCTCAACCATTTATCTGCATATGAACCCGTTTTCTAATAAACGTTCTCTGGTTGTGGGCGCGATCAATATTGATCGATTTTATCGGGTGCGCTCCCTTGAGCCATACCGAAAACAGCCATGGTGGCCGCGCGCAGGTGAAACGCTCCTCAAGCCAGAACTCAGGGAAGGTGTGGAGCTCCTTATCAAAGCGGAGGCGGCAACCGCCATCCACGTAGGAGGCGGTGGGCAGGCGGCGAATTTTTCCATTGCTGCTGCTGCCTGCGGTGTCGAGGTCACGCTTTTCGGTACGGTCGGCGTCGATCCTGCCGCGAGCATTGCCCTCGCGGATCTAGGTGATGCAAATTTAGGCTTAGTGCAGCGAACTGGGCGGACGACTGAGGCATATATTTTCGTCGACCCGGCTGGTGAGCGAGATATTCTCATTTTAGCATCAGATGCTGAGCTGTTGCCACCTACGACAAAGTTGACCAACAACAGCGATTTTCAACACGCACACTTTACCTCCCTTCCCTCCATACGAGACGTGGAGCGGCAACGGCGCGTTTTTAATCTCCTTCCGAATACAATCTTCAGTCTCGACATTGGGGCGCTCTATGCGAACCTCGGCCACGAGCCGTTTGCTTGCCTTCTTGGTCGGCTGGACGTGCTATTTGCGACGCAGCAAGAGCTGGAGTTGTTCACCAGAAGACCGCTGGACACGGCTATAGAGTTCCTCCTTGATCACAACGTAAAAGCGATCTGCTGCAAGCACGGTGCCGGAGGTAGTGTTCTATATGATAGCGATGGGCGGAGCGTTCGCACCCAGGCTCCGCTCGTTGACGCCATCGATACAACGGGGGCCGGTGACGTGTTTGCAGGCGTGTTTGTGGGAGCGTCCCTAAGGGGCGCAACAAAGCCAAAGGCGCTTCGGCTGGCTACGGATTTCGCCTCAAAATCCGTGAGCATGTGGGGAAGGGCGGCTTATCCGACGAAAAGCGAGTTTGTGGCTGCGCTGCACGCTCAACACAATCTACGATCTTAGCTGCCCAGCCTTGGGCATCCCGCCAGCGTGAGAGTCGCGCATGTCAAATAACAATGATACGATCGCATGGCTAACCAGCGCCCGGGATGATGCTGCCATAAGGCTTTTAGAAGACGTATTACAACAGAATTTGCGGCCGGCATTAGTTGTCTGTGCTGTTGGGCGCAATACTAGGTCTCGTGATTCGCAGATTGCACAAATTTGTGCGGCGCATGATTTGCCGTATGAGCGGTTTTTGTCCGAACCCTTCGACTGTACCTCCATTGAATCTGCCTTAGGCAACATTGTCGATGACAAGTTCTGTGCCTTGACACTGGTAGAATTTCGCCGACGCTCGTACGACCGTAGTTTAGGTCTTATTTTCGATAGATACGGATGCCGAAAGATCTTGTTGGCAGGCTACATGCGAATAGCCACCCCGGTCTTATCCGAAGGGGGCCGAGTGCTCATCAATTTGCATCCAGCGCCCCCGCATGGTCCTACTGGGTCCTGGCAGGATGTCATATGGAGTCTGATTGCCGTTCGTGCTAACGTCGCTGGTGGCATGTTGCACATAGTCACAGAGAAAGTCGACCGAGGTCCGGTAGTCAGCTACTATACTACTCCGATCGATGGTGATGAATTAGCACCTTTATGGTCTGAATTTTTAGCCGGCGGTGGGTATGATTCCGAACAGGATTTTCGAGGAAAGCCAGAGGCTATACGGTTGTTTGATGCGATTAGAAACAAGCAATTTATTCGCGAAGCGCCTTTGATCATCCTTACGTTGCAGGGGCTATTGAGTGGCGCCCTTAAGATAAGCAGTGCTGGGCTGACGGTGGACCGGGATTTCATGCCGCGCGGCCTCAGCCTCGATGAACAAATTGAACGTATGTTGGGAAATCACTCTAGCAACCCCAATGGACGCCCTAAGGGCTGAGATTATCGACCTCGACGTGAACGACCTCGCCGCCGACGCGCCGCTCAACATACTGGCGTCGAACGTGACGCCCCATGCCGGCGCCAATCGCCGAGATAGCCTTCCAGAACAAGGCAGTCGTTTACGGCATCCTGTTCAAGGCAGCGGCCGAGACGCTGCGCATCATCGCCGCCGATCCCAAGCACCTCGGCGCCGAGATCGGGTTGGTGGCTGTCCTGCACACCTGGGGACAGAACCGTAATCCTCCGATGGGAACCGTCTTGATGTTGAGCTCGTCATCCGATCATTTTTTCTGATCTGGGAGGCCACTCTTACGAGCGCTCTTATGACGGGATCTGGGCCACGGGCGGAGATTTTAACGGGACCGGAGCGGCGCCGCCGGTGGAGCGTCGATCAGAAGCTGGCGATTGTCGCGGAATTCGACCGTCCGGGATCCTCTGGGGCTGTGGTTGCGCGGCGGTACGGGATCTCGACGTCCGGCCCGAACTCCTCCTGCAGCGTTTCGAAAATGCTGACGGTCACAAATGTCGCGTCGGGAGCATTTCCACGGGTTGCGATGAGCGGCAGCTCCGGCGATCACGTCGTGCCGGGCAACGAACACTGCCGGCGCCGAGTGGCCGAGTTGGCCGACGCGCGCGGCGGGCACGGCAGCATCGTGGCGTCATGCGCCTGGCATGTGATCGGGCTGGAATGGTCGGTGCGCCGCTGGGCTGCCGGGCGGGTCCGGTGCACCGCGGCGGGCGGTATCCTGATCGCCGCGCTGTCGATCATCGAGGCGCATTTCGCGGGTAGGCGGCCGAGCTTGCCGACGACGCCATGAGCGCCAAGGGGCTTGATGACAAGGCCGTGCGGTCCACCATCGTCGGCCGGTTCTTGGTCCGCCTCGATCAGTGCGCGTTCCGGTCGATCGTGATCATGGATTCCGGTGGAAGAATGATCACTCAATCCGGTGGAACGTGATCATGGATTCCGGTCGAACGTGATCACCCAATCGGGTGAAAGAGGCCGGATTTCAGCAGCTTGGGAATTTGTGCAGAATTCATGACACAGCAATGTCGGCTATCTGATGTACTGTGCCCAGCCCTGAATCGCCTAGTTGGACGATGGGAAGTCGCCATTCGTTGCAGAGAACCGAATGATCAGAGACGCATGACCGGGATAGGGGGGCACCTTGCCCGAGGGCTTTGATGGTCTTTTGGTGTCCCAACGGTCTAACCGTATGAGGTCGTGGTCAGCAAAATTTCGCCGAATAGTCATGGTGATTGCTCTCACTCTGGTTTGCGCGGGCGATGCGGCTGCCCAAAAAACCGGCGAGCTGTCGCGCGCCACCGCTCTTAATCAGCAGATGCTCCAGCTTTATGGCCAGAGCCGCTACGCCGACGCCATACCGTTGGCGCGCGAAATTCTGGCGATCCGCGAGACAGCGCTCGGACCCGACCACCTCGACGTCGCCACCAGCTTCAACAACCTGGCGGTGCTGTACGAGAGTCAGGGCCGTTACGCCGAGGCCGAGCCGCTCCACAAGCGCAGCCTGGCGATCCGCGAGAAGGCGCTTGGACCCGACCACCCCGTCGTCGCACTAAGCCTCAACAACCTGGCGGAGCTGTGCCGCGTCCAGGGCCGTTACGCCGAGGCCGAGCCTCTCTCCAAGCGCAGCCTGGCGATCCGCGAGAAGGCGCTCAGACCCGACCACCCCGACGTCGCACTAAGCCTCAACAACCTGGCGGCCCTGTACGACAGCCAGGGCCGTTACGCCGAGG
>CAMATN010000101.1 GCA_945861155.1 Rhizobium sp. Q54
TCGCCGATCGTGTCCACCGCAATCATCCCCCAACCCTTCCCAGCCGGCACCGGCCGAAAAGGAAGGGACGCTGACACACCGCGTCAGAGGGTCACGATTGGACGCGAAAACCGCCCCTCAGGGGGTCACTATTGCCCGCGAATTTACACCCCGGGGGTCCACAGCACCTCCCCACGCGCGCCGCTCCGTCGCTTGTGAAGGCACTGCGCGACGCGCGCGGGTCCCCTCCATGGACTCCGGGGACGACCGCTCCTCAACCGCCGGTGTGGGTCCCAATTGGGCGCTGATTCCGGGTCCCGCTTCCGCGCTGTTTGACAAGTAGAAGACCGGCTTGTCCCTGGCGAACAGTCAGGTTGCCGCGATCCGGCTGGCCCTGGTGTCCAAGGTCCTCGTAATCACCGGCGGACCGGGTGTCGGCAAAACGACCATCGTCAACTCGATCTTGCGCATCGTGGCCGCCAAGGGCGTGAGTCTGCTGCTATGCGCCCCGACGGGCCGAGCCGCCAAGCGGATGACCGAAGCGACCGGCTTCGAGGCCAAAACGATCCACCGGCTGCCCGAAGTCGATCCCAAGACAGGTGGCTTCAAACGCGGAGGCGATAACCCGCTCGAATGCGACCTGCTGGTCGTGGATGAAACGTCCATGGTGGACGTCATGCTGATGCAGGCGCTGATGAAGGCCGTCCCCGACCAGGCCGCGTTGCTGATCGTCGGCGACATCGACCAACTCCCGTCGGTCGGCCCGGGTCAGGTCCTGGCCGACATCATCGCCTCCGGAACGGTGCCGGTTGTACGGCTCACCGAGGTGTTTCGGCAAGCTGCCGACAGCCGGATCATTACCAGCGCGCACCAGATCAACCGCGGAGCAATTCCGGACCTTTCCAGGCCGGAGGGCAACAGCGACTTCTATTTTGTGCAAGCCGACGATCCCGAAACCGCGGTGCCGCGGATCATCGAGTTGGTGAAGACGCGCATCCCTCAGCGCTTTGGCCTCGACCCCGTCCGGGACATCCAGGTGCTGTGCCCGATGAACCGCGGCGGCGTCGGAGCCCGCTCGCTGAATATTGAACTTCAGGCGGCCTTGAACCCCGCCGGTGAGCGAAAGGTCGAGCGCTTCGGTTGGACTTTCGCCCCCCGCGACAAGGTCATGCAGATCGAGAACGACTATGACAAGGAGGTCTACAACGGCGACATCGGCTACATCGACGATGTCGATCCCGATACCGGCGAGCTTACCGCCAGCTTCGACGGCCGCGCCGTCACCTACGGCTTCGGCGAACTCGACACGCTCGTGCCGGCTTACGCCGCGACGATCCACAAGAGCCAAGGCTCCGAATACCCTGCCGTCGTGATCCCGGTTTTGACCCAGCACTACGCCATGCTGCAGCGCAACCTGCTCTACACCGGCGTGACCCGAGGCAAGCGGTTGGTCGTGCTGGTCGGCCAGAAGAAGGCCGTCGCCATTGCCGTGCGCAACGTCTCCGGCCGGCGGCGCTGGTCGAAGTTGAACGAATGGTTGGCGGGATGCGTGCAGAGGTAACAATTTCCCGGATCACGCCGATTCCGGACGTTAGTAGGGCGCCGAGCAGATCAGGTCATAGAGCAGCTGCTTTCATTTCTTCAGCCGATTTCCGGCGTTCGCCGCCGTATCGGTGCTGGCCGATATTGCTATCGATCTCGTCGGCCCGGACGTCAAGTTCCACGGACGCCAAGCTCAATTGCATCGGATATTGACTGATGACGCGAGTTGAGGTTTCGCGAATGGCGTTCTCATTGGTATTCGACCTGTGGCGGGGAAACACTCTATCCCATACGCTCGCACTGGCATTGCGTCTGCGGCCGCATCCTGCCGGCGACAACGACTGTCGGTCAGGTCTTGTCCAGCCAGAACGTGTCGAACCGGACCACGTCGTAGATGCCGAAATAATCTTTCGGATTGTGGCCCTTCACGTAGTTGTACCAGACATCGAAAATATATTCCCATGCGACCGGTACCAATGGAGGATCCCGCTCCATGACGTCCTCGGCTTGCCGAACGAGCGCCAGGCGCCTGCCGGTGTCGACCTCAGTGTCGATCTGATCCACCAGTTTGTCGAACTCGTCGTTGTGCCAGAACGAATAGTTCTGCGGCCCACCGGTGCGGTACCAGGCGTTGAAGTAATCGGACGGGTCAAGCAGGGTCGAAACGATGGCGCCGACGGCCATATCGTAGTTTCCGGCTAACGCATCACCGAACCAAACCGATTCGACCGCCGTCCGCAAGTTGGCTTGAATACCAACCTCGCTCAGCATCGCCGCGATAGCCTGGGCAAAGAGCTTGTGATGGTTGAGGTCCCGCACCATGAAGTCCAACGGCCGCATTTTGCTCTGGCCGGCGGCCGCCAACAGGGCCTTGGCCTCCTTGATCGCGGCGACGGAATCCTCTTGATAGCCGAGTCGCTTGACGAGCTGGTCCTTGGGCGTGGCGAAGTCGGAAAACGGATAGATGAACCCGCCCGTCATCAAGGGGGAGACATCCTTCACCACATCCACCAGGACCTGCTTGTCGAATATCAGGTGCATCGCGCGCCTGACACGCGGATCGTCGAACGGCTTCTTTTTGGCATTCACCCAAGTCGCGTGGATCACGCTTTGGTAGAATTTGGCCGTGGACAGCCCGGGAGTAGCGCCCGCCCTGCGGAAGGTACCCGGGTCGAGCGCACGCGCGTAATCCACCCTGCCCGACAGAATAGCGGAGCCAAGCTCCGGCGAGAATGGCAACAGATGGTAGACCTCGATGCCGTCGAGATAGGGCAGGCCCTTGTTCCAGTAGTTCGGGTTTCTCTCCATTACCCAAACTTCGTTCTCGACCCGCCGTACCGTCTTGAAGGGACCGGTGCCGGGGATGTTGAGGAGCTTGCGAAGGTCGTAATTATTCTCTTCCAACGTCTTCTTGCTGAAGATCACGTTCCAGCCACTGGCGAAAGCGGACATCATGAAATTGACCGAGCGTGGCGCCGCCAGCTTGAATTCGACGGTGTACTTGTCGCGGGCGTTGATCTCACTGACTGCCCGGAACAGCGGCGTGCGCGGGATGCTGATGCCGGAAGGCGGTTTCGCGATGCGGTCGAAGGTCGCTTTCACGTCGGCCGAGGTGAATTCCGTCCCGTCGTGGAACTGGACGCCCTGGCGCAGGTGAAAAATGTAGGTCTTGCCGTCCTTGGCGATTTCCCAGCTATGCGCCAGATCGGGCACGATGGTCTTGCCGCTGTCCCGCGGATCGCGCCGGATCAGGTTGTCGAACATGCAGCCCTGAGTGCCGATGTTGCCGACCGTGCCCGATTGATGCACGTCGAAATGCGGCGGGCGATTGAGAATGCCGTAGCGCATCACCCCTCCCCGCTTGGGATTGGGTTCTGCTGCCGCCATCTGAAATTTCGAGCCATCGTATTCCAGCGGAATATCGGCGGCGAGGCCGTAGCGCGGGGCCAGACCGTAGACCCCCAACGCAGCTGCGCTGCCGAGGAGCACGTCGCGGCGGGACCAACCGGCAGGTACGGGATGCCTAGTAATCATGATGCCGGTATCCTCCCGTTGGATTTTGCTTAATGTCTCTCTATCCGACATTCCCCAGGTTCCCGAGAATATCAGCTATGGTCGCCCCTTGGGCCGTCGGGGCAACCGCAATCACCACCGCGCCCAGGGCAATCGGTAAACAGTCGGTCGGCCACGTTTGGGCCCCTTGAGCCTGCTCGTTTTGCCCGACATTCCTCGCATTCCCGACGGTCTTCGGCAACGGTATATCGCGCGTGCCGGCGCGGCTGTCAGCAAGCAGCGAGGCCGAGCTGCTCAGCCGACGCGGGGTTGCATCCCAGGCCGAAGCCAAGATGGCCTGCTTCAGCTATATCGAGGGTTGGTACAATCCGACCCGGCTGCATTCGCGGCTGGGATACAGATCGCCGGCACGTATGAGCCGACATGCATGCCATCATGACCGATAACTAAATTGTTAGCGGAAAACCGTCCACTGAAACGGGCCAACCTCAACTCGGCGGCATTCAGGTTCTCGAACCCGCGATCGAGATTGCGCCGTCAACGTCGAAAAAATCGCTCATCGTCAATTCGTCTCGCCGTTCGGACAGTCATGCCCTGCGCAGCATCCGCTCGATCCGCACCTGGTGATATCCGTGCGAATGGACCTGCTGTCGGAGCTGCGTGATGTCGTGGACGCCGAATGCCACCGCCGCTTTCAGCGGGCTGGCAAGATCGCGATTGTCGGCGAAGGTGCGGCGCCGGCATTGTCGAACAGCGCGCCGACGTTCGACCGACATCGGCGGCGATCTCGTCTTGCCGGGGCTAATCGACGGCCACGCGCATCTCGACAAGACGCTGACTGGCCTGCCCTGGAAGGGCAGATCGCCGGGCCCGATCCGGATGAGCCGCATCGAGACCGACAAGACGATCCTGCCGCACCTGCCGCTATCGACCGAGGAACGCGCCGGCAATCTGAACCGCGAAATGCGTCGGGCGCGGCACAAGCCACCGGCGCACCCATGTCGACATCGATCTCGAAAGCGGCCTCGCGAAATTGGAAGGGGTGCTTGCGGCACGCGAGCGCTATCGCGATCGGGCCACGGTGCAGATCGCACTTCGAATGGCCGAACATAAAGCCGCCGCGGCTGCCGGTCGCCTCGAACATCCGCCCCACCGCGAACCTCGGCGACTGCTAATATAAGAGGAATAGCCATACTGCCCGTCACCGCTCGTGAGCCCGGATGGGTGCGCCTCATGCCTGAACTTTGCGCTCGGCAATCCAGGACGACACGTGGTCGTAATAGTTGGCCATGTAATACTCGGCGATGTCGTCCGCCGTCGTTTTCCAGACGCCGTCATGGCCGAGAATGTACCGCAGCGCCTCGTCGAGGTGCTTCGCGGCATTCGGTCGCCCGATATTGTGCGGATGCAGCGAAAGACACATCACGCGCCCGTTTTCCGCGCCTTCGCGGTAGAGCGTGTCGAACTGGTCCTTGATCATCTGCAGGAAGTAATCCGCCTCACGATTCCAGGCCAGCATGCCGGCATCATTGGTCTGGCCGGTATAGGGAACGTAGATGAATTTCTGGCCGCCGCGTACATTGATCGGCCAGGGTTGGTCATCGATGATCCATGAGGTGTGATAGAGGCAGCCAGCCTCGGCCATCAAATCGTCTGTTCTGACAGTGTATCCGGCACCGCCGCCGAGCCGACCTTTCAGGCGCTTGCCGGTCATCTCCTTCAGGTGCGTGATGAAATCCTGCCAGTACGCCCGCTCCTGTTCCTCGGTGTAGCCATAGATCGGCCGGCTGTTGTAGAGACCGTGCGCCATGTAGTCCCAGTCGGCGGCGACCATGGCGTCCCTTATTTCGGGAAAGTGATCCAGGATCTCGAGATTGAGACAGCAGCACGCGCGCACCTGGTGCTTGT
The DNA here is from genome assembly GCA_945861155.1 of Rhizobium sp. Q54. GTDB lineage: Bacteria > Pseudomonadota > Alphaproteobacteria > ATCC43930 > CGMCC-115725 > DATARH01. Next base: position 5,443 of record CAMATN010000101.1, read on the forward strand.
TCAACACGTCGAGCATTCGCCAGAAACCGATCCGATTGCCGTAATCCATGCGCGAGTAGTGCGGAATGTCGGGCTGTGTCGGGCGGGTCTCCGGCAGGTATTCGAAGTGCTCCATATTCGGCGCGACCCAGAACGCAACGCGCGCGTTGCCGGGCCATTTGATAACGGGTCGTTCAGTGATCGGCGCATAGTCGAACCGGCCGGGTGCGAGAGTCATATTGTCTTCTCCGTCCGCCTGCGATTGGCTGAATTCGTCCGCCTGAGCTTGGCCCTCTCCGCCCGTTAGGGGGGAGAGGGAGGGGCCCACGCCGCCGGCGTGGGAGGGTGAGGTGGGTGTCGGCGAGCGCTCTGGAATCCCCCGCCTCACCCCAACCCTCTCCACCCCCGGGGGTGGAGAGGGAGCTAAATCGGCGCGGAATGAGCATTTGCGTGTCGACCGACGAACCCCTGCTTAGCCCGTCTGCATCTTGAACCAGTCGACGATCTCGCCGCCGGTTGCCCTCCACACGCCGGCGTGGGCGCTGATGTGCCCGAGCACTTCGTCGAGATGCCGGATGCGCCATGGCTGGCCCATGATCCATGGGTGTAGATGGAGCACCATCAGGCGTCCGGTGGTCGCGCCGTCGGCGTAGAGGCCATCGAACCACTCGCGCCATAAGAGGTTGACCTCGTTGATGGTCCGGCGGCCGTGCAGATGGATGTAGTTGTCGTCGAGATAGGCGTTGACGCCCAGAGAGAATAGTTCGCCGAACTTTGGCGTCATCTTGTAGGGCTGCTCGTCGTTGCCCCAGTCGCAGACGTAGCGAATGCCCTCCGCGGCGAGCAGGTTGGGGGTGTTGGGCGTCTCCTGGAAATCGGGGCCGGACCAGCCGACCGGGCGTTTGCCGGTGGCCTTTTCGACCGCCGCGATCGAGGCGCGGATGTACTGCCGCTCCTCTTCTTCCGACATGCCGATGTGGATGATGCGCCGGCGCGAGAGACCGTGCGCGATGAACTCGGCGCCGCGCTTCCGGCCCTCGTTGATCAGGAACGGGTAGTTGTCGGCGACGGCCTTGTCGAGCGCCAGGGTGGGCTTGATGCCGTATTTGTCCAATACGGCGAGGATGCGAAAGATGCCGACGCGGTTGCCGTACTCGTGGTTGCCATAGCCGCCGATATCGGGAAAGTCCGGCGGGTTGCCGGTCCACATGCCCTCGGGGCCCCCCATCGGGCTCACCGGCAGCGGCGTGCCGGCCGGCACCTCCCAGTCCCAATGCTCGAGGTTGACGATGACGGCAAGCGCGACCCGGGCATTGTCCGGCCACCTGAGAACCGGGCGCGTCACAATCGGGGACCAGGGATAAAAATCCTGGTCCATGCCAAAGGCTCGTTTTGCGGGCATGACGCCACTCCGTCCGGCTGGTACTCGATGGTTCGATTTCCGGACTATGACATACGCCAAGCACCGGTTGCGCAACCCTGATCAAGCGCCGTCCATGCTCCTGCTGGCGCCCCGCACGGTCCCGCTTCAAAGCCTCAGGCCACGACCGATGTTGCCGCCGAACCTTCGAACTTGTGCCCATACCCGAGCTTGTGGACACCTCCCATCACCACGCCGCCGACGATAACCCACCGTCGTTCATCCAGTCGCCCCGGGAAAGGCGGCCTTCGGCGGAGGGAGGCGCTCTTTGTTGGCAAGGCGCGCCAGTACAACCGCTGCTTTCTGGGGATGTGCGGCCACTACCTGGTCGATCCGGTGGCCTGCACGCCGGCCTCAGGCTGGGAGAAGGGCGGTTGCCGATGCCGTAGTAGTAGAACCTCATTCAGCACGGGAGCGTCAGAGTTGGACCCATAGAGGATCGGTGTCGACGAGCGGCGATGCTCGATCCAGCATTTGACACGGGAGCGGCCCGGCAAGCACCTTATAATTTGCCGGCCGATCGGCCGGGCGACCGCGGGGATAGTCGAATGGATCGCGTCCGGATCAGCAGCATCGCCGACCAATGGATGATCCCCACGTCGAAGACGTCATACATGGCCGGTATCGAGTCAAAGCCGGTGATCGCCGCCGCCCGCGGGGTCTGGGTCATCGACACCGAGGGCAGGGAATATCTCGATTTCGGCTCCGGCCAGATGGCGGCCGCGCTCGGCCACAATCATCCGCGGTATGTCGCAGCGGTGAGGCGAAATTTGGAGACGATCAGTCACTCGACGAAGACGTTTCTCAACGTCGACAGGCTGGAACTGCATGAGCGTCTCGGCCAGATCCTCACGCCGCCGCTGCAAAAATCACTGTTCCTGGTCAGCGGTAGCGATGCGATCGAGGCGGCGATCGATCTTGCCCGCAAGGCGACCGGCGGAGTTGATGTGCTGGGTCTGCACATGGCCCTGCACGGCTCGACCTCGTTCATCACCCGCTCCCTCACCTTCGGCTGGAACCGCAGCCGGCACGGACTCGCGGCTCCATCGACCGCGGCGATCCTGTCGCCATATTGCTATCGCTGCCCGGTCGGCAAATCATTTCCGTCGTGCGAGGTGCAGTGTCTGGCCTCCAGCATGGAGCTGGCCGACGCAAATTTTACCGGCAAGCCGGCCGCGATGATCTTGGAGCCGGTGATGAGCGCGGGCGGCATCGTCGTCCCGCCCCCCGGCTATGTGAAGCTGCTGAAGCAATATTGCCGCGAGCGCGACATGCTGCTGATCATGGACGAGTCGCAGACAGGTCTCGGCAAGACCGGCAAAATGTGGGGTCACCTGCACGAGGACGTGGTGCCCGACATCATGACCGTGTCGAAGCATTTCGGCGCCGGCCTGCCGATCAGCGCGGTGTGCACGACTGCGGAGATCGCCGATCGCGCCGTCGAGAATGGCTATTTCGCGACCCGCTCGCATGCCTGCGATCCGATCACCTGTGCTGCCGGCGTCGCCAGCATCGACATCGTGCTGGAGGAGAAGCTGGCCGAACGCGCCGCCGCGATCGAGGTGCGCGTCAAGGCGGCGATCGGCGCAATGGCGCAGCGTTACGACTTTATTGGGGACATACGCGGGCGCGGCGTGCTGCTCGGTGTTGAACTGGTGGAGGACCAGGCCACCCGCAACCCGGCCAATGAAATGGGGCGCGAGGCGGTGCGGCGATGCGAAGAGCGGGGCCTTCTGGTGCAGGCCCGCGGTAGCCATTCGCGCACCAACGTGATCCGGCTGGTGCCGCCGATGGTCAGCAGCGAGCGAGAAATCGATCAGGGACTTGCCATCCTCGACGACGTATTCGCCAGCCTCTCCCGGGACCGTGCGGGAACAAAGGGCCTTGCCGCAGAGTAGGCGTCCCGATCCCGTCCCGATCCCGTCCCGATCCCGTCCCGATCCCGGGCGCAGGGCAAAATGTGCCTGCTCAAGCCGCCCTCGCCACGCCATCAAGCGGATGCTCCGCGCGGCGGGCATTCTCCGCCAGAGCGGAGACGGCGCCGGCAATCTTGCTCCGCAGCCCCACGCAGGATAATGATGACCGTTCCCTGCCTCACCGATAACGCTAAACCGGAGAGGAGCCTCGGGCTTTAGGAGGGACCCCAATGAGACAGCCGGTCTCACCTTTGGGTCTTGCGCTCTTTCAGTGTGTTTGATCGCCGCCGTCAACACAGCACGAGGTTGAGCAGGTGACGACAGCGAAGCCGCCGATACGACTGGGCTTCTTTACCCGCCTGCTCGATCGGGCGGACCCGGCCGAGCGCTACCGATTGGCCATCGCGCAGATTGTCCATGCCGAACGCTGCGGCTTCGATTCTGCCTGGGTCGCGCAGCATCATTTTCACGAGGACGAAGGCGGTCTGCCGGCGCCCTTCGTGTTCCTCTCGCAGGTCGCCGCGCAGACCACCCGGATCCGCCTCGGGACCGGGATCGTCACCCTGCCGCTGGAGCTGCCGATCCGGGTGGCGGAGGATGCCGCGGTGCTCGACCTGATGTGCGGCGGACGCCTGGAGGTGGGGGTCGGGCCCGGCGGCAACCTGTCGGCGTACGAGGCGTTCGGCCTGGACAGCGCCGAGCGCACGGCGCTGCTGATCCGGCATCATCGCGTGCTGCTCGATGCCTGGGCAGGGCGGCCACTACCGGGCGGCGACCTGGTGTATCCACCCAATCCCCGCCTGGTGGATCGCGTCTGGCAGGCGACCTTCAGCGTGGAAGGCGCCCGGCGGGCCGGGACGGCCGGCGACGGGCTGATGCTGTCGCGCACGCAGCCGAGGCCGGCGGAGGCGCCCCATTTGTCGCTGCCCGAGATCCAGCATCCGATGATCGACGCCTATCTGGAGGCCCTGCCCCAAGAGGCATTACTCCAGGGCCGCGCGCCGCGAATCCTCGCCTCGCGCACGGTGTTCGTGGCCGACGACCGAAATGAGGCGATGCGGCTGGCTGAAAGCGGCCTGGCGCGGCAGCGGGCGCGGTTCGCCGCGATCGGTCGCGCGGGGTTTGGTCGAGGGCATGTCGGTGCACGACCAGATCGCCGCCATGGATATCCATATCGGCAACCCGGACGACGTGATCGCCTCGCTGCGAACCGACACTACGCTGGCCCGTGCCACCGACCTGACCGTACAGTCGCATTCGATCGATCCGCCGCATCAATTCATCCTGCGGTCGATCGAACTGGTCGCGGGTGTAGTGGCGCCGGCGCTGGGCTGGGTGCGGAACGGCGGGGCGGCCGCGGAATCGTACCGCGCGATCGGCACGAATCAGTTGTGAAAGATGATGCGTACCGAACGGATGGAGGTCGCTCAATGAAAAGGCGTCGCTTCCGGCTGGCCGCGCTTCTCGCAGGCGCATTGATGGCGCCGTTCGGAACTTCGGCGGAGGTCCAGGGCGTGCTGCGGCCCGAGAGTTCTGCGGTCCGATTGCCGGTCGAGAGCGGATTTCCTTCTCTCGCCGGCGCAAGCGGCTGGTTGAACTTGCCGCCATTGACGGCTGCAGGGCTGCGCGGAAAAGTCGTCCTGATCGACTTCTGGACTTATACCTGCATCAACTGGCGCCGTTCGCTTCCCTATGTCCGCGCGTGGTCAGAGAAATACAAGGATCACGGGCTGGTGGTGATTGGCGTTCACTCGCCGGAGTTCGAGTTCGAGAAGGATGTCGGCAACGTCCGCCGCGCCGTGAAGGACATAGGAGTTGGCCATCCGGTCGCGATCGACAGCGATCACGCGATTTGGCGAGCTTTCATGAACCAGTACTGGCCGGCGCGCTATTTCATCGATGCGCAAGGGCGCGTTCGGCATCACCAATTCGGCGAAGGCGAGTACGAACACGGGGAGGCTGTCATCCGACAATTGCTCGGCGAGGCGGGAAGCATGGGACCGGCCAGGCCGGGGACTTCGGTGCGGTTCCGCGTGCTGATCGACGGCCGGCCGCCGGGTGCCGCTCACGGTATCGATATTGACGAGTATGGAAACGGCACCGTCACCGAACAGCGGCTTTATCTGCTTATCCGACAGCCCGGGTTGGTCGCCGATCGGCAATTCGAGATCGAGTTTCTCGATCCGGGTGTGGAAAGCTTTCGCATTCACGTTCGGCTGAGCTGAACACAGCGTGGGACTTGCTCCGGCCTGAAAGGAGCCTGCGGACGCCCACCCGGTGCGTGACAATTCCCGCGGTCATACCCACACTGCGCCGGCTGTCTTGCACCGGATCAGCGAGCGTTACGCGACTACGGCCGGCAAGAGAAGGATGGCCATGCCAGGGATCGACACGGACGTCATCGACACGCTGGTCGGGATCAAGCCCGGCTCCGCGCTGGACGCGATCCGCCACCGACGGCCCGATGCACGCGACCAGGCGCAGGCCAGCTATCGCGCGCTGTTCGCGCCGGAGATTGCCGGCGAGGTCACCGCCACAGAGCGTTTCGCGGTGGCCGCCTTCGTCACTGGCCTGCATGGCGGCGCGGAGACCGCTTCGTTCTACGCCGCCGGCTTGGCCGCCAGCGGGGCATCGGCGGAATTGCGCCGCGCGATCGATGCGGCGATCGCGGCGGTCGCAGCGTCCGGGGGGCACGGCCCCTACGGCTCCTATCCCGCCGGCCCCCTGAGCCGCGAGGACACCACGGGACCGATCCATCGCGTCGCGCCCGAAATTCGCGGCGCGCTGGGGTCGCGTCTGGCCGCGGCGTTCGATCACATGCACCTCTTGGTGTTCCACCCGCGTGACGCCGCGCCGGCGGCGCTGCAGGCCTTGCTGGATGCCGGCTGGTCGACCACAGACATCGTGCGCTGTCGCAGATCGCCGCCTTCCTGTCGTTCCAGATCCGGGTGGTCGCCGGCTTGCGCGTCCTGGCCGGCCAAGTTTGACACACGAGGCCTGACACACGAGGTTCAACCATGCCCGATACGATCCTCGAACCGCCGGCCCACACGGTTCCCGTCGTCTTCACCCGGGCGCTGCTCGATTGGCTGCCCTGGCTCGAACCGCTGGCGGTCGAGGCGTTGACCGAACGGCAGATGGCGGGCCTCGTCGATGCCGCGCGGGTGAAATCGCCGTATTTCCGCCTGCTGGCGCGCGACCCCGACGCACTGCAAGCCCGCACGCGGACCGACAAGGACATCTTTTACAACCCCGATGCCGGCCTGCCGCGGGCGGAGCGCGAGTTGGCCGCGGCCGCAACGTCGCGCTTCAACGGCTGCATCTACTGCGCCTCGGTGCATGCGCGATTTTCGGCGACCTATTCGAAGCGCGAGGGGGATTTGCAGCTTCTGTTGGACGACGGCATCAACGCCGATCTCGGCGAGCGCTGGAACGCCATCGTCGCTGCCTCGGTGGCGCTGAGCACGACGCCGATCAATTTCGGATCAACGCATGTCGAGCGCCTGCATCGCGCCGGGTTGGACGATTTGGCGATCGCCGACGTGATCCACGCCGCGGCATTCTTCAACTGGGCCAACCGGCTGATGCTGTCCCTCGGCGAGCCGGCCGCAGCACCCGGAACATAGCGCCCAGGTGGTTGCGTTCATAGGCGTGCACCTGTCCCGCCTCCTGTTGCAATCAGCCAAACCGTGCCGGCCGGGACGCTACGTTGCGTGGTTACGGCGTTCAAGAGCAGCGCGTCGCATTAAGTCGCGTCTCGTGTTGAACGAAGCGCCGATGTGATCGACGATGCAACTGGACAGGATGTCGGGGAGGAACGCCATGGTCGCCGTTACCCGTGAATTGGCGCGCTACGCGGTCGCATCTCGCTTCGAGGATCTGCCGGAAGCGGTTCGCCACGAAGGCGAGCGGGCTTTTGTCAACATCCTTGGCTGCATGCTCGGCGGCGCAAAGGCCGACGGGATCGACCGCCTGCTGGCGGCGTTGCAGGAGTTTTCCGGCCGTCCCGAGGCGACCCTGATCGGCCGCGGCCAACGCGCGGACATCCTGCTGGCCACCCTGGTCAATGCGCATTCGCAGGGCGCCAACGCCTATAACGATACGCATCTGGCGACGGTAGCACACCCCACGGGCCCGGTCGCGGCGCCGATCCTGGCCTTGGCCGAGCGCCAGCCGGTGACCGGGGCGGAATTCCTCCACGCGCTGATCCTCGGCATCGAAATCCAGCTCCGGGTCGGCAACATCCTGGTGACGCCGCCGGCGAAGTGCCCGGTTGGGGTGTCGACCCAGAGCATTCTCGGGGTGATCGGCGCCGCGGTCGCCTCGGCCAAGCTGCTCAATCTCGGCGAGCAGCAGATGGTGTGGGCGATCGGGCTCGCAACGGCGCAGGCTGCCGGCCACCGCGAGACCCATGCGACGATGTCGAGCCATTTCGTGCCGGCCAACGCGGCGCGTGCGGGCCTCGTCGCCGCCCTGCTCGCGGCTCAGGAATACACGACCGGCGAGGCGGCGATCGAGGGCCCAAAAGGCTTCGCCGGCATCTTTTCGAGTGAGCCCAATTTAGCGGCGGCAACGCAGGGGCTCGGGACTAGCCACGAGATCCTCGCCAATACCTACAAACCCTATCCATGCGGCATCGTCGTCCATCCGAGCATCGACGGGTGCCTCGATCTGGTGCGCGAGCACGACATCGCCCCCGACTCCATCGAACGTGTCGAACTGACGGTGGACCCGCTGGCGATCGCGCTGTGCGGCATCCGCCCCGAGCCGGAAAATCGGATGCAAGCAAGCGTCAGTCTGCATCATTGGGCTGCGGCGGCGGTCGTGCAGCGCGCCGCCGGGCTCGCTCAGGGGACCGAGGAATGCGTCCACCAACCGTCGGTCGTCGCAATGCGCCGTCGGGTCAGGCTCACCCAGGACGACGCTCTCGCCTCCGACGCGGCAGCCGTCTCCTTGGTGCTGCGGGATGGCCGGGTGGTGACCGCCCATATCGAGCATTGCCGCGGCAGCCAGGTGCGGCCGATGAGCGATGCGGATTTGTCCGAAAAGTTTCTTGGGCAGGCTGCGATTGGCTACCCTGCCGATCGCAGCGAAACGCTGCTCGCGGAGGCTTGGCGGATACGCGAGGTGGCGGCGGTCGGTGCCTTTATTCGGCGCTGGTTCGACGGACCCTGACCAAAATGCTGGCCGGGGACGCTCCCCCGAAACGGGTACCGACGCGCTAAGCCTCAAAGAAACGCAAGAACCAAGCGAGCACCTGATCGGGTGCCTCCTCGTTCACATAATGCCCGGTCGGCAGCGCTTCGCCGCGGACGTCGCTGGCGCGCAATCGCCACAAGCCGAGCGGGTCGGCAAACCGCTTGCCGACGCAGCTGGTGGCGCCCCACAGCACCAGGATTGGCAATATCGAGCTTGCGGCCGAGGTCGGCGGTGTCGAACTCGCAGTCGATCCCTGCGGCGGCGCGGTAGTCGCCGCACGAACCGCGGATTGTCTTCTCGTTGAAGCAGCGAACGTACTCGCTCCAGATTTCCGGCGGGATGTGGTTGAGGTTGGCGGTTAGCTTCAACAGCTTTTTGCGCATGAACCAGTCGGGGTCGACACCGCCCAGCATGCGCTCGGGAAAGTCGGCCGGCTGGGCCATCAGCGGCCAGTGCCAGCCCGAGATCGCCGCTTCCTTGTTCATTGCCGCCCACATGTCGAGCGTCGGCACGATATCGATAATGGCTGCCTTGATGATTTTCTCCGGATGGTCGAGGCACATCCGGTGCGTGGTGCGCCCGCCGCGGTCATGTCCCGCGACGTAGAAGCGGTCGTAGCCGAGCGCCTTCATCACCTCGACCTGGTCCTGCGCCATCGCCCGGAAGGAGTAGTTGGAGCTGTCGGGTGCCTCGGGCGGGGCCGAGCTGTCGCCGTAGCCGCGCAAATCGGCGGCGACGACATGGAACCGCTCGGCCAATCGCGGCGCGACGGCATGCCATGACACATGGGTCAGCGGATTGCCGTGCAGAAGCAACAATGGTGGCCCATTACCGCCATGGCGCAGGCGAATTTGCGCGCCGCTGGTCTCGATGTCGGTCAGCGTAAAGCCGGGCATGATTTCCATGGGCTATTCCCCTGTAGGTTCTACGGTGGCGAGGCGCTCGCCGGGCGGAATAGTCCCTACCGCAGCCGGACGGGCGGGGCGGCGAAACTCAGGCACCAGCCTGGACGATGGTCGGGCCGTCCCCCGCCAGCCGCGTCTGTCTGATATCGCGTGCCTCGCCCGGGTCGAACCGCCGTCCGCGATGCATTGTCGAGCGGTTGTCCCACATCACGAAGTCATTGATCCGCCAGACATGCGAGTAGACGAACTGCTCCCGCGTCGCGAACTCGGTCAGGTCGAGCAGCAGCATCCGGGCTTCCGGAATCGACATGCCTTCGATCTCGCCGGCGTGCGCCGACAGGAACAGGGATTTCCGCCCGGTGACCGGATGGCGCCGAACCAGCCGTTGGCGGACCGGTTTGAAGGCGATGCGTTCTTCATCGGTGAATTCGGCGAGCCCGAGCTTCCCCCGCGAATACATGTTCGAATGCAGGCAGACCAGATCCTCGATCTGGTGCTTGAGCCGTTCGTCGAGCGCCTCGTAGGCCGCGCGCATGTCCGCGAATTCGGTGTTGCCGCCCCAGGAGGCAACGGAGCGGCCCGACAGCAAGGAATAGGATGCCGGGACCGCGTTGAACGAGCTGTCCGAGTGCCACAATTGGTCCGCCAGCTTGAACATGTAAGCCCGGCTGTCGGTCGACAACGGCTTGCCGGAAGCATCGATATTCGAGAAGTCCTTGATGCTGGGGCCGAGCTTGCGTACCTCCCGTTCGGTACGGAAGTGGATCGGACCGGGCGTGCCGCCACGGGTGTCTTCGAGCGCGCCGAATTGCAGGGTGAACCGCAATTGCTCTTCATCCGATAGGCTCTGATCGCGAAATATCAGAACGGCGTGATCGTTCATGCCGGCATGAATAGCCGCGACGTCGCCTGAAGAAAGCGGCTTCCGGCATTCGACACCCGTCACCTCGCCCGCGAAACCGTGCCCGAGCTGTCTGATTGATATGCTCAAAACGGCTCTCCAATCGTATTGTGGGAGCCCCGAGGGCCGGACGATTTCAATCAATTCCGGCGGCAACGGAGGTCAGTCGCGAGTCTCGCGGCAACCGAGTAAGGGGTGGTTTTAGCAGGTCCGTCGAGGACGCCGCCGCAAGCAGCCGTATGGGTATGCCGGCCATCATCGCCTCAGCTTTGGGCGGGGAGCGGCCAGCCGACCCAGTTGCACAGCGCCTCGCCCATCACGAGGTCGAGATCGCGGCCCTTCAGCCACGGCAGTTCCTCGGTAAACAAGGTCACGCATTGCCGCCAGGTGCAGTGCATGCGGGTGATGTCCGTGCCCCAGAACATCCGGTCGGGACCGAAGGCGTCGAAGCAGCGGTGCAGGTGCGGATGCAGGCTGCGGAACGGATATGCGTCCTCGGCGTAGCCCGCCTGGGCGGTCGCCTTGACCGCGACGTTCGGGTATTTGGCGAGTGCCAGCAATTCCGATTGAAAGCGTAGGCCGCCTCGCCGGTGCTGGCGCGCGGCACGCCCATGTGGTCGACGATCAGCTTCAGACCGGGATGCCGCTCGGCGATCTTGCCGACGGTAGGCAGAAACATCGCGGCGCCAAGCGACACCGGCACCCCGGCGCGCTCGGCGGCGGGCCATAGCCAGTCGAGCGTCCCGTCGGTAACCCACGATTCCGGGTGACGCTCGTTGAAATAGAAGCGCAGGCCGAACATGCCCGGGCGCTCCTTCCAGTGCGCGACGAGGTCGAGTTTGTTCGGGTCGTCGAGATAGAACCAGCCCATGATAGCGAAGCGGTCGGGGTATTTCCGCACGGCCTCGACCGCCAGCTCGTTCGAATCCGGGTCCCGAGCTGCCGGCCGGCGGCGATGCTTTCCTGCACGTGAGCGTGGTCGAGCGGAGCGGCAACAGTTCTGTGCCGCCGGGCGCCAAGCTCGAAGTCCGTACGGCGCCGGGCCAGAAGGGCTTGCAGATAACGGAGATCCTGAGCGTAGACGCGAGCACGGCGCTGCAAGAACAGCCGCGGCGGCCGCGGCCCGAGAGACCACCCTTTCGACCCTCCGACCAAGCCGCCGTCGAGGAAGTCGGCACGGTGAAGTGGTACAACCCCGACAAGGGGTTCGGATTCATTGTTCGCGACCGCGGCGGCAAGGACATTTTCGTGCACGCCTCGGCCCTCAACCGTGGCGGCCTTGCCGAGCTGGCGGAAGGGCAGCGGGTAGCCGTCGACATGGTCGAGGGTGGCAAAGGACCGGAGGCGGTCAGCGTCCGGCTCGTCTGACATGGACCCGGCGCTGTTTGTTCCCTCATCCGCAGCCAGTTATTACCGCAGGCACGCAGTGCGCGTGCGCGAGCTGGCGGCCGAAACGACGACGCCTACCATCAAGGAGCATCTTCACGACGTAGCGCGTCAGTACGACGTTTTGGCGGATAAGGCTGAAGAGGCCGGTCGCTTAGGCGCGCACCAAGGTTAACCGGCGCGTCCATCACGACCGCGGAGCTTTCGCACGCGGCACCGGCCGTTCCCTAGGCGGAGGTTCCGGCGCTCTCGCCGAGGCCACGGGCGTTTTCGCTTTGCTAGACTTGGGCTTCTTGGCTTCGCGGTTACCTCGGCTTTGACCTTTCGCCAATGCGGCTCTCCTCGCTGGTCGCCTGGGTCTTCTGAGACCCGCGTAGATGAAAATGGCGCATTCGCCATTTGCCAACCGGCAGACGAGGACCGCCCTATATAGGGCGGTCCTCCTCAGTTCAAAGGTCAGGCAGCCGGCCGAGCAACCCCAACCAGTTTGTTGCCATCCGGATCGCGGAGGTATGCGAGGTATGCGCCATTCGCACGCACGCCAGGCGGGTCCTCGATTGAGATGCCGCCATTTGCGACACCGGCGTTGTGCCATGCCTCGGCCTGCGCCGCATCTTTCATCTGAAAGCCGATCGTGCCGCCGTTGGCATTGGTCGCGGCGCTGCTGTCGATGGGCTTCGTCACCATGAAACGGCCGCCATTGTGCGAATAAGCGAGTCGGCCCCGGGCGTCTTCTGTGGCTGGTTGAGCGCCCATTGCGGTAAACAGCGCGTCGTAGAACTTCTTCGACCGGGCGATGTCGTTGCTCCCGATCATGATATGGCTGAACATTGCGTTTTTTCCTCCTCAGAGCCCGTACCGTGTACGGGATGGGACAGTATGCCGCGACTCGGTCCATAAGGAAAAAAATCTCCCGACCTTTGCTACTGGCAGAGGGTGACCCCACTGCCGCTGATCATTTTGGTCGACCGTGGCGACGGCC
>CAMATN010000102.1 GCA_945861155.1 Rhizobium sp. Q54
CGCCGCGGAGCGCTACACCATCGCGCCGGGTTGATCATGATCACCGGATCGGGTGATCACGTTCGACCGGAATCCGTGATCACGTTGCACCGGATTGAGTGATCATCTTCCACCGGAATCCGTGATCACGTTCGACCGGAACACGCAGATAGATGCGCGAAGCTCGCATTGATGCCGATATGGGGCGACAACACACCGAGACAGTTCGGCCCGACGATGCGCAGCAAATAAGGTTTGGCGGCATCGAGCATGGCCTGACGCAGGGCCTCGCCCTCGGCGCGCTCCCCCTCCCCGAACCCGGCGGTGATCACGACGGCTGCCCGGCAGCCGCGCGCGCCGAGCTCACCGATAAGGCCCGGGACCGTGGCCGGCGGAGTAGCGATTACGGCGAGGTCGGGCGGGAACGGTAGTTCGCCGATCGAGCGGTAGCTCAAGGTGGACCGGATGGCCTCTCCCTGGGGTTGACCGGCAGGATGGGCCCGGCAAACCCGCTATCCAGCAGGTTGCGTGCGAGCACGGAACCGACCGAGCCAGCTTGGTTGCTCGCGCCGATCAGCGCGATCGTGGATGGCGCGAAAAGAGCATCGAGATTGCGAATGGACAAAGGCTGACTCTCCGAAAGCTTAAGGTGTGATCACGATCGGCCCGGGAAACCGGGCTGTCGCGCGCGCGATGATCTTGCTCAGCTCGCGCAACCACAGCACCGAGCTCGCCACCCCGGCACAGAGCAGCCAATCGCCGGTGCTCAAGCTCACAGTCGAGAAGGCGTCTTGCAGGAAAGGTAGGTAGACGACGCCGGCATGCAGGAGCAGCGAGAGTCCGACCGCGGCCCACAGCCAAGGGTTCACGAAGAGACCCCGGAAGGCGCTTCGTTCGTCGGAACGCGCGTTAAAGACATTGAACAGCTGAAACAAGGTGAGCGTCGTGAACGCCATGGTCTGCGCGTAGGGCAGCGTGCCGGAGCCCCCGATCAGGCCTCCGGGGAGGCAAGCGTCGATGACGAGCAGCGTCCCTGCTGCCATCACCACGCCGACGAAAAAGATGCCTGCCCACATGCGGCGGGTGATCACGCCCTCACCGCGCCGGCGCGGCGGGCGTTCCATGTTTCCGGCCTCGGCAGGATCGACGCCAAGGGCAAGCGCCGGGGCGCCGTCCGTGACGAGGTTGATCCAGAGGATTTGCGTCGCAAGCAGCGGCAGCACGACACCGCCGCTCCCGGCCGCAGACAAGCCGATCTGCTCGGCGAGCAGCACGCCGAAGAACATTGTCATCACCTCGCCGATGTTCGAGGACAGCAGATAGCGCAGGAACTTCCTGATGTTGGAGAAGATGGCCCGCCCTTCCTCGACGGCCGCGACGATCGACGCAAAATTGTCGTCGGCCAGTACGATATCGGCGGCAGCCTTGGAGACGTCGGTGCCCGCGATGCCCATCGCCACACCGATATCGGCGGTCTTCAACGCCGGTGCGTCGTTGACGCCGTCGCCGGTCATGGCAACCGTCAGGCCATGACGCTGCAACGCTCTTACGATCCGCAGCTTGTGTTCGGGATTGACGCGCGCAAAGACCGACACCTGCAGAACCGTCCGGTCGAGCACCTTGTCCGACATCGCCTCAAGCTCGGCGCCAGTGATGGCCCGCCGGTCGGGCGAGATGCCGAGCTCGGCGGCGATGACCGCTGCTGTCCTCGGATGATCGCCGGTGATCATGATGGGGCGAATGCCGGCGCCCTTCGCGCGCGCGACGGCCTCTTTAGCCTCCTCGCGGGGTGAGTCGATCATTCCGATCAGGCCGAGGAAGACGAGTTCCTTCTCAAGAGCTTCATCGAACGCGGAGGCGTACTGGGGCAGGGAGCGGAAGGCGACACCGAGCGTCCGAAGCGCCTCGCCCGCGAGCTGTTCATTGCTGGTCAGGATTTCGGCCCGACGCTGCTCCGTCAAAAGCCTTGCTTCCCTTCCCACCAATTCGTGCGAGCAGCGCGCCAGCAAGATGTCCGGCGCGCCTTTGGTGAGAGCCAGCAGGCGCTCCCGTCGCTCAGCGTCGCTATGGATCGTGCTCATCAGCTTGCGCTCGGAGGAGAACGGCACCTCCCCTACGCGGGCGAAGCGGGCCTCGAGCGCTTCGCCCTCCAAGCCGGCCTTGCGCGCGGCGGCGATCAGGGCGCCTTCGGTCGGGTCGCCTTGCACGATCCAGCGGCCATCCTTCTGCTGTAGCACGGCATTATTGGCGCGCTCGCCGGCGGTCAGCGCGCGCAGCACCTCGATCTTCAAGGCGCCTTCGATCGCCTCCCCCCCGTCCTGACGCACGTTTCCTTCCGGTGCATAGCCGGCACCATCCAGGGTCACACGTCCGCTCGCGGTGGCGATCACGCGCACCGTCATCTCGTTCCTGGTGAGCGTGCCGGTCTTATCCGACGCGATGACGTTCGCCGAGCCGAGCGTCTCGACAGCCGCGAGGTGCCGGACGATGGCGTTTCGTTTGGCCATCCGCTGCACCCCCAGGGAGAGCACGGCCGTCGCGACAGCCGGTAGGCCTTCGGGTACTGCCGCGACCGCGAGCGCTACGCCCAGGATCAGCACATCGAAAACAGCCGAGAAGCCACGCACCTCCTCGACGAGGAGGATCGTCCCGATCATCACCCCGGCAATGAGGACGACGATGATGCCGAGCAGCTTGCCGACCCGGTCGAGCTCCTTTTGCATCGGCGTGGTGTCGTCCGGCGCTTCCTTCAGCATACCGGCGATGCGCCCCATTTCGGTGAGCATCCCCGTCGCGGTCACCACGGCTCGCCCGCGCCCGTAGGTCGCCGCCGTGCCGCTGAAGATCATGTTGCGCCGATCGCCGAGCCCCGCCTCTCCCCTGATCGGGGCGATATCCTTCAAAACAGGCAGGCTCTCGCCGGTGAGGGAGGCTTCCGCCGTTTGCAGCGCGGTAGACTGAATCAGCCGCGCGTCGGCCGGTACGGTATCGCCCTCCTCGATCAGGATAACGTCGCCCGGTACGAGTTCCGTGGCCGGGATGCTCTTTCTGGTGCCGTCGCGGACGACATTGGCATGAGCTGCCGACATCTGACGGAGCGCGGCCACCGCTTGCTCGGCACGCGCCTGCTGGACGTAACCCATGATCGCGTTGAGAAGGACGATCACGAAAATCACTGTCGCTTCGTAGGGAAAGGCCGTATCCCGCTCATAAAGCCAAAGCCCGGCGGAGATCAGCGCTGCAACGAGCAGCAGGATCACGAGGAAATCGGTAAAATGGCCGAGGAACTTACGCCAGGCTGGTACGGGCTCCTCTGCCACCAGCGCGTTCCTGCCGTATCGTATGAGCTGTTCCTCTGCCTGAAACACGCTCAACCCGGAACGTGCATCCGTGCCGAGCGCCGCCAAAACCTCTTCGGCGGTCTGCCGATACGGCTCCGTCATAGATGGCGAAACGATATTGCTGTCCATGGTCGGCCGCCTCACCATTGTCAGGCCTTCACGTCAGCGGCGCAAACGAATGGGATGGCTCGTTCATACGGCTACCAGCTGCGATAGGTTTTTCCTATCGACGGCGGATGCGCGCACGTGATGTGCCAATCACTATAACGGCCACCACCGTCACGTACTGTACTGGTCGGCGTCGCCTCGGATCTCAGGCTGGACCTGCCGCTAGCAGACGTGGCTCGTCCGGCAGCGTCGTCGAGAACCTGGCTTCCTTTGGCAGGTCCGACGGGTCGTTTTGCGGCTTTTGCTTCGGCGGATCTGCGCCGGTTGCCCGGTACGCTGTCCTACTCATCTTCAGGATAATTGCGTAACGCACGCGGCGGTCGACGCGGCAACCGATGGCTTCAGGGAAGATGGCGTGTCTTACGGGGATCGGCTTGCGCGGCTCCTGCGCGAGCTGCGATGCCGAAGAGATTGCCGCGCTGATCTGATCGCGCTATTTCCGCGCGCTTGCGCAGCGATTCGCGATGGCGAAAGCGCCATATGGATCTCGGAACGCGCAGCATGGCCTTTTCGGCAGCCTCTGCCTCAGCGTCGAAATCTTCGGCCCATTGCTGGAGCTGTTCGCAGACCTCGTCCCACCGCGATCCGAAGCAACTCTCGGCATCGTTGCGCCTTCGCCCGGAAATCTTGTGCATCCAGTGGGACGCCATACCTTCCTCCCGCCCAACCCCTTATCAGAAAACATAGGTCAACCGACAACGTTCCCGGACGCGCGCCGGCCGCGAACGGCTTGGTACATTTGCGCTCGACTACTGGATTTCCCCGCTTCATTGACGAAGTCTCCAACGCACGGAGGCTCCACGCCGCTCTCGGATATCTGAGCCCCGTTGCGTTCGAGAAGCACCATACCCGGTAGACGGTCAACCCGCTGTCTGAAACCGTCCACCCGAGGTGCGCACTCCAAAACGGGGCCCTTGGACGCCGATCGTAAAGTAGTTTGTTCTCGGACGGATTGGGCCGATGTCATCCCCCAAACTAAACTATGGCGGATCGGCCGGCGACCATCGCCACTCCCTGATTTCGGGCATGTCTTCGCCATACCGGCCGATATACGCCTTGTGCTCGATCAGCTTGTCGCGCATGGCCTGTTTGGCGTAGGCCGCGACGTAGCCGAGCTGCGGCAGCCGGTCGATCACATCCGCCGTCAGATGAAAGCGGTCGAGGTCGTTGAGCACCGCCATGTCGAAGGGCGTTGTCGTGGTGCCCTCCTCCTTGTACCCGCGGACATGAATGTTGCGGTGATTGGTTCGCCGGTAGGTCAGGCGGTGGATCAGCCAGGGATAGCCATGATGGGCGAAGATTACCGGCTTGTCGGTGGTGAATATCGTGTCGAAATCGCGGTCCGTCAGCCCATGCGGGTGCTCCTCGTGCGGTTGCAGTGTCATCAGATCGACGACGTTCACCACTCTTATTTTGAGCTCCGGGACAAGATGGCGCAGAAGGCTGACCGCAGCCAGAGTCTCCAAGGTCGGCACGTCGCCGGCGCAGGCCATCACCACGTCAGGTACGCTGCCCCGGTCATTGCTGGCCCATTCCCAGATGCCGATCCCCGCGGTGCAGTGTTTGACCGCCTCGTCCATGCCGAGCCATTGCGGTGCGGGCTGCTTGCCCGCCACGATCACGTTGATGCGGTTCCAGCTGCGCAAGCAATGATCTGTGACGAAGAGCAGCGAATTGGCGTCGGGCGGGAGATAGACCCGCACGACATCGGATTTCTTGTTGCAGACATAGTCGATGAACCCCGGATCCTGGTGACTGAAGCCGTTGTGGTCCTGGCGCCAGACATGCGAGGTCAGCAGATAGTTGAGCGACGGGATCGGCCGTCGCCACGCGATCTCCCGGCACACGTCCAGCCATTTGGCGTGCTGGTTGAACATCGAATCGATGATGTGGATGAACGCCTCGTAGCATGAGAAGAGGCCGTGCCTTCCGGTCAGCAGATAGCCTTCGAGCCAGCCCTGGCAGGTATGCTCGGAGAGTATCTCCATCACCCGCCCGTCCGGCGCGAGGTGGTCGTCATAGGGCAGGGTCTCGGCATTCCAAGCGCGGTCCGTTGCCTCGAACACGTGCGAAAGGCGGTTTGACGCGGTCTCGTCAGGGCCGAACACGCGGAAATTCCGCCGCGCGGCGCTGCGGTGCAGAACGTCGCGGAGGTATGCGGCCATGACCGCGGTGGCCTCGGCGATGTGTTCGCCCGGGTTGTCGACCTTGACGGCATAATCGGCGATGTCCGGGAGATCCAGCTCGCGCATCAGCAGCCCGCCATTGGCATGCGGGTTGGCGCTCATGCGCCGGTCGCCGGCCGGGGCGAGCTTGGCGATCTCCGGCTTCAGCGCACCGTCGTCGAACAGCTCGTCTGGCCGATAGCTCTTCATCCAACTTTCCAGCAGCTTCACGTGATCGGGCCGCGTTGCCATCTCGGCGATCGGCACTTGGTGCGAGCGCCAGAACCCCTCGGTCCTGAGCCCGTCGACCTCCTTGGGGCCAGTCCAGCCCTTTGGCGTCTTCAGGATGATCATTGGCCAAATCGGCCGGGTTTTAGCCCGGCCCTGTCGCGCCTCGGCTTGGATCGTGCGGATCTCGTCGAGCGCCTGGTCGAGGGCTGCTGCCATCAGCCGGTGCATCGCCGCGGGCTCGTCACCCTCGATCAGGTAGGGCTTGTATCCGTAGCCGATAAACAGGCTGAGCAATTCCTCGGCGCTGACGCGCGCCAGAACAGCCGGATTGGCGATCTTGTAGCCGTTCAGATGTAAAATCGGCAGCACCGCCCCGTCGGTCACCGGGTTGAGGAATTTGTTGGAATGCCACGACGTTGCCATCGGCCCGGTTTCCGCCTCGCCATCGCCGACCACGCAAGCGACGATCAGGCCGGGGTTGTCGAAGGCGGCGCCATAAGCATGCGATAGCGCGTAGCCGAGTTCGCCGCCTTCATGGATCGAGCCGGGCGTCTCGGGCGCGACATGGCTCGGGATGCCGCCGGGAAAGCTGAACTGCTTGAACAGCCGCTGCATGCCCAGCGCGTTCTGCGGAATGTTCGGGTAGGTTTCGCTGTAAGTCCCTTCCAGCCAGGTGTTGGCGACGATGCCGGGACCGCCATGGCCGGGCCCGGCGATGTAGATCATGTCGAGGTCGCGCGCTTTGATGACCCGGTTCAGATGCACATAGATGAAATTCAGCCCCGGCGTGGTCCCCCAATGACCGAGCAGCCGGGGCTTGATGTGCTGGAGTTCGAGCGGCTGCTTCAGCAGCGGGTTGTCGAGCAGGTAGATCTGTCCGACCGACAGGTAATTCGCCGCACGCCACCACGCGTCGATCAGGCGCAGTTGCTCATCCGAGAGCGCGGTTTCGGTAATTGGCGTAGACCGTGGGTCCATGGGCCTTCCTCGCTGCTATCGCTCATCCATCGAGCAGCCGGCGCGTGTGGCGCGCGACCATCAGGTTCTCGTCGGTCGGCACAACCCACGCCGAGACAGGTGAGCCGGGCACGGAAATGCATGGGCCACCCCCGGCGTTGGCCGGTTCGTCGAGCCTGACGCCGAGCCAATGCGCATCGCCGCATACGCGGGCTCGGATTTCCGCCGCATGCTCGCCGATCCCTCCGGTGAAGACCAGCGCGTCAAGCCCGCCGAGCGCGGCGGCCAGCGAACCCAATTCCCGCCGGATGCGGTAGGTGAACAGATCGACGGCTTCCCTGGCGGCGGGTGAGGAGCTCGCCAGCAGGGTGCGCATGTCGCTCGATACTCCGGAAACGCCGAGTAGTCCCGAACGCTCATAAATCAGCGTCTCGATTGCCGCTGCATCCATGCCCTCATGCTGCAACAGAAAGAGGATCACCCCAGGGTCGAGCACGCCGGTCCGCGTCCCCATCATCAGCCCGTCCACCGGGGTGAACCCCATCGTCGTGGCGATGCTGCGGCCATCCTCGATCGCGCACAGGCTGGCACCGTTCCCGAGATGGGCAACAACAAGCTTGCCGCGGGAACAAGCGGGCGCGAACTGCGGCAATGCCGAGACGATGTATTCGTAGGACAGCCCGTGAAAACCGTAGCGCCGCACGCCCTTTGCTGTGATTTCGCGCGGCAAGGCGAATTGCTGCGCGAGCGGCGGTTGCACCCGGTGGAATGCGGTATCGAAGCACGCGACCTGCGGGACGTTTGGCGAGGCGGCCTTGAACGCTCGGATCGCGGCGATGTGGTGCGGCTGATGCAAGGGAGCGAGCGGCACGAGCGCTTCCAACGCGGCGATCACCACATCGTCGATCAGTACCGGCTCGGAATAGGTCATTCCGCCGTGGACGATTCGGTGCCCGATGCCGGCGAACCTGGCCTCGTCGCCGATATGGGCCGCGAACCAATCCTGGATCGCCGCAATCGCGCCCTGGTGATCAGTGATCGCGGCGGGCTGGTCGAACAGTTCGCGTCCCGGCGCATCGGCAACTTCGATCCGCGGCGTGCTTCCGATCCCCGAGACTTGGCCGTGCGCCCCAGCGCCA
This sequence comes from Rhizobium sp. Q54, assembly GCA_945861155.1. GTDB lineage: Bacteria > Pseudomonadota > Alphaproteobacteria > ATCC43930 > CGMCC-115725 > DATARH01. The sequence continues at coordinate 7,981 of CAMATN010000102.1, forward strand.
AGCGACCGGTCGGCAGCGGTGTCGAACACCGAGAATTTGATGCTCGAAGACCCGGCATTGATGATTAAGATCGGCTCGCGCATCTCACCCTCGACCTGCGATTCCCAGCCTTCGGACCCTGGGGCAGTCTAACCTCCGGCATGGTCCTCTGCTCGATGTGGCGACTGTCATCATCTTGGGAAATGTCCGCCGAGGTGCGGCGCGGCAAACAGGGTGAGAGGCCCATCCTGATCGCCGCGCTACATTTCGGCCTGATCTTTGCTGACATGGGCGATGTCGTCCGGACCAGCAGGTGATATTTGTCAACTTTGCCTATGGGGGAATCGATAACGAGCTCGCCGGGCGATTGCAGTCGCTGGACGCGTTCGGTGGTTCGCATTGACAGGACGGGCCAGCCGTTTCAACGAGAGCGAAGTCGAGAGCTGCCACCTTGAGACTCTCCGCCCGGCGACCCAACCATGTCAGATAGGCGGCTTTTTGGCTCATATCAGCTGGGACCGGTGGGCGATCACCACATACTGACCACGGGAACAGCTGCAACGTGCCGCGAACCGGCTAACGCCTTAGATACAAGGTTTAGCGAAGCGCAAATACACGTGTGCAACCGCCTGGAAAGTTGAATACCTCGTTTTTTATTCCCAGACGGATCGGCGCAGGTCCGCGATCTTTTCCACGCACAGTGATCGCGTCACGCGTCAACCGCAGATGGAGCGAATGCCCTCGATAGCGGATACGCATGTCGAGCCGATCCAGTTCCGGCGGTAATTCCGGGTTTAGCCGCAGGATATCGCGTGTGACCTCGATCCCAGTCGAGACACGCTCCACCAGATCGACGGTTCCGGCCATGGCGCCGAGGTGTACGCCTTCCGCCGTAGTACCCTGCTGAATATCGTTGACGTCACTCTGCAGCGCCTCCGCAAAGAACTGCATCGAGCGCTTACGGTCGGAACGCGCCAGAACCCAGGCATGGACCACACGGCTGAGCGTGGACCCATGGGACGAGCGGTCCGCATAGTAGGCGACGTTTCGGCGAATCGTGTTGTGCTCGCAAGGATACCCCAACCGCGCGAACAGCTCGCTAAGTTCCTCGGACGAAAAGAGGTAAAACAACATCAGCACGTCAGCCTGTTTTGATAGCTTGTAGTGGTTGGAGCTGTCGTTCTCGGATTCGAGAATGAGGTCGAGGCGCTGAATGTTGCCGTACCGGGCGCGATAGTCTTCCCAATCGAACTCGCGCAATCTGTCGTAGCCCTCGAATTGACTGATGATCCCGTCGTCCTGAAGCGGTAAGTACATCCGCCGACTGATATCCTCCCAGCGTGCAATTTCGTCCCTGGTCAACCCGAGACCCGCCATAAGCTCGGCGCGACGCATCTCAGACAGCAGATCGAGCACCTCCAGAGCGCGACACAGCACCCAAACGGCCATGAGGTTGGTATAGGCGTTGTTGTTGAGACCGGCGGCAGATGAATCTGGATAGCCTTCATGAAATTCGTCGGGTCCCATCACGCCGCGGATTTCGTAGCGGCTGCGCTCATCGTTGAAGCACGCGATGGTCGACCAAAAGCGAGCGATCTCGAAGATTATCTCGGCGCCGTAGAACTCCAGAAACTCGAAGTCGTGAGTGACCTGGAAGTACTGCCAGACGTTGTAGGCGATGGCGCTGCCGACGTGGCGTTGCAGGGACGAATTGTCAGTCACCCAGCGCTCGGAGCGCGGGTTCAGGTTACGCGCCTGAGTCACCTCTTCTCCGTTGCTTCCGCTCTGCCACGGAAACATTGCGCCCTTGTAACCGGCCCGTCGGGCGGCCGCGCGCGCCTCGCCCAGGCGCCGGTAGCGGTACATGAGCAGCGAGCGGGTAATCTCAGGCGTGCGGTGGTTGAAGAACGAGAAAATGAAGAGTTCGTCCCAAAAGATATGTCCTTGGTAAGCTTCGCCGGTCCATCCCCGCGCGGGAATGCCGATATCGAGCCCGATGGAGTGGATCGATACTGTCTGCAACAGGTGAAACATGTTTAAGCGAAGCAGCATCAAAGCGTTCAGCTTCGCAGGCTCCGCCGGCTCAAAATACACGTCGAAGCGGCGCCACAAGTTTTTCCAAGCACGGACATGCTCGACCTTCGCAGCGTCGAAGCGGCCTGCCCTGGCGATGGCCTTGCGTGCCTCCAGGCCACACTCCGAGATGGCATGATCGCGCGAGGTATAGATAGACGCCAACTTCTCTACAACCAGCGTCTCGCCCTGAGTAACCTCGACCGAGAACTCCTGTCCGATATATCCCGGTTCCTCAATCGTCCGGCGCCGGACCTGACGCTGCTCGCCGAGGAACACCTGCGTTCGAGCCGCCTGCGCGACGTGGATGTTCGATTGGGATGTGCGCACCAGCAGGTACAAACTGTCGTCGCCAACGACGTCTCCCGCCAGCGGCACCAGATGTGTATTGTTAAATTTGCGGTACAACCGCGCTCCCAAATTGACGATGCGCCCGTCGATCGCCGTCTGGATCGTGACGCTTGCTGACCAGTTCTCGGCGGTCAGCGCCACCTCCAGCGCGGCGAGGTGCATGTCGCCCATCGAAACCAGGCGGCGCTCCGCGAGCGTACTGCGGCGTCCCTGGCCGTCCTCGAATTTCACCGTGCGCAACAGCATGCCGCGCCTGAGATCGAGTTCCTGACGGTACGACAGGATCGTGACTTCGCGTGCATCGAACCAGGTCCCGTCGGCAATGCGAAATTCGAGCGCGAGCCAGTTTGGCAGATTGACGAGATCTTCGTTCTCGACGACCAGGCCGGCAACCTCGGTGCCCAACCGGTTGTAGCCGCCCGCGAGGTAGGTGCCCGGATAATGAACATCGTCGGCGGCCGCTCCGAGCGCGGCCCCACGCGTGGCGAAAAAGCCATTCCCCAACGTGCATAGAGATTCGCGGATGCCCTCCTGTGCGGGATCGAACCTGTCGAACACCAGTGACCAAGCCGACGGGTGCTCGGTTGCCATCTGGATCTGTGCAAGGTCGGTCACCACGACATCGGCGCCAGCCCCGCGCAGCGCCAACGATTGCCCGCCGCGATCGACGCCGATTACGCAGCCGAAGCCGCCCGCGCGGCCGGCTTCGACACCGGCTATCGCGTCCTCTACGACGACCGTACGTGCCGGTTCGACCTGGAGGCGACGCGCTGCGTCCAGCAACGTATCCGGAGCCGGCTTGCCTTTTAGAGCGAGGAGGCTGAGATCCAGTCCGTCCACCCGCGCGTCGAACAGTGCCGCGATACCCGCTGCATCGAGAACGGCTGCGCAATTGTTGCTGGACGAGACGACCGCAGTTTTGATCTCCTGCGCCCGGAGGGCCCGCACCAGCCCGATGGACGTTTCATAACGCTCAACGCGGTGCTCCTCCAGGTGTTGCAGAAAATATTGGTCCTTCAGGCTCCCCAGCGCGTGCATGCTGTTGGCGTCCGGGCCGTCTTCTGGCGTACCGAAAGGAATTTGAACCCCGCGTGACGCGAGAAAGCTAGCCACGCCATCCAAGCGCGGCTTACCGTCAACATAGCGGCGGTAATCGGCGTCAATGTCGAAAGGAACGAGTGGTTCGCACGTCTCCGCGGACCGTTGCTCGAGAAACTGATCGAACAGCTTTTTCCAGGCCACCGCATGCACGCGCGCCGTCCTGGTCAGCACGCCGTCCAAGTCGAACAAAACTGCGTCGTAGTCGCGCGGAGAAAGCGTAATGACAGGAGACGCGTCGGTCACAACTCGTTGCTTTGCAGGAAGTCTGAGTGGATTTTGCCAATCAATGGAGTGCCGGAGCAGCAAACAGCACACCCGAGGTCATCGTGCCGTCGCAGAAGATCATGGTCCCGAGAGCGCATTTTCTGAGATCACGGTCGTTACGCGGTATTCATCAAGGGACTCAGAGATTTTCACCGCGGACCGGAGCGAAGGGTTCCATTACACAGCGCCGTGTCGTGGGCATGCTGCGCTGAAAGATGGGGTTCTCCTACCGGGCGCCAAGTCCTTGCCCCGATAAGATCGCATCGTGTCCGTCTCGCCCCGAGCATCGGCTTGTCCCGCATGGCCTCGCCGCCGGCATACACCGCCACCCGAGCACAGTCGGTCGGGCGGGCCCTCTTGACCCCCATCAATTTTTGAGAGTCGACGAGATGGGCATAGTCTCGGGTGCAACCCGATAGCGTGGTTCGATGTCTGTCCGTAACCTGACAAGCTGTTCAAGCCGCGCTCCGTCGCGCTGATTGGGGGAACGGACCGAGCAGGCTCGGTAGCACCGTGGTCCCGCGCAACCTGCGCCGCGCGGGTTTCCGGGGCGAGCTGCTGTTGGTGAACCCGCATCGTCAAACCCTCCACGGGATGCCGGTGTACCCGGAGGTCGCGAGCCTGCCGCAGACACCGGATCTCGCAATCATCGTCACGCCACCCGACACGGTTTCCGGTATAGTCGCAGCGCGGGGATGTACCGCCTGCGGTTTTCGGGACTCCGGATGAACCCTACGCAGCGACGTCAGCAGTTTGAAGCCGCCTCTGGCGGAATTGGGCTGGCGTGAGGAAGCCTTGGCGCTCGATCAGCCAGGTGGTGTTGTAGGTCTCGCGGAACGCCAGCAACGCCTGACGCAGTTCCTCGATGGCGCAAAGGTCCGCACCCACAGCAGGTTTGCCTGAGCGTGCGGATGAACCGCTCGGCAGAAGAATTGGCGGTTGCTGATGGACGTGGCGCATCCCCATAAAAACCTGCAAAGCGACCAGCGCGAGCCGGCTTGGAGGCCAGCACGTGCGGTCAGTGCGGCCGAAATGCCCCCCAACATATTCCACTATGTTCTGGAAACGAGCCGCTGGCACCAGCTGCGCGCGCGGCCACAACGGCAGCGCTCTGTCGGATAAGCCCATGAGCCAGCCTGATGCGCCGCGAGTGCATGATGCTTGTCGGCGTCCGCCGCGGTTGCGTGGCCGCTCGCGGCGTCCCCCGTCGTCATCCCGCGAGAGCGAGTTCGTTCGTTGACCCTGAGCGGACATTCCAGTTCTAGATGCCTTGTGGAGCGTGCCCTATTTGACCCTAGCCTTACGAGAGCGGGTTACCCTTCTTCTGCCACTCTTCAAAATTCATGATTACGGCAATCACGTTGGTGAAACCGATGTCTTGAAGTTGCTTGGTCGCTAGCGTCGCTCGCCCGCCGGTCTGGCATTGCACATAGATTTTGCGGCTCATATCTACGTTGGACGGAAATCCCAACTGCTTCCAGATGCGGAATTCCAGCAACCCGCGCGGGATGTTGACCGCCCCTGGAACGTGTCCCGCCTTGAACTCTTCATCCTCACGAACATCGAGCAGCAGAACCCCGTTCGGGTTTTTCACAGCCGCCAAATAACCCTCCATGTCCGTCGTTTTGACCGTCTTGCGAATCTGTAAAACATACTGGGTGACGGATTCAGGCCAGTCCATAGCCATCGCGGCACGAGCGGGTGCGTTCAGGGAGCTAACGGCGACACCCGCCGGTGCGGCCACCGCCATTAGTACAATCAAGCCAGCCTTGAGCTGAGCGTGCACCGCCAATCTCCTTTGGATGAGTGGTGGAACAACGCACCCGTAGGCAAATGCGTTCCTGCAACGGTCGTCGCGATGATCATATGCGGCTCCCTCTTGAACGATCTGGTTGAGTTGGGAGCCAAACAGACATCTCAGGACGAGATGTCGATCGGACGAGCGCGCTCGGGCGCATGTTCGACTTCATCTATCTCGCCGGTCGATTGCGATCCACGCAACCGCCATCCTTTACGGGGTCATACCGTGTCGGCCGGTCGCGCGGCGCTGAACTGATCGTAGGCCTCCACCGCCTTCGCGGCGTACATGACCGATGGCCCGGCTCCCATGTAGATCGCCATGCCCATTGTTTCCATCACCTCCTCGCGCGTCGCCCCCCGCTTCACCGCCGACTCGGCGTGGAACGCGATACAGGCGTCGCAACGGACGGCCACCGCGATACCGAGGGCGATGAGTTCCTTGGTCTTGGTATCGAGGGCTTTCGTTTCCAGCGCAGCGCGCGCAATCGCGGCAAATCCCTTCATGACGCCCGGCGCCCCGGCATGCAATTCTTTGATCGCCGGGGTCAAACCGGCAGCCAGTTCCGGCCAGCTCTCCTGCATATCGACACCTCTGGTCAGCAGACTCCATCTGCCCACCGTACGCGGCATCCGACATTGACGCAAATCAAGGTGCCGGTTCCCGGCTTGCATATCGACGCGGTTGGCCACCCCCGTCGAGAACCGCGTTTGACGGCACCGAAGATTCCGTTGGGCTCGGCGCTCCTGACGAAAATGTTGACTGAAGGTGGGCTCCGCCAACCCGACCTGAATTGGCACCCCGGCATCGGGCCGGGGCTGACATTGTTCTCGACCGACTTAGTCCATGAATTGCGGTTCCGGCCGAAGCGCGCTCCCAAGGAAGCCCCGGCTTGTGCCCAACGGCACAAAGCCGGGAGTTCCTCTTTGAGTTTATTGTATTATGCGAGGTCCGAACCCGCCGGACGCGACCCTGGTTAGCGGTTGGTACCGGTCGGGTACATCCCGCCCGGACCCATGCCGGCATGGTGCATCATGCCGGGCCCATGTGCGGCGAGGCCGGGCAGGATCTCGTTGGCCTTGGTCTTCTGGGTGTCGTCAAGCGCTGTCAGCAGCCTCTCGGCCGCCGCCTTTACGGGCAGGAACGCGGTCTCGTGTTGCTCGACATCGGGTGTGTGCCGCAGCCGAAAGGGATTTCTGCCGTTTTTGTCGGGTTTATATCCGGCCTTTCGGTATGCCTCGATCACGGACACGCCGCTCGCAATGATCTGACAGAAAAGCTCTTTTCGCGCTGACCGGAGAGCCTTCATTCGATTTTCCGTCATTTTTTGTCGAGTTTTGATGGGTTTGACGGGCAATTTTACGCCGGCTGACGGGGTATGGCACCTGAAATCACGGGTGGGCGGCGCAGCGAAGCCTCGATCGACGGAGTGGCGAGTGCCCTTCACCCGCTTCGAGAGGAACACCAATTTTCGCGATTTCCGGAAATTCCATATCCAGCAGGCCATCAACTTAGGAGCCGACCGGCTGGCTCGGCGGGCTGATCTGCCTATTGGCGATTTTCCTGCCTTCGTTATTCCTCGCGATAGCGCCGCTCCACCTTTGGAATTGGTTTCGCCAGCACCCGAAAATGCGATCGGTCCTGAAAGGCGCCCATGCCGCCGTGGTGGGGCTGCTCCTCGCGGCGCTCTACAATCCAACGCCGAGAACCGCCATCAGGATGCCGAGCCCCAGCTGCAGCCCGGCGCTTACCGATTGCGGGATCAGACGCGCCACGCGTCCGATGGCGCCGCTCATGCCAAGCGGCAGAAGGATCGCTCCCATCAGGAGCCCGACCGCAGCCACTTCGCCCGGGCGCAAGCCATCGGTGAGAATCACCGCCGAAACCGCCTTCATCGGCTGCACCGGCAAAGGGAGGCCGTAGAACAGGCCCGTGGCGAGCCTTGGAGATTGTGGCGAAATGCCGGCTGAACATCCTGATTTCCGGGGGCACCGGGTCCGGCAAGACAACGCTGCTGAATGCCATGTCGAGCCTCGCCGACGATGATCCGGTCCGGCCGCCTGTCCGGCCCGTACTCGCCCGGCCCGCGCCTCGTCGACATAGGCAAGCACCCAACTGGTTGCCGGATCGATCAGCGTGAAAATCGAGTCGCCCGGATTGACCATCGCGCCAAGCTCCCGGCTACGGTTGATCACGACCGCGTCGAAAGGGGCGTGCAAAACGTACTTGGCGAGACGTGCCTCCTCCGCCAACAAAAAAGCTCGGGACTGTTGAAGGTTGGCACGCGCGACATCCGCGGCGCTCTGGGCCTGCACGAGAGTAGCCTCGGCCATTTCGCCTGCCGCTCTCGCCTCATCTGCGGCTTCCTGCGACGCCACCGCCCGTCCGAGCAGTTGCTGGCGGCGCTCGCTGATCTGCTGTTTTTGCCGGAGGTTGGCGGCGGCGCTTTTAATTGTCGCGTCAGCTTGGCGAATGGCGGCTTCCATTTGAACGACCGACGCCCGAGCTTGCAAGACTTTGGCTTCCTGTTCACCATCGTTCAGCCGAGCGAGGACAACCCCTTTCGCAACACGATCTCCATGGTCTGCGTTGAGTTGAACGATGGTTCCAGGCGCCTCGAAGCCTCGAAGCCGACCTTCGCAACGACCTTGGCTTCGGTGGTCCCAAGCCCGAAGATTTCGATGGGGATGTTACTTGCGGGGTTGGCCACGGTCACCTCGACCGGCTGAAGCCAAAAAAAGCTGCTGCCACCGCGATCCCCACAGCACTCAAGGCCGCCCCGATTATTAAGAATGTCCGCCTCATCAGTGGTCTCGTCCTTGTGTCGTTGTGTCGCCATACCCCGCCACTTTGTGCTAAAGTTCCTTTTATACAGTCTTCGGCTGCTCTTATCATTGACCAACATCAAGGCGCGGCATTGGGCCGGCCAATCGCATTGAATACGGCTCGGCTTATTATGAACGCAGATCATGTGGTGATGTATCCGCTGCCACGCCTTGAACAGGAGTTGGAATGATGGCGCAGTAACATGAACGAAAATTCTCGTGTCGCCGGCTGTGTGAACGTCATGAGCAGTTTGCGAAGCGCGTCGAGCAGGATCGTGGCTTTGCCGCCGGCCAGATGCGGCGCTGGCGCCTCGCCACCGATCGACAAACCCCGGAAAATCACGCTGTGGACGTGGAACGGGGGCGCCATCATGTTGGGCGTGACCTCCCATATCTCCGTCATGCCAAGCTTCGGCTCGAAATCGATGCGCTGCATTTCGTGAGCTCGGCCGTTGATTCCGAGAGGCGGGCTCCATGCCCATGCCCATCCCGCGCATCATCCCGCGCATCATGGCTGGCCCCATATCGAGCGACACGCGGCGGCGCCGTACTGGCCTTTTCTGGATCGGCTGAAACCTCCTGGGGCTTTGCGGCCGGCATTGGTTGCTTGCGACCTTCATCGGGACGATCAGCGTGGCAGCGCGATGTGGGCGCGCAAGCCGCCTTCCGGCCGATTGGCGAGGGTGAGTTCGCCGCCATGCGCCTCGACGATAGAGAGGGCAATCGCCAGCCCCAGGCCGACTCCCCCGGTCTCCCGGCTGCGCGAGTCTTCCAGCCGGTAGAAAGGCTGAAAGACTCGGGTCAACTCCTGCTCGGGAATGCCGGGGCCCTCGTCATCGATGGATACCTCGACAGTCCGAGGCGTTGCCGCAATCGCCGCGTGCGCGGCCTTTCCATATTTGACGGCGTTGTCGATCAGATTGCTCACCGCGCGCCTCAAGGCGGCCGGCCGGCAATCGCAGACCACAGGGGCGGCGGGGTCCATCGTCACCGGCATTCCTGCGTCAGCTATATCATCGACGATGCTTGCGAGAAGTGCGGTCACATCCGTCAGCCGGCTCGGTTCCGCGGTCGCCTCGCCACGCGCGAAAGCGAGCGTCGCCGCGATCATCGCGTCCATCTCGGCGATCGTCGCGAGCATCCGTTCCTGCTCTTCCGCGTTCTCGACATTCTCGGTGCGCAGCCGCAGCAAGGTGAGCGGCGTGCGCAGATCGTGCGAGATCGCCGCCAGCATCCGCGTGCTATTCTCTAGGCTCTATTAGCAAAACGTAATGATCTGGCGTAGAATGGCCGAAACGCTGGAGGATTGAGGGTATGGAGCGGCGTGCATTTCAGGCATGGCTGTGTGGGGTCGACACGCTGACGGAAGCGCAGAAGGCGCAGGCTGGGGAGGTTCTG
>CAMATN010000103.1 GCA_945861155.1 Rhizobium sp. Q54
TTGAAAATTGGGTCCCGGCCTCCGCCGGGACGACAGTTTGAATAAGTGCTTACCCCGTATGCTTGCGGATGAACGTCTTCATGCGTTCGATCGCCGGCTTGGCATAGGGCGCGTCCGGCTTGCCGGTCATGAAACCGTGATTGGCGCCCCGATACAGCTCCAACTCGACCTCGCCGCCGGCCTTTTTCCAGCCATTGACGAGACGGTGCATCGTCTCGACCGGGACCCACTCGTCGGCATCGCCGCCGAATACCAGCGCCGGCGGCAGCGTCACTTTTTCGCCGCGGTCGAGGATCGCCGGCGGGCTGCCCTCGCTCATCGCGGCTTCATCGCCCCAGAACGCGTGGTGGTGCTCGAGCAATTCGGCATTGCCGGCCTTTTTCGCGAGGTGGTAGCGCAATAGCGGGTCGAGGACGCCCCAGCCGGAGATCACGAACGCGACCCGGGCGTCCGGCGGTGGGGCGTCGGTTTGCGACGCCTCGGCGAGCGGCAGCGCGGCGTAGCGCGGATCGTCCGCCCGCATCGCCGCCAGCAGCACCTGGTGGCCGCCGCTGGACGTGCCGAACGTGCCGACCCAATCGGGGCGGCTGCCGTACGTCCGGGCGCGCGCCTTCAGCCAGCGTGTCGCGAGATTGATGTCGGCGATCGAGGCCGGGTACGGCGCCTCGGGCGGCATGCGGAAATCGACGGACGCGACGAGGATGCCGCTCTCGGCGAAAGCCCGCGCGATGAAATCGTTATCGGTGCGGTCCTTGTGGACCCAGGCGCCGCCATGCACCTGCACGACCGCCGGGTACGGCCCCGTACCGGCCGGCCGGTAAACCCGCGCGAGCACCGCCCGCCCGCCCTGGCGCTGATATTCGACATCTTCGACTCGCAGCCCGGGTGGCTTATCCGCGAGCGCCTCCGGGCGCGTTTCGGTGTCGAGCGTCGTGGTCATCGTTTCCTCCCGAGAAGATGCGAAATTGTAGCAGCCGCGGCATCCGGCGTCTGCCGCGATTGCGATGGCGTGAAGCGCGTGACGTGTTTCCGCTGCGCCGAGTTGAAGCGAGGGCGTGCTAGCCTCTACTGTGCGGCCCGCCGTAATGAGAGGCATTGCCCAATTGAGGACCCGATCCGTGCGCCGAGCATCGAACCCCCGAGCGCCGAGCGAGAGCGCCGCGGCCGCCGACGGCTCGTTCGGCCGCTCTGCAATGCGCCTTGTCGCGCTGTTCGAGGCGCTCGCCAAATCCGAGGAAGGAGTCAGCCTCGCGGAACTCAGCACGACGATCGGCGCGCCGAAAAGCAGCCTCTTGGGAATCCTGCGCTCGATGGTGGCGCTCGGCTATATGGAGCACGGCCATGGACTCTATCGGCTCGGGCCGAAATCCTTTCGCCTCGCGGCCGACATCCTGGCGATCCGCCGCTTTCCGAACCTGGTGCGGCCGATCCTGCAGGATCTCGCGGCCAAGAGCGGCGAGACGGTGTTTCTGGTCGTGCTCGACCATCTGGCCCGGCGCATCACCTATGCCGACATCATCGACAGCGCCAACCCGGTGCGCTACACGGTCCCGACCGGCACGACTCGGCCACTCTATGTCTCGGCTGGCGGGCTGATGCTGCTGGCCTATCAGGAGCCGACCTGGGTGGATGGCTACATCACCGGAACCCGCCTCGAACCGCTGACCGCGCGCACGATCACCGACCCGGCGCAATTGCGCGAGCGGCTCGCGACGATCCGGCGGGAAGGGTTCTCGATCAGCCTCGGCGAGACCGTGCCGGGCGCGGCCGGGATCGCGGTGCCGATCTTCAATGCGGATGGCGGCGTCACGGCGGGTCTGTTGATCGGCGCGCCGATCGAGCGCTTCGAGCAGGAATTGCCGGAGCTGAAACGGCTGTTGCGCGAGGCGACGACCCGGGTATCGGGAATCGCGCAGGCGCTCGTCGAGGAGAAGGGCGCGCCCCGGGATTGACCCGGCAATTGACGCAGCGCCGTCGGGCGCCCAAATTATTGAACAGCGTTCAGGTATGAATCTCGCGCCAAATGGAGGTCGGGTCCCGCCATGATCAAACGGTTCCACGCGCTTTATGTCGGTCAGATCGAGCTCGACAATATCGGGCTTGACGGAACGCCGGCCAATGACCGGCGCTATTCGAACGAGCGGCTGTCCGAGGTGTTCGAAACCTCGCGGCAGGTCGCGCGGGTGATGGATGAGACCGGCTATTACTGCCTGTGGGCGGCCGAGCACCATTTCCAGCACGAAGGCTATGAGTGCATCCCCAATCTGGTCCAGTGGGGGTTGTGGCTCGCGACGCAGACGCAGCGCCTCAAATTCGGCTGCGGGTTCAACATTCTGCCGATGTGGCATCCGATCCGCCTCGCCGAGGATTACGCGATGGCCGATATCGTGACCGACGGCCGCGTCGTGATGGGGGTCGGGCGCGGCTATCACACCCGCGAGGTCGAGAGCTTCAACGCGCCGCTGCTCGACACCGACGCCAACCGCGAAATCTTCGAGGAAGGATTGCAGCTGCTCCTCAAATGCTTCAACGAGGGATCGTTCCGCCACAAGGGCAAGTATTTCGAGGCGCCGCGGCCGGTGCCCTATCGCGGCTATGATCTGACCGAGATCACGATGGTGCCGCGGCCCAAGCACCTGCCGGTCGAGATCTTCATGCCGATCGCGAGCGGCCGCACGATCGACATGATGGCGCAATACGGCCTCAAGGCGATGGTCACCTTGAACGGCGAAAAGATACTCGACGACGTCGTGCGCGCCTTCCACGATGCCTGCCACCGCCACAACCGGCCGACCCAGCTCGGCCAGGACATGGTGTGGGGGGCCGGCATCTACCTCGCCGACAGCGAGGAAGAGGCGATCCGCCGGCTCGAACCGTCGCATGACGAGCGCTACAAATGGTTCGCGCCGTTCGGCTTCGTCCGCTACGCCGACGAACAGGGCCGCACCTGGGGCACGCCCGGCGCGCCGACGACGGTGCCGACCTTGCGCGAGGGGGTCAAGCAGAAGGCGTGGTTCTGCGGCACGCCCGGTCAGGTCATCGACGGCATCAAATCGATCGAGGCGAAATATCCCGGCCTCGAGGATTTCATGATCCATTGGGCCGAGGGCCTGCCGCCGAGCGAGTTCATCGAGCAACTGCGCTGGTTCGCGCGCGACGTGATGCCGGCCTTCAACCGGGGGTAGTCGAACAAGCGGGGTTATTTCGATTACCCACACCTGCATGTAAATTTAACGGCACACCATTGTGCCGTGGAGAAATTTACATCGGTGGGCAAATTCGACGCCATTTAGTCAGTAAGCGTCCTCGCGCACACGCCTCGCGAAACACGCGAGGCGACATTGCGGTCCTGCCGCGAATGGCTCAGGCAAGGCGGCATCTTCCTGCTCGCGATCGATCTGATCCCGTCCAGCGATTTTCTTTGGAACCGCTCAAAGGCCAGAGAGGTGGAATCCGTGGTAAAACACGGCACAATCCGCGACGTCCTGCATCAACTCACGACTCTGGGTTTCGAACTCAACGAGTCAAAAATTCTCCGAACCGTAAAAAAGTCGCGGACCGATTTGGCATTGATCAGTTGCAGGGCGGGTTAAACCGCTTTTTTGATGACCAGTTGATTGCCGTTCGTCATCAACGTGCTACTTGATGACAGCAAAGCTGCGCATTGCATTATTTGTCGGTCCTGCGGATAGTGACCCCCTGATCAGTCGGTTTCGTCCCAAATTCAAGCCCCGGTGTGCGCGGACTGTGCTATTATCTCGTCGCGGGTCGATCAAGGGACATGCAGAACACGCAGATGGCTAGCCAGATTCCGCCCTTTTTGATAGATATTCATTTCCCGACAGAGTCATGGCCCGAGGGTGTCCTGATCGCCCTCGATCGACCGCATAATAATGAGGTTTGCGAGGCCTTCTCGGTAGAAATCGCAGGCTTCGTGCTACGCCGGCCCGGCTCACGCCTGACTCGCGCTCGCACACTCCGGTTCGCGGTAGCCGGGACGGTGTTGCTCAATCACGCCATAGATCGGCCTAGGCCAGACCTGCTGTCTGCACCCGAGGTAGGGGGGACGATCGAACCCGATGATGTCTACTGTGGCTTTAACATCGTCCTGCCAACTTTTTTGTCTCAGCGCAGCGATCCCGTGGACATCGAGATCGTACATGACCCCGATAATGAAGGGAAGGTTCTTGAATACATCCTTGCCTCCATACGCTTTCAGCCGATCGGCGATAACTTAGCAGACGCTGTTCGCGGGGACATTGGGATCATCAGTGTTAACTCCATCGGTAGAAGCGGCAGCTCTCTGCTTTGCCGCGTACTCGATAATCATCCAGCTTGCGTAGTACCAAAGCTGCTGGGGCAATATGGTGAAGTTTCGATCTTCACGCATTATCTTCGGGCAATCGCGGTGTTATCGTCCGAAGGCGCTATCGCGGAGCTAAATAGATTTGACCATTTCTCGGAATTTTTGACATTACCTGTTGGCTATACGAAGCTGGATCCCGGCATCCAGGGGTTTGAGAAGGAGTTCGCGCATAATTTGCAGGTCCTGACGCGACGCGGCTTGCTTGGCCTTTTTGGCCAGATTTTCGGCGAGATAGCCAACCATTCTAAGCGCGTAAAACCTGAGGCGCAATATTGGGTTGAAAAGAGTTGGAATTTCGTCAGCACCAATCTCGCGCGTTCTCTGATTGGCACTTGGAAGGAGATCATATTGGTACGCGATATCCGCGACTTTTATCGCTCACAAACACTTTTTCACCAAAAGATTCGGTCGACGCCAGAGGAATTGGATCAACATGCTCAAGCGACCTTTTATAAATATTTACATCTTGCACGCACTTATCATGACCGCCGCGACCAAATCCTGTTGGTTCGATACGAAGACATGGTCTAAGACCCGCATGGGACGTTTACCAGGGTTTTCAGTTATCTGGACTTGCCATATACCCCCGAATTCGCAATTGTCGCGGAGTCGATCGTCACGTCAAATGATGAGCATCGACGGGCAATGGATACCCGCAGCGATATGGGATATGTCGATGACAACTTTGAGAATTATCTAAAATCGTTAGTTCCAAGTCGCGTCGACTATCTGAGAAAGTTATTGGAGCCCCTTGGCTGTCGCGTTTGACTGCGAGACTGAGGGGTTGTCTCTCCAGCATGGTTCCGTATTCTCTGATCAACCTAAATTCGAAGACTTTAGATGGGGGATTGACAGCATCATATGCTCCCAATTATTTATGCCTTCCTCATGATAATCGTTCCCTGAAAGATGAGGTCCATCTGCAGGTCGGGCGATAGGATTGTATCCCAATAATCAACCCGCTCCCATGCCCAGTCAGGCAGGGTGTCGTTTGAGAGAGGGTTGAGTCCAAGCAACCCATTTACCATATCCCGGAAAACCGGCCCCGGACCTCTGAGCGCAAAAACTTCGGCGCCCGGGAATCCGACAGCCTTGGCGGCGCTCACAAAATAATGCCGTGTGAACAGGTGTTTGTCGTCCAATCTACGAAGCAGGTCGATGGGTTTATCAGGCTGCGATCTCGTCTTCCAATCCCTGACCTGACGCCAAAGGAATTCTCGCAATTCTTTCGACATCCCCTCACGCCCTGAATCGTGCGCCGCCATCAGGTCTTCAAAGATCGTCCGCAACACTGCAAAGCCCGCCTCGAAAGGCTCAAACCATACCGCAACCCCACCGGGCTTGAGCGCCCGAAATGCGGCGGCGATAACATCTTTTGGATCGATGATGTGGTGGAGAATATACGACCCGACGACGATATCGAACGCCTCCGGTCTGATGTAGTCCCTGGTCGCGTCGACGCAAACCGCACCAATCCGCGCATCAGGACATATCTTCGCCGCGTGTCCACCAAGCATAGAGAGAAGATTCTCGCTCAGGTCGGTGGCGATAATGACCGCCTCATCGAAAATCTCGGCCATTGGAATGACGGTGTTCCCAAAGCCCGAGCCGATATCGAGGACCGACACTCCTTTAGAGATATCGAAACCAATTTTGTGCAGCGTCTGTCTGATCAGCCTATTGAAGTGAGCGAATTGAAAATGGCCTTGTTGATAAACGTGAGCATTTTCCAGAAATTGCGCTGTAATTCCGATCTTTTGGCCGCCTAGCTCCGGCTCCGGCGCATAGATCGACGCCAGCCGTGGATCGATGGAACCTAAATTAACCAAATCGCACATAAAATAATCTGATGGATTGATCATTTCTCCTCCTCCATAGACTTTCTCCTGATGCCGGTCTCTCGCTCAGTTGCCGAGGAGGTTCGGCTGTTCTCGAACGATCCAATTGTAGAGTGAGTTTCCGTCAGCCTCGAACGGGTCCTCGAAATGTTGGCGCAGGTCTTCGCGGACTCGGAACAGCAACCGCGCCGCCCGTGGAATCTTGACCCCGTTCGAGAACTCACCGTAATGCCAGTAGCCGGGAGGAATCCCGTCGATATTATTGGCCTTCAGGGCGCGCTTGTACCAGTTCCAGACCTCGTAGACCTGGGTATTATCTCGGGCATATTTATCGGTCATGATATCGCCGGCCGAGTTGATTTTCGTAAAATGATAGAACTTAAGCGGCGAGCCATTGACCAGAATGCGCCCGTCGCGGTGAATGGTAATTCGCCGCGTGCTCAGATTCCAACTGGCCAGGTTACAGCCGGGATCTCGCTCGATGTATACGTTATCGAACAGTCCGGGAACGAGATTGCACCATTTCTGATCGGTAAAAATGCCATTCGGTAGATCATCGTAGCAGGCCAGATAGAGCCGTCGCGCCCACCAATCGGCGAATTTGCGGCCGACCTCGTCGTTTTTCACCGCGATAAACCCAAGATTGTAGGTGCCGTAGTTGAGCGAGGCAATTTCGTTATCGCGGATCGCCCCCGGCGCCTCGTCGGGTTCGGTCTGGTGCGGCGTGAGTACGACCGAGTGGCGGTCAAGAAGCTCGACGATGCGGTGCAGCGGCTCGAAGATAGCGATATCCGGATCGATGTAGACGACTTTCGTCGCACCTTTGTCCAAGAGTTCCCGAAGCATCTGGCCTTTAACCGCGGTGCAGGCCTCGACGATGTCGTGCTTGAAGAGCCAGCCGAGAAAGCGGTCGCAACCAAGATCGCTGAAGTAAACGACGTGATCAAAGAGGTTGTCGGGAATGACGAAATCGTACCCGGGCGGCGACTTGTCGACGAGCAATGCCCAGAACACCCAATCGGGATGAGCGGCGCGCAAGGTCTGCGCCAGCACCATCGCGCGCGGCAGGTAGCTAAAGGTGAAGCTGGTAAAGCAATGGACGGGGGGCATCGGCGAACCGCTCACGAGCCGGCATGCACGAGGGATGCCGTGGCGCCGGACTGTATCACATCGTATCTTTGCGCGGCGCGCGAGCGCGCGAGCCGGGCCACGGCAGCACCCGACGTAAAGAAGTCGATTACCGCCTCCGGGGTGGGTAGGACGACGCCGCGCTCTGTCTTTGACACCAGCGCCGCAACATTGCCGCTGTCCTCCAAGCAAACCAGCTGTGCCCCAGCCAGCAGCGCTTCATGCGCGACAAAGGAAAATGTTTCCGGCCACGGCGACAGTAGCGCTACGATATCGATGCCATGCTCTCGGAGCAGACGGCTGGTCGCGTCGCGGTCCGACGGGGTCACCGCGGTTTCGATAAGCTGGAGTCCCGGCAAGCTCGCTTCCCCTTTATCGACAAAATGATACAACTCATAACGTGAATCGCCATCCAGCGCGGCTGCAAGCTCGGCGTAAATCGGCCAGCCCTTGGCGGGAGAGGTGCGGCCGACAAAGGCGATGGACACCTTGTCGGTGCGGACCGGAATCCCTTTCCCCAAGCGCTTCGCCGGCTTTGGTTTAAGGGTCCAGTGGGGGTGGACATGAACGCTTTGGTGTGGGAGATCCGATATGCGCCGCCATAAATCCAGCGTCGCCTGCGACGGCGAAATGACCTCGAACGCGCAATGCTCGAACAGTTTTTGGAGGCTGGCGAGATAGGAGGCGCGCGCGCTGCCATAAACGCAGACCCGGCATGCCAGGCTGGTCGCCGGAGGCGCACCGCAAAATTCTACATCGTTTCTCAACAGTTGCATGCCCTCGCACACACTCGAATAATCATGGAGCCAGTAATAGCTGTAACCGGGCTTCAGCATCGACCAGAGCTCGCATAGGTCCGGAGGATAAAAGCCCAATATGCAGTGAACAACAAAAACTATAGAGCGGCCAGGCGAGGCAAGTTCCTTCCCGAGAATGTCGCGAACCGCATCAAGGGGAGCCACCCCCAACAACTCCCCATCCAAGATCAGGCGAACCATGAAAAGTCGATCCTCCCCAGCCAGCGTGAGCCGTGGATCTTTTGGCGACAGATGCAGGTAGCCGTAACCATCCGAATTGAAGAGTTTCTGCTCATCGGATATCAATATTTGTGTGCCACCGACCACCGCCGTATAGCAATCATGGCTCACGGAGACGACAAATCCGGTTTTATCCTTAAAGCCTGAAACGAGCAGTCGAGTCAGCACGGCTGTAGAAAGTGGGATCTCAGAGGATCTAACATAATCCGCGGTTCTCCGCTCCGGCTCTCGCGCGCCATCGATGATTTGACGCCGGAAGCCGCCGCCAGGTCTTGCTTTGCGACCCTCTGCCCGGCCGGCTACGAGGTAGTGCCAGAACGGATGGATGTCGGCGATGCGTACATCCTCATTCGCCCTAAGATAATACTGGGTATCGAATTCGCGGTTGGGGTTGCGACCCTCACGCCATCCGGTATAGTAGTAATGTCGCAGAGGATCGAGGCCGGCGTCAGCGACATCTGTATTCCGTGCAAGATAATACGCAACAGAGAATTCCGGCCGCATCACCTCGAGTTCGCTCGCATCGCCGTTATCCTGAATCGCCAGGGCGATGTCAGAGGCGCCGACTTCCCGGATGTCTTGCATGATGTGGTGGATCAGGGGATTGCTCCTCGCCGCCGCCACATCCGGGTACATATCGAGATAGGATCGTGTGCTGAGCTCGGCGCAAGGATCGAGAAGGTGCTTGTACCCCTCGGTCAAATAGTGCTCGATCTGGGTTAACGGCGAATCAAAATCATGGATTCCGGCGGAGACGCGCTGCTGAAAATAAAAATTGTCATCGAACAGATTGGCGGCGCGAATCCGCTCGATGATTGGAAAATAATCCATTGCGCTACCTTAGAGAGAAAGAATTACCGAGCGCCATTAGAAGAAGTCCACTTCCATCAAGACAAATGCCAAAAGACGAACATCCGGCGGTGACGCCCGCTCGGAAAAGTCGCTTACCATTTTTATTGTGAATACCTCGTCGCCCGGTATACCCGCCTCGAAGGACAGAGTGGTCGCCTTTCCCGTAGCAACACTGTAAACGCCGACGCAGTTGTTGTTTATGTGCAATGTTAGCGAGATGAGGTCTCGCGCCCCCGGCGCCGTCCAGACGCGAACAGCGCCTTTATGAATCCGGTCTACCGCTCGAAATTTCGCGTGAACCTCCGGTCCTGACCACTTGTCGACATAAAAACCAAAGGCCCTGGACACCTGGACTGCCTTGCACCCTCCTCGTAACGGCAACGGCGGCCAACCAACCGCATCCTCAACCGTGTTTGCATCCGCCCTCGCCTGTTGGGACGTGTGGACGTCGATGTCTTGCCAATCGGCTCCCGGCTGCTTCTTGTCGGAAGGAACTTCGCCGGGATTTAACGCTATCTGTCCACGCAGTCGCTCGGTCTCCGCCCGAAGCTGCCGGTAACTTAGTTCCAGTTCTTCAATTCGCGCATCTTTCTGCAAGAGGCCCGATTTCAGTTCTTTGATCAGGCGATCAAGGTTCTTTCGGGATTCAGCCATTGTATTACTGTCCGGCACAATTGTAATTGGGTCTCATAAGGGTGGTGGGTCAAATCGGGAACGCATGGCTGCCGTTGGTCCGTCGCCTCGTCTGTCGCCGCCTTCCCCTACGGCCGCGTCAGTCGACAAACGAACCGGCTAGATATGCTCGAGCGCAAGTTGCCGAATAACAGCAGCGCTGTCAAACATTTGGTTGGTTCTCGCCCGCGATTTCGTCGGTTTTGGCGGCGTGCGATTGCTCACGACCTTTATCCATTAGGGTACAGCGTCCGGATTCTAGTAAATGAATTGAAACTGCCGCGGGCTTGCGGCGCCCGCAGCCGCCAATTGCGGGCTGTGATCGCGCAACGGCTTGGCCGGGGTTGCCGGACCAGCCCGTTAGGCGAGCACAGGCGATGCCAATTCCGGCATGAGGCCGTCTCCGGTCAGTTTTGTGCACCCGAACGCAGTTCCAGCTTGGTCTGCATCGCCATCAGTTCGGCATCGTTTTCCACCAGGGTTGCCTGCAATGCCCTGCAACCGGCTTCGATGGCGGCCATTGCCTCCCGCGTCGATTGCAGATCGGCTTTCGCTTCGGCCAGCGCGGCCTCGCGGTCGCGCAATGCCGCTGCCAGGGCCTCCCTGGCGCCCTCGCCGCCGATCAACTGCAAGCGCAGGGAATGAATTTCTGCCTCGGCGTCCAGCAGCGCCCCGTGGCGTTCCCCGGCCTTAACTGGATTTCCGCTCGTGTCGCCGCGGTCGGTTGACGCGGCATGAAGCGAGTCCGATCGAGTGCGGCTTGTCGCAAGTTCCAGTCGAAGTTGATCCCGTTCCCGCTCAAGCTCGGTAATTCGCCGCTCGAAATCTACCTTTTCGTCGGCGCTGGCCGATAGCTCAACTTGATCCGCGATAACGGCTCCAGAATCGATGAAGTCGGCGTATATCGGCGTTTCCGATCTCGTCGCCGGCTCCTCATGCGATGCCGAGAGGGTCACCTGCTCCAAACCCTCGAACGCACGGTACAGAGGTCGTTCGACTTCCCGAAACCGCATGAAGCTTGAGGCCAGCGATGTTAGTTGCCGGCGCGCCGCGTCATTGACGTCAGCTTGCTGCGCCAGCAGGTAGACTGACCGGCTCAACGATTGCTCGGCCTCCCGACGTACGTCGTCATGCCGAAGGTTTTGATCGACTATTCCCGAGATACCAAATCTGAGCGATGGAGAAACTCTTGCCTCTGGAATTTCAAGGAAGCGGCACAGTTTTTCAAGATTATTTGCTTCAGGGTTAAACCAGTCCTCGTATTCGATTACGGACAAGCGGGAATCGCCTACATGGAAGAAGAAATCAGCAACATAGGTCAACCATCGATATTCGCCCCACGACAGATCAAGTTTGTCTCTTTGGTTGAGAGAGCGCGCCACCTGCGCCGGATTCCGTAAGCAGAAAACAAATTTCGGCTCGACCCGGAGATGGGTGAAAATCTGATCCCACATGGGCATCAACCGTACCGTACGCGGATCCTTGAACCCAAAATGTACGTCCCCCATCTTCTTTTGCAGAAAGCCTATGATTTCATTCCGGACTTTAATCACCCTCGGATCCGCCCACCAGGCGACCGGGAACGGCAGATCATGGTACGGGGTATAGTAACCGCGGCCGAGTTGCCCGAGAATACGATCGTGAAAACCGACGATTTCCCAGCGCTCCCAGTGCCCTTTCGGGTTATCGGGTTCGGGAATGCCGCGCGACGAGGGCTCATCCGCGATATCGATTCCGAGCGCACTCAGGACATGGGCGCACAGCGACGTGCCGCTGCGATGCATGCCGACTACCACCACGACCGGCTGCAATTCGCCGCTCTCGGTCGAGCGTTGATGTCCCGCGGGCGCGGTATGTATGGATACAGCGAGGCTACGATGTTCCAAGAGCCAGCACCCCCGGGTGTGGTAAAATGTGCAACGGGTCCAGTGCAAAAATTTGGATCGGCCAAGTCTCCCCGTTTGTCGGTTAAAATTCGCAGACCGCTATCGATTTACACTTATGCAACTATCGCCACATTTCTCGCGTGCTTGAATCTAGCAATCGTCCAAACCACCAAGGGGGTCGCCGAAAACCCTCTGTACCATATCAAGCTGGCGTTGACCACCTGGCAAGGGGGCTGCCGGTCGTCGGCGTCGCCATGTCGGGGTTGGTCTCGCGGCGCCACGTTAAGCGGCAACCCTGGCGATCATCCGCTTGATTGGCATCAGCCCGCTTCTCCAACTTGCCGGAGCGACAGCGCACCGCCCGCAGCTCTCGTCAAGTTCACGGCGAAAATCGGGAGCATGATCCGCCGGACGAGCGTCGCTTCGGTCCACCCGGCATTACCGGGGCCGGTCGCCTCAGGCCTTCGCGAATAAAAAAACCACTTGGTTACGAGTTAGCGTCTCCTTGGAGTGCTCACGTAGCAACTCCACCGGCGGCGTGTCGGTGTCGAAAACCTCGCGATGTCGCAACAGATAAAATCCGCTCTCGTGAAACAGGGCTTTAACGTCCGCCGCGGTGATCCGGTTCTGGCTTTCGAAATACCTCCAGGCCGCATGTTTCCTGTGGGCGTCGGCTGTTGGATGTGTCAACACGCGCTCGCGGATCGCCTCGTGAGGTAAGAGGAGATGCTCCCAATTGCCTAAACCGAACTCACCTAAGAGCGCGCCTTGCGCGGAATGATACAATGGAGCAATCTGTATTAATGCGCCTCCGCCGGGGCGCAGCAAATCGCAGAAATTCGCAACGATGGCCGGGAATTGCTCGAATTCTATACGATGGAACACGGACCAACTATAGATAAAATCCAGGCTCTGTCCAGCCAGCGTGCCTTGCTCGGAAATCCGCCGGAATGCGACATTTTCCGGGAGCTGTCCGATCCCGGCCATTGCCGAAAGCGATCGAACGAGATCGTCCCCAGGCTCGATGACATCGACGGCCACCACCTCTTCGGGTCCATAAAAAAGTGCGAGCCCTGCAGCCGTTACACCGTTTCCACAACGGTAATCCAGAACCCGTTTTGCCTAAAGACCACCGGTATCCTTAGCCCACATATTGACATATCCGGGCACATCTAAAAAGCGTTGAGCGAATTCCGCGCTTGCGTGATCTCGCACGAACGCCGCTGTCTCGGGATAGGCAGAGTCCATGTATGTCCGCACTCCCGGTTACGAGATCGATCTGAGGTCCGCACGCCCCCGTTTGGAGGCCGTACTGAGGAGAGGTAATGATCGTATCAACGCAAAGCGCCAGGCGCAAGATTGCGCAACGGTGTGTCGGGAATGCAGAGATTGCCGGGCCTCCGTAGCCAGTGAGTTGTCCGACAGGTTTGCGTTCCTTTCCGGTGAGGCGGTCCGCCGATTTGGTCGAACACATGGCCGGCACATTGTCGCCCGACCCATATTCGGGATCGCAGGCGGCCTACGAGGATGACGCCCATCGCGTCAAACGGCGCGCCGCCAGGCAAGCTCCGGATCGTGTGCCCGGGCGCGCCCCAGGAACTATGCGCCCATTGCGACACGTCGCCGCAATGTCGATTACCCGGTCGGGCCCCCTGCGCGGCCAGGGCGGGGTGACCGGGAGGCGCGGACAACCCGCGCATCGCCGTGGCCTTGCTCGGTCGCGATGACGAGGATTTCGGACCTGAAAAGGTCGATGCCCTGGGCAACCTCGCCTGGGTGTCATTACCTCGGCGCGTCTTGCCATTGGACCGCGGCCAAAATGCACCGGCCTTGGCTGGTCCGAAAAATTCGCCGATCCCAAATGCCGGTGCTCAGGAGATTTTCGATCTGCGGTTGCCGAACCATTATATTGGGCGTACAAGGCTGTCCCACGAGGCTTTCGCAAACTGAGAACGAGTGATGCAGTACGCGCGCCTAAAAGCCCTCATCCATCAACACGCGGACGAAGAAGGCAACGAGGTCGTTACCGTGCCTCTTAATCTTTTTCGACATCTCCTGGATACAGCATTAAAAGGAAGAAATGTTTTTGACGAGAAATATTATCTCGACATGAACCCCGACGTTCGGCGGGCTGTCGAGAAAGGGCTTATCGAGAGTGGCGCCGAGCACTATTATCAAACGGGCTTCTTTGAAAATAAGCTTCCGCAAAAACTGCTGGTGGACGAGCCCTTCTATATTTCCGCGCACCCGGACATCGCAGAGGCAGTTGCGGCCGGGACCATCAAAAATATACAACAACACTTCGAAACCCACGGATATGGCGAAGGGCGGCTCCCCAATCCCGAATTTACCTTATTTTGACCCGTCTCAAGCATCGCACCGTGTAAAGTCCGGGACATCGGCGGTATTATTTCTGAGCGCCCGGCCCCAGAGCTCCCGCGATAAACGCCGCGCGATAGCGGGCGAAAACAGCGGCACGGCCTCACGAGAATTTGTTGCATGAAGCTTGAGTTCATTATCGCCGGGAGCGCCACCGATGCGTTTTGGTCGCAGGCGGCAATGTTCCGGCGAAGCCTGGATAATCTCGGGGACGACTATCGTGCGGCAAGGCTTGTATGCTGTTACGCAGGGAGAAAATCGACAAAACTTCCCGATCGATGGAAACCATATTTCGGAAATATCGAAATAATCCAGCGGGAAACAGAGGAGCGCTTCGAAAACGGAATTCGATGCCGGACAGAATTAGTCGGTGATATTTTAAACGAGGAAGCGGATGTTTCGTTTATTTGCGATGCGAATACCTTGCTATTGCGGCCGTTTCCGGGCGCGTTCTTAGATGAGCTGTCGAAATCGCCGGCCTTGTGCGGCGTGATATCGTACTATCCGCCGTCATTAATGCATCCCGGCCCGACAGTTGTACATGAAGGAACATCGCCCCGTCAGTTTTGGCCACAAATAGCCGGTTACGTTCTCGGACGCCCAATCCAACTGCGGAATTGCCACACCCTGATTCGAGAGCTTGAGCCCTGTCCTTTTTATATCGAATGTGGGTTTATGGCGAGCACCCCTAAATTACTTCGCCAACTCCACGCCCAGTTGCGCGTCGTCGAACCTCGCATTCTCCGCATCGTAAACAATGAATGTCATGAGCATATCAGCATCGCTCTCGCGGTGGAGAGGGCGAACCTTCCAACGCGGGTATTGCCGATCAGGTTCAATTTTCCTACTGATCGGATTGCGGATCAATTCTATCCAAAGGAGCTTGATAAAATCATTTTATTGCACTATCTACGGACAGAATTTATCGATGGGCATCGGATATTTAACGAACCAGCGGAGTTTGCCAAATTCATGGCGTCTCAGCTATCAGGCAGCAGTAAGATTTTCCAGGATTATATACGCAAGATTACACGCGGCCAGTTTCCATTCTACTAAAGTCGGGTCGATCTAATAAAGGCGGGTCGACCGCCCGACCCGTTCGCCGAGCCACTCGCGCGGGACATCGGCCCGCCGCCCCGCATTTGGCGCGCCGCATCGTTCGTATGCGAACGGCGAATGGCGTCGTGACGACTGGTTGTTCCGCTATGATGTTTTTCCGGTCAGGCCGCTTTTTGCCGGTTGGCGGCCACGCGTTCGTCGACTTGCGCGACGGTCCGGTCGACGGTCGCGTTGCGCATGCCGAGTTGCGCGCCGATCAGCTGCACGAGCCGGTCGGTCCGCTCGATGTTGGGGACGCCGTTATTGAGCGCGCGCGCCGCCGAGGAAGGCCGCACCAGATCGTTCGCCGCGGCGGCGTATTTCTCGAACGGCACGAGATCGCTCGCCGACGCGCCAAGCTTCTCGCACAAGCCGACAACCCAGTTGTAGACCGAGCGCGAGGTCTCGATGTCCTGGTGCACGGCATCCTTGATGTCGATGGCGCCGTCCTTCGTCACGCAGCGGTAGTTGCCGGTCAGCAGCATCGCCCATTTGGCGAGCGGCACGAATACCGAATCGTGCACCTTGAGCTTGACCGGCAGCTGGACCTCGCCGTCGCCGGGGTTGTAGCGCGCCGCCTCGATATCGGCCTCCATCTGGCGCAGCATCGCGGTCGATTGCTCCGAGTCGAACCGGGCGACCTTGAAGTTGGTCGGCAAGGTGACCTGCAGCACGTTGATCTTCTCGCCGGGCGGCCGAATCGCCTGCGGGTCGGGGCTGCACAGGGTCAGCCGCCCGGGCTCGAAATTGTCCCACACGCTGGCGTCGGTATAGGCGGCCTTGATCGCATCGGTGTCGAGGCCGGGGATGCGCTTTAGATAAGGGAGCGGCGGCATGTTCATGATCGACATCGTCGGCACCTTGCTGGTCGCGACGGCGTCGAGCAGCTCGCGCACTCCGGGCGAGCGGTATTGCGGCTCCTGCATCGCCAGCGCCACGAGGTCGAAATCGCCCGGCTTTACATCGGCGACACCGGCCGCCTTGAGGCTACCCGGCAGGTTGCGCGAATCAAGCTCGATCGGCTCCTTGCGGCCCCGGATCGGCATGCGCACCCGGGCGCCCTCGCTGTTGAACGCCTCGACCTCGGCCGGGAGGCACACCATCGTGATCTTGTGACCGCCGAACAACAGCTTGGTGGCCAGGAGCGACCCGTAGGAGGCTCCCATGATCAGTACGTTGTAAGCGGCCATGTAATTTCTCCCGGAGCGAGCGGCGTCTGGCGAACTGGATGCGGCCGAACTTGCCGGATGGCGCGGGAGAGGGCAAGTCCCTCGCCGATGCGGGTACTATTCGGGTATTATTCGGGTCAGGGAAGTCGCGGCCAGAATCGCCGCCAGCCCGGCGCGGTAATCGGGAAAGCGTAGCGCGACCCCGAGCTCGGCCTTGATGCGGGCGTTCGAGACCCGCTTGTTGTCGTCGTAGAAGCTGCGCGCCATCGGCGACAGCCCGGCCTCGTCGAACGGCACCAGCGGTGGCAGCGGCAATCCCAGCAGCCCCGCGGCATGCGCAACGACGGCTTCGGGCGCGGCCGGCTCGTCGTCGCAGACGTTATAGACCGCGCCGGGGCTCGGCCTTGCGATCGAGGCGATCAGCACGCTCGCCAGATCGTCGACATGAATGCGCGAGAACACCTGGCCCGGTCTGTCGATGCGCCTGGCGGCGCCGGCGCGCAACGCGTCGAACGGGCTGCGGCCGGGGCCGTAAATCGCGGCCAGGCGAAAGATGTGCGCCGGCACGCCCTGCCCCCGCCACAGATCGAGCCAGCCGGCTTCAGCCGCGACCCGCCGCCGGCCGCGCTCCCCGCTCGGGCGCAGTTCGGCACCCTCGTCGACCCACCCGCCGTCGCGGTTGCCGTAGACCCCCGTGGTCGACAGATAGCCGAGCCAGGCGAGGCCGGGAATGGCGGCGATGTCGTCGCGATGGGCGTCGAGCACCGGATCGCCGGATTCGTCCGGCGGGACCGATACGAGGATATGCGTGACACCGGCGAACGCCGCGGCGGGCAATCGGTGCTCGCGGTCGAAGCGATAGGTCTCGTATCTCGCCGCGCTCGGCGCGAGAGCCTGTTCCGCGTTGCGAGTGGTGCCACGAACCGACCAGCCCGCGTCGGCGACGCGGTCCGCCAGCACTCCCGCGCTATACCCCATGCCGAGGCACAGCAAATGCTGGTCCGTGCTAAGATCAGGCATGCGCGTCGTCACCGGCTTCCGAAGTTTGCTGACCAGCCTTGAATACAAATCTTGTCGTCCCGGCGAAAGCCCGAACCCATGGCGGAAATGGATCCCGGCCTGCGCCAGGATGACAGCTGAAAATTTCCGCGCGGCAGTCGTACCAATTCTGAGTCGCACGGCTTTCCTCCTGGCGATTGCCT
>CAMATN010000104.1 GCA_945861155.1 Rhizobium sp. Q54
CCCGAAGGGACCGAAATGGTGATGCCGGGCGACAACGTGTCGATGGTCGTCGAACTCCTGGTGCCGATCGCGATGGACGAGGGCCTGCGCTTCGCAATCCGCGAAGGCGGCCGCACCGTCGGCGCCGGCGTCGTCGCCAAGATCCTGAAGTAGCAATGTCAGGGCGTCGGCTGATCTTCAGACTAGCGGGGGTTTCGCCCGCGGATGGTCCCCGCACCAAGGCGGTTGAGGGCATTCCCGAATGCCGAGCGGGTGCGGCCGAAGTCAGTTCGCCATCGTTGGGTAGACGGAGAGACCGGCCACATTTACGAATGGGATTATCAGCATGGGCGGGTCGAAAACTATGACAGGAGGGGTCATCATCTGGGCGAATTCGACCCCGAAACCGGTGCAATGACCAAGCCCGCCAATCCTGGGCAGACAATTGAGATATGAGCCGAATCGGACACAGCCTCGTGGGTTACGACCGCCGAACGGAACGCGTGGCGGAAGAATTCGACCTTGCGGATTCTGTCTTACCGAGGGCGAAGGAACTCGCCCGGGTTCCGGCCGATGATCCGGATGCGATCATGTGCTATGCGCTCGACGCGTCTGGAGCGCACGAATTGGCCCAGATCGTGGAGGCGAGTATTGACACCGAGCGGTGCAACTATTTTCTCGAGGGATTTGATCTTGCCGCGATGCTTGATGGATAGGAGTGTAGCTCAACTGGTAGAGCACCGGTCTCCAAAACCGGGGGCTGGGGGTTCGAGCCCCTCCACTCCTGCCATGCCGTGCCCCGCCCCGCATCGACGCCCCTGCCGGCGGGGCACCGGTGCCACCATATACCGTAGCGATATGTCCATCGGCCGAGGCCGATAAAGGTTGATCTGATCCAAAATGGCCAAGACCAACGCGGTCCAATTCATTCAGCAAGTCCGCCAGGAGATGTCGCGAATCACCTGGCCGACGCGCAAGGAAACGCTGGTCACGACCGGGATGGTGTTCGTCATGGTGTTCGTCGCCGCGGTGTTCTTCCTCGTCGTCGATCAAATCCTGTCCTACGGTATGCGGCTGCTGTTCGGGCTCGGGCTATAGGTGGAGCGTGGCGATGGCGAGCCGCTGGTATGTAATTCACGTTTATTCCGGGTTTGAGAAGAAGGTCGCCGCGGCAATCCGCGAGCAGGCCGAGCAGAAGGCCATGGCCGATCGCTTCGAGCAGATCCTGGTGCCGACCGAGGAGGTTATCGAGGTCAAGCGCGGCGCCAAGGTCAGCTCCGAGCGCAAATTCTTTCCCGGCTACGTGCTGGTCAAGATGGACCTCGACGACGCGACCTGGCACCTCGTCAAGAATACCGCCAAGGTCACCGGGTTTCTCGGTGGCCGCGGCCGTCCGACGCCGATCAGCGAGAACGAGGCGGCCCGCATCATGCGCCAGGTTCAGGAAGGGATCGAGCGGCCGACGCCGTCGATCACCTTCGAGATCGGCGAGCAGGTGCGGGTGTCCGATGGGCCGTTCACCTCGTTCAACGGCGTGGTCGAGGAAGTCGACGAGGAGAAATCGCGGATCAAGGTCGCGGTGTCGATCTTCGGCCGGGCAACCCCGGTGGAGCTCGAATACTCGCAGGTCGAGAAGGTCTGAGCCGCAAAGATGCTGTCATTGCGAGCGCCGCGACGCAACCCGATCGAGATTGCTTCGTCGCGTCGCTCCTCGCAATGACGAGAAAAGGGATTAAGAGAGGATCATGGCAAAGAAAATCGTCGGGATGATCAAGCTGCAAGTGCTGGCGGGCAAGGCCAACCCGTCGCCGCCGATCGGCCCGGCATTGGGGCAGCGCGGTCTCAACATCATGGAATTCTGCAAGGCGTTCAACGCGCAGACCCAGAACCTGGAACCCGGCATGCCGATCCCGGTGGTGATCACCGCCTTTGGCGACCGCAGTTTTACGTTCGTGACAAAGACCCCGCCGGCGAGCTATTTCCTCAAAAAGGCGGCCGGGGTCGAGAAAGGCGCGCAGACCACCGGCAAGGGCGGCACCGTCGGCCGGGTGACGATGGCGCAGATTCGCGAGATCGCCGAAACCAAGATGCAGGACCTCAACGCCAACGATCTCGACGGGGCGTGCCAGATGGTGATCGGCTCGGCCCGTTCGATGGGGCTCGAGGTCGTCGACTAACTCTAAAAAGCAAGGCTAGCGGGAGCGGGACATGGCCAAGATCGGCAAGCGGCTGAAGAAGGCTTACGAAGGCATCGACCCGGCGGCGGCGCCGATCAATGTCGGCGAGGCGGTGCAGGAGATCAAATCGCGCGCCACGTCGAAATTCGACGAGACGGTCGAAATCTCGATGAACCTGAACCTCGACCCGCGCAAGCCCGACCAGAATCTGCGCGGCACCGTGATGCTGCCGCACGGCACCGGCAAGACGGTCAGGGTCGCGGTGTTCGCCCGCGGCGACCGCGCCAAGGAGGCTGAGGCGGCCGGGGCCGACATCGTCGGGGCCGAGGATCTCGCCGAGAAAATCCAGGCCGGGGAGATCAATTTCGACCGCGCCATCGCCACTCCCGACATGATGTCCGTGGTCGGCCGGCTCGGCAAGATCCTGGGGCCGCGCGGGCTGATGCCCAACCCGCGGCTCGGCACGGTCACCCAGAACGTCACCGAGGCCGTCAAGGCGGTCAAGGGCGGCCAGGTCGAGTTCCGCGCCGAAAAGGCCGGCATCGTTCATGCCGGGGTCGGCAAAGCGAGCTTTACGGACGACGCGCTCGTCGATAATGTGCGCGCCTTTGTCGGCGCGATCACCCGAGGCAAGCCGAGCGGCGTCAAGGGCACCTACATCAAGCGGGTGAGCCTCAGTTCGACGATGGGACCGGCGGTCAAGGTCGATCTCGCCGGGCTCGCCGAGGATACGAGGACGTAGTCGGGCAGACCGTCGCAGCGGCGCTCCGAGCGGTGCCGGCT
Source organism: Rhizobium sp. Q54 (assembly GCA_945861155.1). GTDB lineage: Bacteria > Pseudomonadota > Alphaproteobacteria > ATCC43930 > CGMCC-115725 > DATARH01. Next base: position 2,940 of record CAMATN010000104.1, read on the forward strand.
TGAGCGATGCCGCCGGCCGACCTGTTGCGGGACAGCTGCCGGCGAGCGGCATGATTTGGAGAATTGGGTGGATCGAGCACAAAAGCAGCTTCTGACCACGACCCTGCATCAGGATCTGGCCGACGCGGTGTGCGTCGTGATAACCCACCAGACCGGGCTGACGGTCGCCGAGGTCACCCAGTTGCGGCGCCAGATGCGCAGTGCCGGGGCACGCTATCGGGTCACCAAGAACCGGCTGGTCCGGCGTGCGCTCGACGGTACGCCATTCGCCGCGCTGGCGCCCTTGTTCAGCGGCCCGACGGCGATCGCCTTCTCGCAGGACCCGGTGGCTGCGGCGAAGGCCGCGGTCGAATACGCCAACCGCAACACCAAGCTGACGATCATCGGCGGTGGGCTGCAGGGTCAGATGCTCGACGCGGCGGGGGTCAAGGCGCTCGCCACCCTGCCCTCGCTCGACGATTTGCGCAGCAAGATCATCGGCCTCCTTAACGCCCCGGCGACCAAGCTCGCGGTACTGTTGCAGACGCCGGCGGCGCAACTGGCGCGCGTCTTTGCCGCCTATGCCGAAAAGAACGGCGCCGACGCGAACGGCCCCGGGCCCGCTGCGACGGCGGCGGATCAGGCGGCGGAAGCGGGGTCTGACGCGGCGGCTGTCGAAACCGAGGCCGCCGAGCCCGAGATGACCGAGACCGAGACCACCTTGACCGAGCCCACTGGGGCCGCATCGCCGGACCAATGAAATTTCGTAGGCTAAAGCCCTTAGGGCGCAATCGGGAGTAGCAACATGGCGGAACTGTCCAGGCTCGTCGACGATCTGTCGTCGCTGACCGTGATCGAGGCGGCGGAGTTGGCGAAGATGCTCGAGGAGAAATGGGGCGTGTCGGCAGCGGCCCCGGTCGCGGCGGCGACCGCGGCGGCGCCGGCCGCCGAGGTGGCTGCCGAGAAGACCGAGTTCGATGTCATTCTCGCCTCGTTCGGTGACAAAAAAGTAAATGTTATCAAGGAAGTGCGGGCGTTGACGCAGCTCGGACTGAAGGAAGCCAAGGATCTGGTCGAAGCCGCGCCGAAGGCGGTCAAGGAAGGCGTCAACAAGGAAGAAGCGGCGAAAATCAAGAAGCAGCTTGAAGATGCGGGTGCGACTGTTGAGATAAGGTAGGTCTGCCACGATCTTCTTGACCGCGTCGCGGCTGTCGGCAGCCGCGCTCATATCGAGATGACCGAACCGGGGTGCGGGTACGCTCGCACGCCCGGCATTGGCGTCCGCGGGGTAATCTCGATCGCCGCGACCGGCAGGTATGCCCGTCAAGCCGGGCGCGCGGCGCGGCGCGATGGTGGCAAAGGGATTTCAGGCCGCTCCCCTGTTTACGCGGGGCGGCCCACAGCGAGGGACATAAATGGCGATTTCCTTCAACGGCCAGAAGCGGATCCGCAGGAGCTTCGGGCGCATTCCCGAAGTTGCCCCGATGCCCAATCTTATCGAGGTGCAGCGCAGCTCCTACGACCATTTCTTGCAGATGGGGGTGCCAGCCGAGCAGCGCGGCAATGTCGGGCTGCAGGAGGTGTTCAAATCGGTCTTCCCGATCCGCGACTTCTCCGAGCGGGCGCAACTCGAATTCGTGCGCTATGAGCTGGAGACGCCGAAATACGACACCGACGAGTGCCAGCAGCGCGGCATCACCTATGCCGCTCCGCTCAAGGTGACGCTGCGCCTGGTCGTCTGGGACGTTGACGAGGATACCGGCGCGCGCTCGATCCGCGACATCAAGGAGCAGGACGTCTACATGGGCGACATGCCGCTGATGACGCGCAACGGCACGTTCATCATCAACGGCACCGAGCGGGTCATCGTCTCGCAGATGCACCGCAGCCCCGGCGTCTTTTTCGACCACGACAAGGGCAAGACCCACTCCTCGGGCAAATATTTGTTCGCCGCGCGGGTCATCCCCTATCGCGGCTCCTGGCTCGATTTCGAGTTCGACGCCAAGGACCACGTCTACGTTCGCATCGACCGGCGCCGCAAATTGCCGGCGACGACGCTGCTGATGGCGCTCGACGATTCGGGGACCGAGGAGAAGCGGGCCGCGGCGCGCGCCGACAACAAGAACCTGCCGCCTGGCGCCGCGATCGGCATGGCGAAGGAGGAAATCCTTTCCGCCTTTTACGGCACGGTCATCTATAAACGCGGGCCCAATGGCTGGATGACGCCGTTCGAGCCCGAACAGTTCAAGGGCAAGCTGACAACCGATCTGGTCGACGCCGAGACCGGCGAAGTCCGCCTCGCCGTTGGCGAGCGGATGACGCCGCGACTGGCGAAACGGCTGCGCGATGCCGGCCTCAACCACGTCCTGGCGCCGCGCGACGAGCTGATGGGCCGCTATTTCGCCGAGGATCTGATCAACGAGGACACCGGCGAAGTTTATTTCGAAGCCGGCGACGAGATCACCGAGGCTGCGCTCGATCAGCTCGACAAGGCTGAGACCGCCGAGCTGCCGATGCTCGACATCGACCTCGTGAGCCGCGGCGCCGACAGCAAGGGTCCCTATATCCGCAACACGCTGGCGATCGACAAGAACGCGACGCGCGAGGATGCCCTGATAGACATCTACCGCGTCATGCGCCCGGGCGAGCCGCCGACGCTGGAGACCGCCGAGAACCTGTTCAACAGCCTGTTTTTCGATTCCGAGCGCTACGATCTGTCGGCGGTCGGCCGGGTCAAGATGAACTCGCGCCTCGAGCTCGATACCGCCGATACGGTGCGCGTGCTGCGCAAGCAGGACGTGCTCGCCATCCTCAACGTGCTGGTCGACCTGAAAGACGGGCGCGGCGACATCGACGACATCGACCATCTCGGCAACCGCCGGGTGCGCTCGGTCGGCGAATTAATGGAAAACCAGTACCGGGTCGGCCTGTTGCGCATGGAACGCGCGATCCGCGAGCGGATGAGCTCGGTCGAGATCGACACCGTGATGCCGCACGATCTGATCAACGCCAAGCCCGCGGCAGCGGCGGTGCGCGAGTTTTTCGGGTCGTCCCAGCTGTCGCAATTCATGGATCAGACCAACCCGTTATCGGAGATCACCCACAAGCGGCGCCTGTCGGCGCTCGGCCCCGGCGGCCTGACCCGCGAGCGCGCCGGCTTCGAGGTGCGCGACGTCCACCCGACGCATTACGGCCGGATCTGCCCGATCGAGACCCCGGAGGGTCCCAATATCGGCCTGATCAACTCGCTGGCGACCTATGCAAAGGTGAACCAGTACGGCTTCATCGAAAGCCCCTACCGCAAGGTCAGCGCCGGCCGGGTCACCGACGAGGTGATCTATCTGTCGGCGATGGACGAAGGCCGCTATTCGATCGGCCAGGCCGATGTCGAGATCGATGGCGAAGGTCGCATCGCAGCCGATCTGACCAACTGCCGCAAGAACGGCGATTTCATCCTGTGCCGGCCGGAGGACGTCAACCTGATCGACGTGTCGCCGAAGCAGCTCGTGTCGGTCGCCGCGGCGCTGATCCCGTTCCTCGAAAACGACGACGCCAACCGCGCGCTGATGGGCTCCAACATGCAGCGCCAGGCGGTGCCGCTGATCCGCGCCGAGGCGCCGCTGGTCGGCACCGGGATGGAGGAGATCGTGGCCCGCGATTCGGGGGTGACGATCATCGCGCGGCGCTCCGGCATCGTCGACCAGGTCGACGCGACCCGCATCGTCGTCCGCGCCACCGAGGAGACCTCGGCCGCGGCCTCCGGCGTCGATATCTTCAACCTGCTCAAATTCCAGCGCTCGAACCAGAACACCTGCATCAACCAGCGCCCGCTGGTAAAGGTCGGCGACCAGGTGCGGGCCGGCGACATCATCGCCGATGGCCCCTCGACCGAGCAGGGCGAATTGGCGCTGGGCAGGAACGTGCTGTGCGCGTTCATGCCGTGGAACGGCTATAATTTCGAGGATTCGATCCTGATCTCCGAGCGCATCGTCTCCGACGATGTGTTCACCTCGATCCACATCGAGGAGTTCGAGGCGAGCGCGCGTGACACCAAGCTCGGGCAAGAGGAAATCACCCGCGACATCCCGAATGTCGGCGAGGAGGCGCTGAAAAACCTCGACGAGGCCGGCATCGTCTATATCGGCGCCGAGGTCAAGCCGAGCGATATCCTGGTCGGCAAGGTGACGCCGAAGGGCGAGTCGCCGATGACCCCGGAAGAAAAGCTGTTGCGGGCGATTTTCGGCGAGAAGGCGTCCGATGTGCGCGATACGTCGCTGCGCCTGCCGCCGGGGGTTTCCGGCACGATCGTCGAGGTGCGGGTGTTCTCGCGCCGCGGCGTCGACAAGGACGAGCGCGCCCTGGCGATCGAACGGGCCGAGATCGAGCGGCTGGCGAAGGACCGCGACGATGAGCGCGCGATCCTCGAGCGCAGCTTTGCCGCGCGGTTGAAGGAGCTGCTGTTCGGCCAGACCACCGTCGCCGGCCCCAAGGGGATGAAATCGGGCAGCGAGGTGACCGACGAACTGCTCGCCGAGTACACGCCGGGCCAGTGGCGCCATATTACGGTGCGCGACGATGCCAGGATGCTCGACATCGAGGCGCTGAAGAAGCAGATGGACGACGCCATCGCCGAATTGACCCAGCGCTTTGAAAGCAAGGTCGAGAAGTTGCAGCGCGGCGACGAATTGCCGCCGGGCGTGATGAAGATGGTCAAGGTCTTCGTCGCGGTGAAGCGCAAGCTGCAGCCCGGCGACAAGATGGCCGGAAGGCATGGCAACAAAGGCGTCATCTCGCGCATCATGCCGATCGAGGACATGCCCTATCTCGACGACGGCACGCCGGTCGACATCGTGCTCAACCCGCTGGGCGTACCGAGCCGGATGAATGTCGGCCAGATCCTCGAAACCCATCTCGGCTGGGCCGCCGCCGGGCTCGGCCGGCGCATCGGCGAGGTGCTCGAAGCGATGCGCGGCAAGGGGGGCGGCAAGGGCGGCGACAAGGCGCTGCGCAGCCTGCTCGGCGAGGTCTATGACGGCCAGGACCGCACCACGATCGAGGCGCTTGGCCCCGACGCGCTGCTGGAAATGGCTGGCGAGTTGACCCATGGCGTGCCGATGGCGAGCCCGGTCTTCGACGGTGCGCGCGAGGACGACATCGTCGACATGCTGACCAAGGCCGGGCTCGCCTCGTCCGGCCAGGTGACGTTGGTCGACGGCCGCACCGGCGAAGCCTTCGACCGCAAGGTCACGGTCGGCTATATCTACATGCTGAAGCTGCATCACCTGGTCGACGACAAGATCCACGCGCGCTCGATCGGGCCGTACAGCCTCGTCACCCAGCAGCCGCTGGGCGGCAAGGCTCAGTTCGGCGGCCAGCGCTTTGGTGAGATGGAGGTGTGGGCGCTCGAAGCCTACGGCGCGGCCTACACGTTGCAGGAGATGCTGACGGTCAAGTCGGACGACGTCTCCGGCCGCACCAAGGTCTACGAAGCGATCGTGCGCGGCGACGACAATTTCGAGGCGGGAATTCCCGAATCGTTCAACGTCCTCGTCAAGGAGCTGCGCTCGCTCGGCCTCAATGTCGAATTGGAGCAGCGCAGTTACTGATGTTCTGCTCCCAGCCTGCGATTAACACGATTAACAGGGCGGCCCTGCCGCCTCGTTGCCGGGCGGAGGCTTCATGCCGCCCGGCCAAATGTTTGTTCGAGAGGGGTCCTCGATGAATGAGTTGATGAACATCTTCGGTCAGGTCAGCGGGCCGCAGAGCTTCGACCAGATCCGCATCTCGATCGCCAGTCCGGAGCGCATCCGCTCCTGGTCCTACGGCGAGATCAAGAAGCCCGAGACGATCAACTACCGCACCTTCAAGCCGGAGCGGGACGGGCTGTTCTGCGCCCGGATCTTCGGCCCGATCAAGGATTACGAGTGCCTGTGCGGCAAGTACAAGCGGATGAAATACCGCGGCATCATCTGCGAGAAATGCGGCGTCGAGGTCACCCTGTCGAAGGTCCGGCGCGACCGCATGGGTCACATCGAGCTGGCGTCCCCGGTGGCGCATATCTGGTTTCTGAAGTCGCTGCCGAGCCGCATCGGCCTCCTACTCGACATGACGCTGAAGGACCTCGAGCGGATCCTCTATTTCGAGAACTACGTCGTCATCGAACCCGGCCTGACGCCTCTGAAGATGCGCCAGCTGCTCAGCGAGGAAGAACTCCTCAAGCACCAGGACGAGTACGGCGAAGACCAGTTCACCGCCGCGATCGGCGCCGAGGCAATGCGCACGATGCTGTCGGCGATCGACCTGGTCGAGGAGAAGCAGCGCCTGCGCGACGAATTGCGCGACTGCGGCTCTGAGGCGCGCCGCAAGAAGCTGGTCAAGCGGCTCAAGCTGATCGAGGCGTTCACCGAATCGAACAGCCGGCCGGAATGGATGATCCTCGAGGTCGTGCCGGTCATCCCGCCGGAATTGCGTCCGCTGGTGCCGCTCGACGGCGGCCGCTTCGCGACGTCGGACCTGAACGACCTCTACCGCCGCGTGATCAATCGCAACAACCGGCTGAAGCGCCTCATAGAGCTGCGCGCGCCCGACATCATCGTGCGCAACGAAAAGCGCATGTTGCAGGAGGCGGTCGACGCCCTGTTCGACAACGGCAGGCGCGGCCGGGTCATTACCGGCGCCAACAAGCGGCCGTTGAAGTCGCTGTCAGACATGCTCAAGGGCAAGCAGGGCCGGTTCCGCCAGAACCTCTTGGGCAAGCGCGTCGATTATTCGGGCCGCTCGGTCATCGTCGTCGGCCCCGAATTGAAGCTGCACCAGTGCGGGCTGCCCAAGAAGATGGCGCTCGAATTGTTCAAGCCGTTCATCTATTCGAAACTCGAACTCTACGGCCTCGCCAGCACGATCAAGGCGGCCAAGCGCATGGTCGAGAAGGAGCGGCCCGAGGTCTGGGACATCCTCGAAGAGGTGATCCGCGAGCACCCGGTGCTGCTCAACCGCGCCCCGACCCTGCACCGCCTCGGTATCCAGGCGTTTGAGCCGGTGCTGATCGAAGGCAAGGCGATCCAGCTGCACCCGCTGGTGTGCACCGCCTTCAATGCCGATTTCGACGGCGACCAGATGGCGGTGCACGTGCCGCTGTCCCTGGAGGCGCAGCTCGAAGCCCGCGTCCTGATGATGTCGACCAACAACATCCTGAGCCCGGCCAACGGCAAGCCGATCATCGTGCCGTCGCAGGACATCGTGCTCGGGCTCTACCACATCACGATGGACCGCGAGGGCGAGCCCGGCGAGGGCATGGCGTTCACCAATGTCGGCGAGATCGAGCAGGCGCTCGCGGCGAAGGCGGTAACGCTGCACACCCGCATCAAGGCGCGCTATGAGACCGTCGACGATGCCGGCCAGCCGATCGTCAGCCGGGTCGCGACGACCCCGGGGCGGATGCTGCTGTCGGAGATCCTGCCGCGCAACACCGCGGTCAGCTTCGACCTGATCAACCAGCTGCTCGGCAAGAAGGCGATCAGCGAACTGATCGACCAAGTCTATCGCTTCTGCGGCCAGAAGGAGACCGTGATCTTCTGCGACCGGCTGATGACCCTCGGCTTCCAGCAGGCGTGCAAGGCCGGCATCTCGTTCGGCAAGGACGATCTGATCATCCCCGAGGCCAAGCACCGCCTCGTCGCCGAGGTGCAGGAGCGGGTCAAGGAATACGAGCAGCAGTACCAGGACGGGTTGATCACCCAGCGCGAGAAGTACAACAAGGAAATCGACGCCTGGACCGCTTGCAGCGACAAGGTCGCCGAGGAGATGGTCAACGTGATCCGCGAGGTGCGCCCCGGCGAGCCGATCAACGCGGTGTGGATGATGTCGGATTCGGGCGCCCGCGGGTCGCCCGCCCAGATCAAGCAGTTGGCCGGGATGCGCGGGCTGATGACCAAACCCTCGGGCGAGATCATCGCGACGCCGATCATCTCTAACTTCAAGGAAGGGCTGACGGTGCTCGAGTACTTCAACTCGACGCACGGCGCGCGCAAGGGCCTCGCCGACACGGCGCTGAAGACCGCCAATTCCGGCTATCTGACCCGCCGGCTTGTTGACGTGGCGCAGGACGCGATCATCACCGAGGTCGATTGCGGCACCACGCTCGGCCTGTTGACCCGGGCCGTTGTCGACGGCGGCGAGATCATCTCGCCGCTCGCCGACCGCATCATCGGGCGCTGCGCCGCGGTCGACGTGCTCGACCCGCTGAGCGGCGCGGTCGTGCTGCCGGCCGGCGGCCTGATCGACGAAGACGCGGTCGACGCGATCGAGCGCGCCGGCATCGACGCGGTGTCGATCCGTTCGGTATTGACCTGCGAGTCGCCGGTCGGGGTGTGCGGCAATTGCTATGGCCGCGACCTGGCGCGCGGCACGGTCGTCAACATCGGCGAGGCGGTCGGCGTCATCGCCGCGCAATCGATCGGCGAGCCCGGCACCCAGCTGACGATGCGCACCTTCCACATCGGCGGCGCCGCGCAGCGCGGGGCGGAGCAATCGGCGATCGACGCCGCGTTCGACGCCAAGGTCGAGGTCAAAAACCGCAACGTCGTGATCAACTCGTCCGGCCTGCCGGTCGTGATGGGGCGCAATACCGAGATGCTGCTGGTGGACGACGCCGGGCGCGAGAAGGCGCGGCACCGGGTGCCCTACGGCGCGCGGCTGATCGCCGACGAGGGCGTCCAGGTCCGCCGCGGCGACCGCCTCGCCGAGTGGGACCCGTACACGATCCCGATCATCACCGAGAAGGACGGCGTCGCGCACTATGTCGACGCGCTGGAAGGCATCTCGATGCGCGAGGTGCTCGACGAGGCGACCGGAATCTCATCGAAGGTCGTGATCGATTGGAAGCAGCAGCCGCGCGGCGGCGATCTGCGCCCGCGCATCACGATCCGCGACGCCGCCGGCGAGGTGCTGACCCTGGCCAACGGGCTCGAGGCGCGCTATTTCCTCCCGGTCGACGCCATCCTGTCGGTCGATAACGGCGCGAGCGTCAAGGCCGGCGACGTGCTGGCGCGCATCCCGCGCGAATCCTCTAAAACGCGCGACATCACCGGCGGCCTGCCGCGCGTCGCCGAATTGTTCGAGGCGCGCAAGCCCAAGGATTTCGCGATCATCAGCGAAAGCGAAGGGCGGGTCGAATTCGGCAAGGACTACAAGACCAAGCGGCGCTTGGTCGTGACGCCAACCGACGGCAGCGGCGGCGATCCGGTCGAGTACCTGATCCCGAAGGGCAAGCACATCAGCGTGCAGGAGGGCGACTATGTCCTCAAGGGCGATCTGATGATGGACGGCAACCGGGTGCCGCACGACATCCTGCGCATCCTCGGGGTCGAGGAGCTGGCCAGCTACCTGATCAACGAGATCCAGGAGGTCTACCGGCTGCAGGGCGTGCGCATCAACGACAAGCACATCGAGGTCATCGTGCGCCAGATGCTGCAAAAAGTCGAGATCGAGGAGCCGGGCGATACCACCTTCCTCGCCGGCGAGCAGGTCGACCGCACCGAGTTCGAGATCGAGAACGCCAAGGTCGAAAAGGAACAGCTGCGCCCGGCGGTGGCCCACCCGGTGTTGCAGGGCATCACCAAGGCAAGCCTGCAGACCAACTCCTTCATCTCGGCGGCCTCGTTCCAGGAGACGACGCGTGTCCTGACCGAGGCGGCGGTTTCGGGCCGGATCGATACGCTGCAGGGGCTCAAGGAGAATGTCATCGTCGGCCGCCTGATCCCGGCGGGCACCGGCAGCGTCGTCGCGCGCCTGCGCGAAGTCGCCGCCGAACGCGACCGCGTCCTTGCCGCGATCGCCGCCAAGACCGAAATCGACGAGAGGCCGCAGCTCGAGGAACAGCGCGCCGTGGGTGCGGCCGAATAGGGCGTAAGGTACCCCTCTCCCGCACTGCGGGAGAGGGGTACCGAAGCGAAGCGAGGCGAGGCGGGTGAGGGTGTCTCGACGCAAAAGACCCTCACCCACCCAGCCCTGCGGGCCGGGCCTCACCCGCAATGCGGGAGGGTTTTGCCTCACGACGATAAAACGGGCGGGAGGAGATAAACGATGCCTTTGCAAGTGCGGCGGGTGGTCACCGGACACGATTCCGAGGGTCGCGCGATCGTCCAGATCGACGAGGTCTCGAAAAACCTGCGCTCGGCGCGCCCCGGGGCAACGGCCTGCGTGGTCTGGACCAGCGAGGGCTTTCCGGTCGACAATACCGGTGCCGATGACGAGGGGCTGCGCGAGACCGGCACGACCCACGAGAACGGCACCGTCTTTCGCATCCTCGAATTGCAGCCCGGCAACACGCCGCGGGTTCACCGCACCGATTCGCTCGATTACGCCGTGATCATGAAGGGCGAAATCGACATGGAGATCGAGTCGGGCGAGATAACCCATCTGAAAGCCGGCGACGTCGTGGTCCAGCGCGGCACCGTCCATAACTGGACAAATCGCGGCACCGAGCCCTGCGTCATCGCCTTCGTGCTGATCGCGGCGAAGCCGGCCGAGGCCGGCGGCAAGGTCCTCAACGCCTTCGGTTGAGGCCGGAAGACTTGAGTGAGGTCAAAGACCGCGGCTCCCCCCGAGGGTCAGGCGGCGGATTACGCGTCGCTCTTCCGCCCTACCGCTATGTCGTCCGCCGGGTATTCCGCTTGACCGGTTAAGGACCCCTCCCTATATTCCGGCGCTTCGCGGCTGGCGGTAGGATGCCACCTAAACGCAGCCGGTCCTGGTAAAGTTGGCACGGCGCCCTTGCGAGAGGGCGCGAATTAAGAGGGCTGCGAGAGGTTCCCGCCCGACGCGCGTTGCAGCGGTCGGAGGGTAGCCGCGTTTGAATTGAGGTTGATGACGATGCCGACGATTAATCAGCTGATCCGCAACCCGCGGGCACCGCAGGTCGCGCGCAACAAGGTTCCGGCGATGGAGGAGTGCCCGCAAAAGCGGGGCGTCTGCACGCGCGTCTACACGACGACGCCGAAAAAGCCGAATTCCGCCCTGCGCAAGGTCGCCCGCGTCCGCCTCACCAACGGGTTCGAGGTGACCAGCTACATCCCCGGCGAGGGCCATAATCTGCAGGAGCACTCGGTGGTGCTGATCCGCGGCGGCCGGGTCAAGGATTTGCCGGGGGTGCGCTATCACATCATCCGCGGCACCCACGATACCCAGGGCGTCAAGGACCGGCGCCAGCGCCGCTCGAAATACGGCGCCAAGCGGCCGAAATAGGGAGGCGAGCCATGTCGCGCCGTCGCGCCGCGGTCAAACGCGAAGTCCTGCCGGATCCCAAATTCGGCGACGCCGTCCTGACCAAGTTCATGAACTGCCTGATGTACGAGGGCAAGAAATCGGTCGCCGAGCGCATCGTCTACGGCGCCTTCGAGCGCATCTCGAAGCGCAGCGGGCAGGACCCGATCCGGGTGTTTCACGACGCGCTGACCAATGTGCGCCCATCGGTCGAAGTCCGCTCGCGCCGGGTCGGCGGCGCCACCTACCAGGTCCCGGTCGAAGTCCGCACCGAGCGCAGCCAGGCCCTGGCGATCCGCTGGTTGATCTCATCGTCGCGCGGCCGCTCGGAGAACACGATGGAGGAGCGGCTTTCCGGCGAGTTGCTCGACGCCTCCAACAACCGCGGGGTCGCGGTCAAGAAACGCGAAGACACGCATCGGATGGCGGACGCCAACAAGGCGTTCTCGCATTATCGCTGGTAACGCACCCCGGTCGCCCCCTTGGCTATCAGGCCCTGTTGGCGACCGATAGCGGACCGGCAATTGTCGTAAACGGAGCGGCGCGGCGCGTCGCGGAGTATTTGGTCATGGCACGTACAACCCCTCTCGAGCGGTATCGCAACATCGGCATCATGGCGCATATCGATGCCGGCAAGACGACGACCACCGAGCGGATTCTCTATTACACCGGCCGCTCCTATAAAATCGGCGAGGTCCACGAGGGCACCGCGACGATGGATTGGATGGAGCAGGAGCAAGAGCGCGGCATCACAATCACCTCGGCCGCGACGACCTGCTTCTGGAACGATCATCGCATCAACATCATCGATACGCCGGGGCATGTCGACTTCACGATCGAGGTCGAGCGCAGCCTGCGCGTGCTCGACGGCGCGGTGGCGGTGTTTGATTCGGTCGCCGGCGTCGAGCCGCAATCCGAGACGGTGTGGCGCCAAGCCGACAAATACGGCGTGCCGCGGATCTGCTTTGTCAACAAGATGGACCGGATCGGCGCCGATTTTCTGCGCTGCGTCCGCGAAATCCGGGAGCGGCTCGGCGCCGTCGCGGCCGTGACGCAATTGCCGATCGGGGTCGAAAGCGATTTTGTCGGCGTGCTCGATCTGGTCGAGATGAAAGCGCTCAAATGGCGCGACGAGACCCTGGGCGCCGAATTCGACACGAGCGAGATCCCGGCCGAGATGCGGGACGCGGCCGACGCGGCGCGCCACGAACTGGTCGAGCTGGCCGTCGAACAGGATGATGCCGCGCTCGAAGCCTATCTCGGCGGCGAGGAGCCTGACGCCGAGACGCTGCGGCGCTGCATCCGCAAGGGCACGATCTCCGGCACCCTCGTCCCGGTGCTGTGCGGCTCGGCCTTCAAGAACAAGGGCGTGCAGCCGTTGCTCGACGCCGTCGTCGATTATCTGCCGGCCCCGACCGACGTCACCGCGATCAACGGCCTCAAGATGGATTCGGACGAGGTGGTGGTGCGCCAGGCCTCCGACGAGGCGCCGTTTTCCGGCCTCGCGTTCAAGATCATGTCCGACCCGTTTGTCGGCTCGCTGACCTTCGTGCGGATCTATTCCGGCGTGCTGACGACCGGCTCGCAGGTGCTGAACTCGGTCAAGAACAACCGCGAGCGCGTCGGCCGCATGCTGTTGATGCACGCCAATCATCGCGAGGACGTGAAGGAAGCCCGCGCCGGAGACATCCTTGCTTTGGCCGGCCTCAAGAACACGACGACCGGCGACACCTTGTCCGATGCCGCCCATCCGGTCGTACTCGAGCGGATGGAGTTCCCGGAGCCGGTTATCGAGATCGCGGTCGAGCCGAAGACCAAGGGCGACCAGGAAAAGATGGGCCAGGCCTTGGCCCGGCTCGCCACCGAGGACCCGTCCTTCCGGGTCGCGGTCGACCACGAAAGCGGCCAGACCGTGATCAAGGGTATGGGCGAACTGCACCTCGAAATCATCGTCGATCGCATGAAGCGCGAGTTCAAGGTCGACGCCAATATCGGCGCGCCGCAGGTCGCCTATCGCGAGACGATCACTCGCGTTGCCGTCGTCGATTACATCCATAAGAAGCAGACCGGAGGCGCCGGGCAGTTCGCCCGGATCAAGGTGCGGTTCGAGCCGTTGCCCACAGGCAGCGGGTTCGTGTTCGAGAATTCGGTGGTCGGCGGCAACGTGCCGAAGGAATACATACCGGGGGTCGAGAAGGGGCTGCGCGCCTCGACCGAGAACGGCGTCCTCGCCGGCTTCCCGGTCATCGATTTGAAGGCCGAGCTGATCGACGGCGCCTATCACGATGTCGATTCGAGCGTCCTGGCGTTCGACATCGCCGCGCGCGCCGCCTTCAAGGAAGGCGTCCTCAAGGCCGCGCCCAAGCTGCTCGAACCGATCATGCGGGTCGAGGTGGTGACGCCGGACGACTATATGGGCGATGTGATCGGCGATCTGAACAGCCGGCGCGGCCAGGTGACCGGCATGGACAGCCGTGGCAACGCCCGCGTCATCAACGCGATGGTGCCGCTCGCCAACATGTTCGGCTATGTCAACACGCTGCGCTCGATGAGCCAGGGCCGCGCGCAATACACGATGTATTTCGATCATTACGAGCAGGTGCCGCAAGCTGTCGCGGATGAAGTCCGCGCCAAGATGGCGTAGTGCTGCGGCTCGGGCGGAAGTAATCGGAGAGAGACGATGGGTAAGGCGAGGTTTGCGCGGACGAAGCCGCATTGCAATGTGGGCACGATCGGTCATGTCGATCACGGCAAGACGACGCTGACGGCGGCGATCACGAAGGTTTTGGCCGAGACGGGCGGGGCGGTTTTCACGGCCTACGACCAGATCGACAAGGCGCCCGAGGAGAAGGCGCGCGGCATCACGATTGCGACCGCGCATGTCGAATACGAGACGGCGAACCGGCATTACGCGCATGTCGATTGCCCGGGCCATGCCGACTACGTCAAGAACATGATCACCGGGGCGGCGCAGATGGACGGCGCCATCCTGGTGGTGTCGGCGGCGGACGGGCCGATGCCGCAGACCCGCGAGCACATCCTGTTGGCGCGCCAGGTCGGGGTGCCCTCGCTGGTTGTCTACATGAACAAGACCGACATGGTGGACGACCCGGAACTGATCGAACTGGTCGAACTGGAGGTGCGCGAATTATTGTCGAGCTACGATTTCCCGGGGGACGACATCCCGGTGGTCAAGGGTTCGGCGCTGGCGGCTCTGGAGGGCAAGAACCCGGAGATCGGGCACGCCTCGATCCTCGAATTGATGAAGGCGGTCGACGACTACATCCCGCAGCCGGAGCGGGCCAAGGACCGGCCGTTCCTGATGCCGATCGAGGATGTGTTC
>CAMATN010000105.1 GCA_945861155.1 Rhizobium sp. Q54
GCGGGCTCCTCAGGATGAGGTTATTTCTTAATGCCATCAAAGACATACCCTCATCCTGAGGAGGCGCGGAGCGCCGTCTCGAAGGACGCGCGATGGTATCGCAGCCGGTTTTTTTTGGGTTCGCTTGGATTGATTCACAAGGACTGAGAATGACCCCGGACAATATTCTGGCCCATCCGCCGCGCGTGCTGAGCCAGGCGCAGCGCGGGGGCTATTTTGAAACCGGCTTTTTCGCCGCCGAGGGGCTGATCCCGGCCGAATGGCTGCGGCGGCTGATCGCGCTGTCGGATCGCTTTATCGAGGACAGCCGCGCCGTCGCCGCGTCGAACGCGGCCTTCGACTTCGGCCCGACGCATTGCCCCGAGCGCCCGCATGTGCGTCGGCTGCGCGCCCTCGTTGACCGCCATCCCGATTTCTGGGGCTTCGCGGCCGAGTCGGTATTTGCCGACATCGCGGCCGATCTGGTCGGACCCGACGTCAAGTTCCACAGCAGCAAGCTCAATTACAAATGGCCGGGCGCCGGCGAGGTCGTCAAATGGCACCAGGACATCCCGGCTTGGCCGCACACCAATTACAGCCCGGTGACGCTCGGAATCTATCTGTGCGACGTGCCGCCCGAGCAGGGTCCGCTGACCTGCGTCGCGGGCAGCCACCAGGGGCCGATCTTCGTGCATCGCGACGATGGCGGCGCCTGGAGCGGGTCGATCCGCGACGCCGACATGGCGACGGTCGACCTGAACCGCGCGCAAGACCTGACCGGACCGGCCGGCACGGTGATCGCGATCAACTGCCGCACCGTGCACGCCTCGCGCGCCAATTTCACCGACCGGGTCCGCCCGGTGGCGCTGTTCGTCTACAGTTCGGCCGATGCGTTCGCGTGGATGCCGGCGCCGACCCCGACAACCAAGACCGGCGCGATCGTGCGCGGCGAGCCGGCCCGCATCGCCCATCTCGACCCGACCCCGTGCCCGGTGCCGCCGGACTGGAGCCGCCACGGCTACGGCTCGATCTTCACCGCGCAGGACGCCGAAATCGGCTGACGGACCGAGCGAGGGGTCAGAGCGCGAGACGTATCCTTGAGATGCGACATGGCGGGAGATGCGCCTCCTTGAGATTCGAGCGGCCGGCTTCGTTTCCGATCCCGTCATCGCGTTGAAGGAATGCGCGGGATGGCCGAGGGCGCGGAAATCGCATCCCAGCGGTCATGGCGGCGCGGCTAGACCCGGCCGGCAATAAATGCGTAATCTCCCGGCGTGAGTGCTTCGGCACCCCCGGGTCTGACGACAGTTCAGCGATGACGAACGTCCGCCCCCCAACTGACAGGAGAAAAGTATGGCTGAGATCAAAGGCGCCGACTTGCTGGCGAAAAGCCTCAAGGAGCAAGGCGTGCAATTCATGTTCGGCGTCGTCGGGTTCCCCGTCGGGCCGATCGCCGAGGCGGCGCAGAAAGTGGGCCTGCCCTATATCGGCATGCGCAACGAGCAGGCCGCATCCTATGCCGCGGGCGCGGTCGGCTACCTGACCGGCCGGCCCGGCTCGTGCATCGTCGTGACCGGCCCCGGCGTCATCCACGGTCTCGCCGGCCTCGCCAACGCCCAGCAGAATTGCTGGCCGATGATCCTGATCGGCGGCGCCTCGGAGACCTACCGCAACGGCATGGGCTCCTTCCAGGAGGAGCGCCAGGTACTGGCCGCGACCCCGGTTTCCAAATGGGCGCACGGCATCGAGCACGTCAACCGCATCCCGTTCTATGTCGAGATGGCGGTGCGGCAGTCGATCTACGGCCGCCCCGGCGCGACCTATCTCGACTTCCCCGACGATATGATCACGGGCTCGTGCGATGAGGACCAGGTCGCCGAGGTCGCGAAATGCCCGGAGCCGCCGCGCACGATGGCGATGCCGAACGACATTGAGCATGCCCTCGACGTGCTGCAATCGGCGCAGCGCCCGCTTATTCTGATCGGCCAGGGCATGGCGTCGTCGCGCGCCGAGGACGAGGTGCGCGCTTTCGTCGAGCGCACCCAGATACCGTTCGTGCGTACGCCCAAGGGCAAGGGCGTGTTGCCGGACGACCACCCGCTATCGGCCGGCGCGGCGCGCAGCCTGGCGCTGCAGCAGGCCGATGTCGTCTTCCTGATGGGCGCGCGCTTCAACTGGATCCTGCATTACGGCCTGCCGCCGCGCTACCAGAAGGATTTGCGGGTGGTTCAGCTCGACATCTCTCCGGAGTCGATGCACCAGAACAAGCCGGCCGAGGTTGCGCTGGTCGGTGACGGCAAGGCGATCGTCGGGCAGCTCAACGCCGCGCTGACCGGCCGCCAGTGGTTCCACCCGGAAGGGTCGCCCTGGCGCCAGGCGCTGGCCAAGAAATCGGCCGAGAACGCCGCGATGATCGCGCCGCAGATCGCCGACGATTCGTCACCGGGCGGCTATTACCGGCTGTTCCGCGATATCCGCGAGTGGCTGCCGAAGAACGTGGTCCTGTGCAGCGAGGGCGCCACCACGATGGATATCGGCGGCACCCAGATGCCCCTTGAGAACCCCCGTTCCTACCTGAACGCCGGCACCTACGGCACGATGGGCGTCGGGCTCGGGCTCGTCGTTGCCTCCTGCGTCGTGCATCCCGACCGCCCGGTCGTCCACATCTCGGGCGATTCGGCGATCGGCTTCTCCGGCATGGAGATGGAGACGCTGTGCCGCTACAACATGCCGGCCAAGATCGTCGTTATGAACAATGGCGGCATCGGCCCGGGCATGCCGGAAATCCCGGCCAACCCGATGCTCAACATGCGGCCGAACACGCTGATCTACGGCGCCCGCTACGACAAGATGATGCAGGCGTTCGGCGGCTACGGCGCCTATGTCGAGGACACCAAGGACGTCCGCGGCGCGCTTGACGAGCTGATGAACTTCCCCGGCCCCGGCCTGGTCAACATCAAGCTCAGCCAAGGCTCCGCGCGCAAGGCGCAGGAGTTCCGCTGGCACAGCTGATCCGTACCTGAAACCCTCCCCCGCTTGCGGGGGAGGGCAGGGTGGGGGCAAGGGGCCGCTCCGCAAGGGGCGGCCCCTCCGCATTTCCAGAGTTCGCCCTTTTTGGTAAACTGTTGTTGTTATTAGTAAGGGAGCTGCGAAATGACAGTCAAGGGGGCGGAACTGACAGGCAGTGATTGAGGTTTATCGCATCCCTGTTCCGAAAGAGCGCCTGCGCGCGATGCCGAAGGATGAGCGCGTTCTACTATTGTTGTTGGGCTATGTCTCGAACCAGCTGTCAATGCTACAGAAGCTGCTGACGTTTGCAACTAATAAGACACCCATCCAGGAATTCGAGCAGCACGCCACCGGAACACAAACGCAGATGCTGATTCGTTTCACGATCGGAGCGCTGAATGAGGCTTGGGAGCTTGTTAGGAAGCGGTTCATTTCCAACACGATGGCCCAGGATTATTTGAATCAACTCGACGCTGCGGGGATCGAGGCATTGACCAATCTCAAGCGGCAATTTCGCGGAGCAAATCTTCTCAATCGAATCCGAAACAATTATGCGTATCATTATCCTTGTAACGATGAGGTAGATCAGGCGATCGTGTCCATATGCGACGATCCTGAGTTCGACGGGCTGTTGAATTTGTATTTTTCAAATCACGGCTTTAATTCACTATTTCTTATCTCAGACCTCGTCTTCATTCAAGGAATAACCAAACTGTCGGGCGATCTAGATTTAGAGAGGGCGCAAAAGGAGTTGATGGGGGAAATGTCAAAGGCTTCGATGGATCTAATCGAATTCGCCAGGTCGTTTGCGGCAGCAGCTTGGCTTAAGCACTTCGGGCAGGAGATGTTGGCGAAGGACATCGTGATGGTTACCGATGCTCCGAACGTCGATGACGTTTGGTTGCCGTTTTTCGTCGAAATGGGAACACCGGCTGTAAATAAGGGATAAGAAGCCCTCAATGTGTGGATCGCAGTTGTAGGGCGGGTTAGGGAAGCGTAACCCGCCGGGGCGCGACCGATGGCGGATTGCGCTTTGCTTATCGCCCTACGTACCCTTCGTGCCGGGCCGCCGGGAGGGGTTACACGATGTCCGCCGGACATCCTTGCCGCCAGAGCGGGACGCCTTTATCCTACGTGCGTCTTACCGAGGCAGGCAGGATGCCGATTTCAGATAAGGCCACCATCACCATCTCGACTAAGGGCCAGGTCATCCTGCCGAAGGCGATACGCGAGCGGCGCAAATGGGCGGCCGGGACGCGGCTAGTCGTCGAGGAGACGGCTGACGGGGTGCTGCTGAAGCTGGCGCCGCTGTTCGTGCCGAGTCGGCCGGAAGATGTCTTCGGGATGCTCCGCTATTCCGGGCCGCCGAAGACGATCGAAGAGATGGACGCAGCCATCACCACCGAGGTCAAACGGCGCCGTGCTCGCGGTCGATACTAACGTCGTCGTCCGTTATCTCACCCGCGACGACCCGCAGGAAGCAGCCAGGTCGAAGCAGGTGGTAGACGGCAACGAGGTGTTTGTCGCGACGACGGTTCTGCGCGAAACCGAATGGGTGCTGCGGAGCAGCTATCGGTTCACTCGCTCGCAAATCGTCGAGGCGCTACGCGGTTTCGCGGCTCTTCCCAGCATCACCCTCGAGGATGCGGCCGTTGCCGCCAAGGCATTGGACTGGACGGCCCGAGGAATGGATTTCGCCGATGCGCTTCATCTTGCGAGCGCCGGACAATGCGAGGCGTTCGTGACCTGCGATCGGCGATTTGCGGCCGCTGCAAACACCCTCGCAGGATTGAGTGTGAGGGCGCCATAATGGCTTACGAAACCTACCGCGTCGAAATCACCCGTGACGAGACGAGCGCGTCTGGCGCCGCCAGCATCGAGATCACCGTGTATCTTGACCGGGTGCCGGAAACCGATGCGCCAACGCGCGGGCGATTGACCCGGGCGTCGCGCGGGGTGTGGAACAGCCGGCTGCAATTCACCGGCGATTTCGGGACATTGTCCGAGGCGCTTGCCGCCATCTCGGCCGCCTATCCCGACGCCGACCGCATCCGCTGCTACGAATACACCGTCGATGACGAATATGCGCGCGAGGTGGCGCCGCTGCTGCGGTCGGGCGACAAATGGCGCCCCGCCGAGAAACCGTAGGATGGTTGAGCCCGGCGCGAACGCGCGAGGACACTCCCGGAACGCGTCCCATCCTATCCTCGCCGTGTGCCGGCGGTTTGCCGAAAACCGGCAGGGATGGTAGGGTCCTGCCGGCGAACCAATCAGCCCCGGGAGGACTACATGGCGGCCTTCACGCATGTCACGGTCGGCACCAACGATCTGGCCAAGGCGCGCCAGTTCTATGATGCCGTTCTGGCGCCGCTCGGTTTGAAGCGCCTGAAGGATTTCGGGGACGGAGGCTCGTGCTGGGGCGCGTCGACCGAAGAATTCATGGTGCTGAAGCCGGCCAACGGGCAGCCCGCGACGGTTGCCAATGGCGGCACGATCAGCTTCGAGGCGCCGAGCCGCGCCGCGGTCGCGGCATTCCACAAGGCCGCTCTCGCCGCCGGCGGCAAGGACGAGGGCGCCGTCGGGCCACGCGGCTTCTGGCCGAACGCCTATGCCGGCTATGCCCGCGATCTTGACGGCAACAAGCTCGCCGCCTACTGCCGCAACCCGGAATAGGTCCGGCCGGGTCGCCCTTCTCAGGCGGCCCAGGAGAACGGCGCGAAATGGCCGTTATTGCCCTGGCCCGCCAGATCGAGGTCGAGGCCGAAGGCGTGGACGTGGGTCTCGCTCGACCGCGCCAGGGCGAGGCGGCGGTTGGCCGGGTGCCCGGTATTGTCGAGATAATACGGGTCGCCGCTGCGGTTGCGCGAGGCCACGCCTTCGATCTCGAAGGAGAGGATGTCAGGGATCGCGACGCGGCGCACCAGCCCCGCCATCGTGAATTCGATCGGCCCGACGGCAACGCCGCGGAAATCGCCGACCAGGTTCTGCCGGATCATCCCCGGCGTGCCACCGGCTTCCCCGCTGGCGATCGCGGCCAACGCTTGGCGCTGCGCCGGATCGGCCGCTTCGTCGACGACGACCCCGAAGATCCAGTTGCCGTCGGCCATTACCTTGCCGGAGCGGATCACCAGCGCGAACTTCAAGCCGTCCAGCCGCATCGCCCCGGACCGGCCCTCGTCGATCCGAAACACCATCAAGGCGGTGCAGGTGTCAAAGGTCGCCGGCCCTTGCGGGTTCGTGTAGATGCACGGGCAGAGATAGTCGCAATTGCAGCTTTCCATGTATTCGCCGCTCAGCGACCAATCCGCGTCTGGCATGCCCCACTCCTCTCTTTCGCTATGTGTCGTCGCCCGTCTTGAAAAGGCGAATAATCCTGATCGGCGGCGGCTCGTCTGCGTCGACCGGGCGGGGTGCTTCGGCCCGGGTCAAGGCGAGCACGATCCGGGCGGCGCTGGCGGCGATGCCGGTCACGGCCGCGAGGTCGACCGCGTCGGGCCAGCGGTCCTGCGGCAGATGAAACAGCTTGTTGGTGCCGACCAGGGTTGCGCAGCGCCCGCCCGCGAGGTGGATGTCGCGCGTTTCGCCGTTCGGCACCCTTTCCTTGGCAGCCATCCGATGCGGTTGGTCGGCCCGCGCGAGTTCGGCGGCGCACAGCTCGCGCAGATCATCCTGCGGCGAGACCACCGACAGCGAGCCGCCGGCGGCGCCGATATTGGCGCCGTACAGCAGCCAGGTCGCGCCGCCCCGGTGCGCCGGCCGGTCCCAGCCGGGGCGCAGCGCGATGAACTCGTCGAGGCCGAAATGGCCGAGCTCATGCCCGGTATTGGCGGTAAAAATTACCGGCCCGCGCGGCGGCGCCGCCAGCAACGCGCGCAAGCTTTCGAGCCAGCACACGATCCCGCCGCCGCGCTCGGCCGTCGATTGCCACCACGAGCTGCGCGGCGTCATGACGACGAGCGGCGGTCCGCCGCGTCCGCTGCCGTCAAGCGTGACGACGACATTGCGGGCGTATGCCTGGGTACGGCGGCTATCGGCGACCAGCCGGGCCGGAGCGCCCTGCACAGCCGCGGCGAGCACCGCCGCGCGCGCCTCGCTCGAAACGTGGATCGCCGGCGCGCCGTAGGGTTCGCGGAAGCCCTCGGCATTGAGCAGCGCCATGCCGGGGCTGTGGCCGTCGCATACGATCACAAAACCGCAATGCCCGCCGGCGCGGCGCAGCCGCTCGTATTCGCCGCTATGGACCGCGCGGGGCGACAATTCGGCGACGGCGATGTCGGCCGCGCCGCCGGTCAGCCCGAGCCGTCCGCCGACGCCAGCCGTATCGGTCGCGGGCGCGTCGAACGCCGGGATGGCGGCGATCCGATTGCCGCCGATTTCGAGAAAGGCCGTGACCGGGTCGAGCCGCTCGATCGCGAATTCCTCGATCGACAATTCGGCGCCCAGCGCGGCCGCCTCGCCCGCCAGCCATTCGGCCCCGGCATTGTCTCCTTCCGTCCCGGTGCGATGGATTCCTTGCGCATCCCACGCGGCGAGCCAGCGCGCGGCGCGCGCCCGTCCTTCGCTGTCGGGTGAGGCCGTCATCTAGGGCCGCCGGTTTCCGATGGGCGGGACGATGATCCGCATGGTGCCCTGCGGTTGTGGCGGAACGAATGCCATTTGCGGGTCGATGTCCGCGCGGGGAGCAATCACCTCTGGGTCGGCCACCTCTGGGTCGGCCGGGCGCGCAACCAGCGATTGAACCAGCGCCGCCGCCCGCCGGGTGACATCCTGCGGCCAATTCCAGCACCATGCCCGGGATTCGACGCTATCGCCATGGGCAACGCCGAGCGGGATCGCGGCGAGCGCGATCGTTGCAGCTGCAAACGCGGTTGCCCGCATCCTTTCCCCCTGCTGTCACCCGTTCTCGGCGAGGACCACGCCGGCGAGATGCAGCGACCCGCAGATCAGCACCCGACCGGGGCCTTCTCTGGCGATAATATCGCGAAACGCGATTTCAACCGACTCGGATTCCTGTGCCGCGATCCCGAGCGCGCGCGCGGCTTCCGCTATCCGCCATGCCGGATGGGCGTTCTCTTCGCCCGGTATGGTCAGCGCCGTCAGCGAGCGCGCGTGCGGCGCGAGCGGCGCGAGGAAACCGGCGGCGTCCTTGGTGTTCAGCATGCCGACGATCAGGTCGAGCGGCCGGTCGCGCCAGGTTTTCGCGGCGTCGGCGAGCACCATGCCGGCGGCCGGGTTGTGGCCGCCGTCGAGCCACAGCTCCCACCCTTTCGGCAGGCCCTCGGCGAGCGGGCCGCGAGTGATTCGCTGCAGCCGCCCCGGCCACTCGATCCGGCGCAACCCCGCGCTGATCGCACTCTCGGAAAACGAAAACCCGCCGAGCTGCTCCAGGCAGGCGATTGCGATGCCGGCATTGGCGATTTGATGCGCTCCCGGCAAGGCTGGCAGCGGCAGGTCGAGCCGCCATCGCGTGCCCGCGTAACGCATGGTGTCGGGGCTATCGCCGCGCTCGCACCGCCACTCCCGGCCCCAGCGCAACAGCGGCGCGGCGATGGCAGCGGCCCGCTCGGCGATGACCGCGGCGGCGTCATCGGGCTGCGGGCCAACCGCCGCGGGCACTCCCGGCTTCAGGATGCCGGCCTTCTCGCCGGCGATCGCCGCCACCGTGTCGCCGAGAAACGCCTGGTGGTCGAGCGAGATCGGGGTGATCGCGGCGACCGCCGGGCGCACGACATTGGTCGCGTCGAGCCGGCCGCCAAGTCCGGTTTCGAGCAGCACGATTTCCGCCGGCTCGCGCGCGAACGCCAGGAAAGCCGCCGCCGTGGTGATCTCGAAAAACGTGATCGGCTCACCCAGGTTGGCGCGTTCGCACTCTTCGAGGATCGCCAGCAGCGCGTCTTCCTCGATCAGCTGTCCGGCGAGGCGGATGCGCTCGTGGAAACGGACGAGATGGGGCGAGGTATAGGCGTGCGCGCGGTATCCCGCCGCCTCGATACAGGCGCGCAAGGTGGCGACCGTCGAGCCTTTGCCGTTGGTGCCGGCGACATGGATAACCGGCGGCAGGCGCTGCTGCGGGTTGCCGAGCCGGCCGAGCAGCCGCTCGACCCGGCCGAGCGACAGGTCGATCTTTTTCGGGTGCAGCTCCAGGAGCCGCGCCAGCACCCGGTCGGTTGTCGTGTGAGGGTCGGCCATCGTCACGGCGCGGCGTCGTGCTCGGCGGCGCCGGTCGCTACCGGCCCGGCCGCTTCCGCCCGGTGCGGCTCGCACAGCAGGCGCAGCACGCGCGCGAGCGTCGCCGGCAGTTCGGGGCGCGGCACCACCTGATCGACCATGCCGTGCTCAAGGAGGTATTCGGCGCGCTGGAAGCGCTCCGGCAATTTCTCGCGGATCGTCTCCTCGATGACCCGCGCGCCGGCGAAGCCAATCACCGCGCCGGGTTCGGCGAAAATGATGTCGCCGAGCATCGCGAAAGAGGCGGAGACCCCGCCGGTCGTCGGATCGGTCAGTAGCACGATGTACGGCAACCCCGCCTCCTTGACCATGTCGGCGGCGAGGATCGTGCGCGGCATCTGCATCAGCGCCAGGATGCCTTCCTGCATCCGCGCGCCGCCCGAGGCCGGGACCACGATCAGCGCCGCCTCGCGCTCGACCGCGCGCCGCGCCGCGGCCAGCAGCGCCTCGCCGACCGCGATCCCCATCGAGCCGCCCATAAAGGCGAAATCGAACGCCGCGACCACCGCCGCGACCCCGCCGATCCGGCCCTCGGCCACCGCGACCGCGTCGCTGCCGGCGCCGTGCACGGCCTGGTTTTCGCGCAGCCGGTCGGTATAGCGCTTGCGGTCGCGGAAGCGCAGCGGGTCGGCCGCGACCTTGGGCAGCTCGATCGCGTCGAACACGCTGCCATCGAACAGCAGCTTGAACCGCGCCTGCCCGCCGATACGGAAATGATGCCCGCAATTGCGGCACACGTCGAAATTCGCCGCCAGCTCGCGATGGAACAACATCTGCTCGCAGACCGGACATTTCTTCCACAAATTGTCGGGCACATCCTTGCGCGTGAAGGCGCGGATCTTCGGCAGAACGTAATTGGTCAGCCAGTTCATCGCAAATCTGCCGCGGCGGCGAGATCCGTGCGTGCGAAATCGTTTCGCTTGAACAGCACGGATTGTCCGGTGAGTTTCGCAAGGGCGTAGGTAAAGCAATCGCCGTAATTCAATGCTGCCGGATGCCCGCTCCCCCTGCCGTATCGTTGAAACGCCGTCACGGCGATGCGTGCCTGCTCGGCGGTGAATGGTATGATGTCGATCGAAAGCGGCGCGACTAATTTATCGAGCTTTTCCTGGGACTGTGGTCCGAAACGCGCTGTCATGACGATCGCGGTTTCGAGATAGGAGGCTGCGCTCAGCAAACGCTCGGAGGCGGCGGCTATAGCCGATACCAACCGATCGGTCTCCGGCTCCGCCAGCAGTAAAGCAATCAGCGCCGAAGAATCGACAACCATTAATCGAAATGGCCCCGGGCGTTATAGCCGATGATCTCGTCCGGGCTCCTTCCATCGCGCACCAGGAGCTGTGCAACCTCCGCCTGAATGGCGCGTACGCCGGCGATGAGGTCCGCAAGGTCCTGCTGCGCCGGCTCAGCCGGCGCGGCGCCCAGAACGACGATTTCAGCATCGTGCTCGCCAGGCGGCAGGCTGACCGCTCGCCCACTGAGCGTCCCATCGGCGGCAACGCGAATTCGGGTTTTGATCGGCGTCATATCAAATCTCAGTTTACGGCCTCGGGGAGACCCCAGCCGCGCCCAACGTTTTATCTCGTAGACATTAGCGCGCTCAAAGCCCGGAACAAGGTCCAACAAGTTGTGTCGATGCTCCGCTGACCGGTTTGCCCTCGGTTCGCCACGTGCGGTGTTGATCGCCAGCACGAATGACGGCGCCCTCTCGCTTCGGTTCAGATCAGGCGTGCCGTCCGCACCCCCGCCGCTAGCGCGCGGATGTCGGCGAGCACGGCGTCCACGAGGCCGGGCTTGGCGTGGCCCTCGGGGTCGAGGTTGAGCGCGAGGCGCTCGACCAGCGCCGAGCCGACCACCGCGGCGTCGGCCGCCTTCGCGACGGACGCGGCTTGCGCCGGGGTCCGGATGCCGAAACCGACCGCGATCGGCAATTGGCTGAACCGGCGCAGCCGCGCGACTGCGTCGTCGATGCTCGCGGAGTCGGCCGAGCGTGTGCCGGTGATCCCGGTGATCGCGACGTAATAGAGAAAGCCGCTGGCTCGGCCGACGATCGCCGGCAGGCGGGCTTCGTCGCTGGTCGGGGTGGCGAGGCGCACGATATCGAGCCCGGCGCGGCGCGCCGGTTCGGCCAGTTCCTCGTCTTCCTCGGGCGGCAGGTCGACGACGATCGCGCCGTCGATGCCGGCGGCGACCGCATCGCGCGCGAAAGCCTCGACGCCGTAGCGGTAGATCGGGTTGTAATAGCCCATCACGACGTAGGGCGTATCGGCATCGCGCTCGCGCAGGCGGCGCACCATCGCCAATGTTCTGCGCAGATTCATGCCGCGTTTGAGCGCGCGCTGTCCGGCCGCCTGGATCGCCGGCCCGTCGGCCATCGGATCGGAGAACGGCATGCCGATCTCCACGAGGTCGGCGCCGGCCTCGGCGAGGCCCTGGAACAGCGCCAGCGAGGTGTCGGGGTCGGGATCGCCGGCGATCAGATAGACGACGAGCCCGGCCCGGCCCTCCTCGCGCAGCCGGGCGAAGCGCCGTTCGATTCTCGTCGGACCGGGGCGGCTCATAACTGAACCCCGAGATGGTCGGCGACGGCGAAAATGTCCTTGTCGCCGCGGCCGCACAAATTCATCACCAGCAGATGGTCGCGCGGCAGGTCGGGGGCGATCTTGCCGACATGGGCCAGAGCGTGGGCCGGTTCGAGCGCCGGGATGATGCCCTCCTGCCGGCTGCACAACTGGAAGGCGTCGAGCGCCTCGCGGTCGGTGATCGCGACGTATTGGACCCGACCGAGATCGTGCAGCCAGGCGTGTTCGGGGCCGATGCCGGGGTAGTCGAGCCCGGCCGAGATCGAATGCGCGTCATCGATCTGGCCGTCCTCGTCCTGCAGCAGATAGGTGCGGTTGCCGTGCAACACCCCGGGCTGGCCGCCGTTCAGCGAGGCGGCGTGGAACCCGGTGTCGATGCCGTGGCCGCCCGCCTCGACCCCGATCATCGCGACCGAGGGCTCGTCGAGAAACGGGTGGAAGAGGCCCATCGCGTTGGAGCCGCCGCCGATGCAGGCGACCAGCGTGTCGGGCAGCCGCCCTTCGGCCTTGATCATCTGCTCGCGGGTCTCGCGGCCGATTATCGACTGGAAGTCGCGCACCATCGCCGGATAGGGGTGCGGGCCCGCGACCGTGCCGATCACGTAGAACGTGTCGTCGACATGGGCGACCCAGTCGCGCAATGCGTCGTTCATCGCGTCTTTCAGCGTCGCGGTGCCGGAATGCACCGGCACGACCTCGGCCCCGAGCAGCTTCATGCGGAAGACGTTGGGCTTCTGCCGCTCGATATCGGTCGCGCCCATATAGACGACGCACGGCAGGTCGAAGAGCGCGCAGGCGGTCGCGGTGGCGACCCCGTGCTGCCCGGCGCCGGTCTCGGCGATGATCCGGCGTTTGCCCATGCGCCGCGCCAGCAGAATCTGGCCCATCACGTTGTTGATCTTGTGCGCGCCGGTGTGGTTCAGCTCGTCGCGTTTGAAATAAATTTTGGCGCCGCCGAAATGCCGGGTCAGCCGCTCGGCGAAATAAAGAGGGCTCGGGCGCCCGACATAATGTTCGAGGTAATAGGCCAGCTGGGCGTGGAAATCGGGGTCGTCCTTGGCCGCGCCGTAGGCGGCCTCGACCGACAACACCAGCGGCATCAGCGTTTCGGCGACATAGCGCCCGCCATAGATGCCGAAATGGCCGCGCGGGTCGGGTCCGCCGCGAAAACTGTTGGGTGTCTGCATGATGCCTCTGACGGTGATGCGCCAATCCGCGCCGGCCTTGAACCCGCGATACGTCAATCCATCGCGATAGTCCAAAAATTTTCGTTATTTTCGATCGTGAAGTTGCCGACATCGAGTATTTTGATCGAAACTTTATGCTGTTTGCCATCCCTCAGATATGTCGGCGTCGGAATTTCGAACGAACAGCAGCCGTCGTTATTGAATGCTTTTTTCAAGTCTTTCCGGAAGCGGTCGGCGGCGCCCTCGTAAATCGGGACGCCGTCGATTGCGACCGTAAAAGAAACTCTGCGGTCGGCTTGGTGCGGATAGCGCAGCCACCTCGCGATATGGACGTCTACACCATCGATTCTTCCCTCGATGTCACCGGCCCTGGTCTCGGCGAGATACCGGATCGAGCCGGGCCGGGCTCGCTGAACGGCCAGGTTGCGGGCCTCTTGCGATGCGGTCGTACCGGCAAAATAGAGCAATGCGTCGACCAATTCGCTCTTATTCGTCAGGCTACGCTCATAGGACAAGACCAGACAGGGGGAGGATGTCGATAGAACAAATTTCGCGAAGTTGGAGATTTGTTCCAATGCTCTTTCAAAGCATGCTTCAAAATTGTATCCGTTCGATACGCTGTCTCGGGTGGCAATTGCCACCGGATCCCGGAATATGACGATCATATGCGGATTTCGCGCCTTTGCGTAGAGCCTTTCAAAAACATGCGTCGGAAACTTCCATCCCCAAACATCGAATTCTTGATCCCGGCGGCGCAGGGCTTGTTCTATGACGGGATGATCTACGTCTATCTGGCCATGAAACAACGCGCGGGAGATTTGACTCATCACGGCGTCTTGATATGTGCTGTTGAGATCCTGCCCCATGAAAATGCCCAGATCGTGCAGCATTTGCGCGGCCATCGTCGTCCCGCCGCGCGCCGGACCCAGCACGATCAGGGTTCGCGGCACGCCGCCGGCAAGGGCGGTCCCTTTTCGGAACAGGACCGCGGGATGTTCCAAGCTCATCGCGACCCCAACTCCGGCCGTTTCACCTGCCTCCTCAACCGGCGGGAAAATGCACCACGCCGACACGGAGGTCACGGATGAAATCTTTCTGGTCACGATCGCTCGATCGCGCTGTTTGCCGGGGCAGTGAACCGTCAAATCCGCTCAACTCAATGATTGGGACCAACAGGGCTCGGGCGACGGTAGGGCCGGCGCGCTGATGGCGGAACCCGGACCCGAAACCGCGCAGGTGGCGCGCGAAACAATCCGGCTGGTCGGCGATGTCGGCGCGACCAATGCCAGGTTCGGGCTGATCTCGCCCGCCGGCAGGTTGCGCCATTCGAGTATTTTCGCCTGCGCCGATTACGCCGAGATCGGCGATGCGATCGGCGCCTACCTCGCGCGGCGCGGCAATCTGCCGAAACCGCGGATCGGCGCGCTGGCGATCGCGGCGGCGATCACCGGCGACCGGATCAGCATGACCAACCACCCCTGGAGCTTCTCGGTCGAGGCTTTGCGCGATCGTCTGGGGCTCGAACGGCTGATCGCGATCAACGATTTCACCGCGGTCGCGCTTGCCCTGCCTCGCCTGACCGCGGCCGATCGAATGGTGGTCGGCGAGGGTGCGCCGGTCGCGGGGAAGCCGATGGCGGTGTTGGGGCCGGGGTCGGGGCTCGGCGCCTCGGGGCTGTTGCCGGCAGGAGCGGGCTGGATCGCGCTGACCGGCGAGGCCGGCCATGCGACGATGGCCCCCGCGACCGAACGCGAGAGCGCGGTCCTCGCGCTGATGCGCCGGCGCTTCGACCATGTCTCGGCCGAGCGCTGTCTGTCGGGCCCCGGCCTCGTCAATCTCTACGACAGTTTGGCGGCGCTCGACGGCGTGCCGGCGTCGTCCTACACGGCGGCGCAGATTACCGACCCCACGACCGGCGCCGCCGACAGACTGTGCCGCGAGGCGACCGACATGTTCTGCGCGATGCTTGGCACCGTCGCCGGCAATCTTGCGCTGACCCTTGGCGCGCAAGGCGGCGTCTACATCGCCGGGGGGATCGTGCCCCGGCTCGGTCAGCGGTTTGCCGAAAGCGGGTTCCGCGAGCGGTTCGAGGCCAAGGGCCGCCTGCGCCCCTATCTCGCGGCGATCCCGACCTACGTCGTCACCCACAAGCTGCCGGCATTCCTCGGGTGCGCCGCCGTTCTGGCCGAGCCATGACAACCTTGCTATCCGATGGATCGCGGCGCGGCGGCGCGGCGCAGCCGATCGTTGATCGCCCGGCCGAGCCCCTCTTCCGGTATCGCCGTGACCGCAATCCCGGTGAACTCAGGCCGGTCGAGCCGGCGCAGCATCGCGAACAAATTCGCCGCCGCCTCGGCGAGGGCGCCCCGTCGCGATAGCCAAAGCACTTCAGCGAATCCCGCCGCCGCCGCGGGGCCGAAAGCGAGCAGCGCCTCGCCGGGGCGGGGATCGGTCGCCGCGAGTCGCAACGGCAGATCCGGCGCGTAATGGCTGGCCAGCCGGCCGGGCGCGCGCGGCGCACCGTCATCGGGGACGATCGTTTCGATTTCCCCGAAAACTTCCGCCAGCTGTTCGAGCGGCACTCCGCCGGGGCGCAGCAGCGCCGGCATGGCGCCGGTCAGATCGAGCACGGTCGATTCGATCCCGACCGGACACGGCCCGTCATCGAGGATCAGCGCCACGCTATCGCCGAGTTCATCGGCGACATGCGCCGCCGTGGTCGGGCTGATCCGGCCCGATCGGTTGGCCGAGGGCGCCGCGATCGGCCGCCCGGCGGCGCGCAGCAGCGCCTGGGCGATCGGATGTGCCGGCGCGCGCAGCGCCACGGTGTCGAGCCCCGCGCTCGCCAGCAGGCTGAGCCTGCTATCGGCGCGGCGCGGCAGCACGAGGCTGAGCGGTCCCGGCCAGAACCGCCGCGCCGCGAGGCGCGCGCGCTCGTCAAACCGGGCGAGCGCCTCGGCCTCGGCGAGAGCGGGAACATGGACGATCAGCGGGTTGAAATGCGGTCTGCCCTTGGCCGCAAAGATCCGAGCGACCGCGCCCTCGTTCGTCGCGTCGCCGCCGAGCCCGTACACGGTCTCGGTCGGGAATCCGACAAGCTCACCGGCCCGCATTAGCTGTGCGGCGCGTGCGATCGTCTCCTGGTCTGCCAAGGCAACCTCGGTCATCGAGGCAGATGTGTCATTGGGCCAAGGCTCGCAAGCGCGTCTCCGCCCAACTGTCATCCCGGCGAAAGCCGGGATCCATGGCGCAACCGCAGGAGAGGCTGATAAATGGGTCCCGGCCTTCGCCAGCCTATCGCCTAAAAAGTGATCGCGGTGCGCAATCCGAGTACCGCCGCATCGCCGACCCTGCCGCCTGGAGCGCTGGGATTTTCGATCCCGCCGCCGGGGTTGAAAATATATTGGAAATTCGGCTGCAGCTGCCACCACGGCGCGACTTGGAGGCGATAGGTGATTTCAAGGACGCTCTCCCCGGTGCGGATCGGGTAGGGCTGCCCGGTAAAGCGGGCGACGTCGGCATCGAGGCCGCGCGCCGCGCCGCCGATCCGGGCATGGCCGAACGCGATCCCGACGGTGTCGTCGGGGCGGCCGAACGGTCTCGCATAGGCAATTCCGGCATCGACATAGAAATCAACGAGATTGCGGTCGCCCGGCGCCCCCATCGCTCGCGCGAATACGGTCAGACCGGGGCTCTCTTCCAGGATCGGCTGGTCGAGGATGGCATAGAAGCTGTAATTCCGGTGGCGCCGCCGCGGCGCCCCGCTGCTGGCCGGGTTTGCCAGCGACAGGCCGCCGCTATCGAGCCGCGGGTCGAGAGTCCGCCCGGTATGCAACCAGCCGCCGAGGCGATAGGTGCCGTTGCGCTCGGAATTGCCGGGATTGTAGCGCGTCTCAAAAATCGCGAACGCGCCGTCATTGACCCGAAAGGCGGTGCCCGAGGCGTCGCGCAATTGCGGGTCGCCCTGACCCGGCCCGGCCGGATCGCCGTTGAGCACGCCGACCAGCACATTCAGCCCGTCGCCCGCGTCGATATGCGCCCGTACCCCAGGCGTCCCGAGCGGATAGGTCGCTCCGCCCGACGGCAGCGCGGCGGCGGGCAGCACCGGCCACCCAAAGGTCGCGTTGACGAAAAGCTGGGCCGTCGACGAGATCATGAATTCCTGGCCGGCGGCCTGCTGGCCGATCCGCAGGCGCAGCCAGTCGGCGAGAGGCCGCTCGTACCACAGCTCATAAAGCCGCGTCGTGCGGGTCGCCTCGATCCCGCTCGCGGTGGCGAGATTGCCGATGTTGTTGGCGCTTAGGCCGCGGCCATGAATCTGATAGGCGCGCGCGAAGACCGTGCCTTCCCCGCGAAAATACGGCTGCAGATCGATCGACAGCGTCAGGTCGGTCAGCCCTTCATAGACCGCGCCCCGGCGACGCCCGCCGGTCAAATTGCCGAGGATCTCGCTGGTCTCTTGAATGCCGAGGGTTGCCCCGTAGCCGGCGAGAAACGGGC
>CAMATN010000106.1 GCA_945861155.1 Rhizobium sp. Q54
TCGGTGTGGGGCGGCGGCGGCGACCGGATCGGCGTCGGCAACAGCGCCGGAGCCGGCGGGACGCATCTCTTCGGCCATTCGACCAACGCGCCCGGCGCCGCGATCGGGTTCGGCACCAACGATACCGTGGTCGCGACCAGCTACGACACCGTCGCCGGCACTGCCACGATCGACGCGACCGTGGCCGGCGCATCGTCGGCGCGGGTGACGATCGGCGGCGCGGCCGGGAATTTCGACAATCTGACCGATTTCATCTTCTACCAGAACGAGACCGATCAGACCAATTCGGCGATCGTCGCGACCTCGCAATCATCGGGTGGCGGCGCCAGCTCGATCATCACCCTGCCCGACGGCACCGTAATGACCCTCCTCGGCATCACCCAGAGCGAGCTGCAAACCGCCCTGACCGCCGGCACCCTGTTCCAGGCGTAACCGTCCGCACCGGCCGCCGCGGCGGTGATCGGCCGCCTTGCAATGATGCGGGTTGGCTTGCTATCTCCAGGGCTGCTGGAGGGGTTTTTGGCATGTCGCGCGTCGGGTTGTTCGGGATCGCGCCGTCCGTGTCGAGTTCGTCGACCGGGCCCGGTCACGGCTGGCGCGGCGATTGTGGCCGGCTCGTCCCCGCTCACCCCGACCGCAATCCGGCGGCGCGTCGGTGAGGTCAGGTCCCGAAGCGACGGCCGCGCAGCTGACCGATTGGCTGTTGCGCGAGGGCCGCTTTCTCGCCGACAACAGCGCGCTGTTGAACGGGTTCTGCGAACGGGTGGTCGCCGCCGGCATCCCGCTCGACCGCGCCTCGATGCATCTGCGGGCATTGCATGCGCGCTACCGCGGGGTGTCGCGGATCTGGCGCCCCGGCGAGCCGCTCGATGAGAACTACCTCGATCACGGCATCGAGAAGACCGCGACCTACCTCGAAAGCCCGGTGCGCGCCGTCGCCGAGGGCGGTCAACCGCTCGACTGGCGCCTCGACAATGATTCGGCGCTGCCCTTCGCCGTGCTCGAGGAATTGCGCGAGCAGGGCTATGCCCATTACATCATCGTGCCATTGGTTTACGCCAACGGGCCGATGAACGCCGTCTCGTGGGCGACCCGGCGCCCGGGCGGGTTCACCCCGGCCGAACTTGCCTTCCTCGACGCGACGCTGCCCGCCTTCGCGGCGATGGTCGAATTAAAGGCGCTGCGCCGCTTTGTCGGCAACATGCTGAGCACCTATGTCGGCGACGAGCCCGGCCGGCTGATCCTCGACGGCCAGGTCCGCCGCGGCGACATCCGCACCATCACTGCCGCGCTGATGCTGATCGATCTGCGCGATTTCACGCTGATCTCCGACAACCTCGCCCCGCGGGCGGTGATCCGCTTGTTGAACGAGTATTTCGATTGCGTCTTTCCGCCGGTGCGCGCCCAGGGCGGCGAGATCATGGAGATCATGGGCGACGGCGTGCTGGCGATCTTTCAGCAGGCGCCCGAGGACGGCGCGGCCGAGGCGTGCGGCGCCGCGCTGGCGGCGGCAACGCAAGCGCTTGCCGCGGTGGCCGAGCGCAACCGGCGCGAGCAGGCCGACGCTCCAATGCTGCAGGCCGGGGTGGCGCTGCATTACGGCACCGTCTCCTACGGCAATATCGGGTCGGGCGACCGGCTCGATTTCACGGTGATCGGGCCGGACGTCAACCTGACCAGCCGCATCGAGCATTTCTGCCGGGAGCTCGACCGCTCGCTGATCATGTCGGAAGCATTCGCCGAGACGCTCGACCGGCCGATTTGGGAACTCGGCCATTTCGAATTGCGCGGCTTTGCCAAGCTGCACCGCCTGTTCGAACTGCCCGACGAGACGAATTGAGGCCGGGACCCCCCGATCAGCGCCGCGCCTTGAAAAAATGTCGCAGCAATTCGGCGGCAGCGCGCTCGGCGATGCCACCGTATATCTCCGGGCGGTGGTGGCAGGTCGGCTGGGTGAAGATGCGCGGGCCGTGCTCGACCCCGCCGCCTTTGGGGTCGTAGGCGCCGAAATAGAGCCGGCCGACATGCGCCAGCCCGATCGCCGCGGCGCACATCGGGCACGGCTCCAGCGTCACGTAGAGGTCGAGACCGGTGAGCCGCTTCGCCCCGAGCCGCGCGGCGCCGGCGCGCAGCACCAGCATCTCGGCATGCGCGGTCGGGTCATGGTCGCGCTCGACCCGGTTGCCGGCGGCCGCGATGACCGCCCCGGCCGCGTCGACCAGTACCGCGCCGACCGGCACTTCGCCCATGTCGCCCGCCGCCTTGGCCTCGGCAAGCGCGCGCGCCATTGGGCCGATTATCCGGGGTGGGCTCATCGGCCGCGATTGCCGAGACCGGCGGCTCGGCCTATGTCGTCTGTGCGCATGGCATGATTCGTCCGCGCCAACAGGATTCCGCACGATG
The DNA here is from genome assembly GCA_945861155.1 of Rhizobium sp. Q54. GTDB lineage: Bacteria > Pseudomonadota > Alphaproteobacteria > ATCC43930 > CGMCC-115725 > DATARH01. The sequence continues at coordinate 2,404 of CAMATN010000106.1, forward strand.
GCACAGCCTACCGACCGCCAGCCAGAGCGCATGGCTCCAGATCGCCCAGTCCCAGAACGCAAAGCCCCAGTTCGCCCCGTCCCGGAACATAAAGTCCCAGACCCCAAAGCCCCGGAGCGCATTGCAAAGGTCATGGCGCGCGCCGGGCTGTGCTCGCGGCGCGACGCCGAGCGCTGGATCGCCGAGGGGCGGGTCGCGGTTGACGGCGAGGTGCTGACCAGTCCGGCGGTCACCGTTACCGCCGACAGCGTCGTCCGGGTTGACGGCAAGAACCTGCCCGAGCCGGAGCGGGCGCGGCTGTGGCGCTACCACAAACCGGCCGGGCTCGTCACGACGCACCGCGACGAAAAGGACCGGCCGACCGTCTTTGCCGCTTTGCCCGAGGGATTGCCGCGTCTTGTGTCGATCGGCCGGCTCGACCTCAGCTCCGAGGGGCTTTTGCTGCTGACCAATGACGGCGCGCTGGCCCGCCGCCTCGAATTGCCGGCGACCGGCTGGGTGCGGCGCTACAAGGTGCGGGTGCACGGGTTTGTCGATCCGGCGAAAATCGCCGGTCTGGCCCGCGGGATCACGGTCGACGGCGTCACCTATGGCCCGATCCGCGGCCAGCTCGATCGCCAGCAGGGCTCGAACGCCTGGCTGACCCTGTCGCTCAACGAGGGGAAGAACCGCGAGATCAGGCGCGTCCTCGAGCATCTGGGTTATCCGGCGACGCGGCTGATCCGACTTGCCTACGGGCCGTTCCAGCTCGGTCATCTCGAGCGCGGCGCGATCGAGGAGGTGCCGAAGAAGGTCCTGCAGGAGCAGCTCGGCGGCGGCGCTGCGGCGGCAGCCGGCGGGACGGCGGTGGCGCGTCGGCCAGCGCCCAGTCGATCAAAAATGGGCCAATCGAAGGCGGGCCGAGCAAAGGCGGGGCGGACAACGACGGGGCCACCAACGGCGGATCGGCCGCCGGGTCCGGCTCGGCGCAAGCGCGACCCGGTCGGCGGCGCGCCGCGCGCGTGAGCCCCGGCGGCAACGCGGCATGATCGACCGTTTTTTCGGATTGAGCCGCAACGGCACATCGGTCCGGACCGAGATCATCGCCGGCGTCACGTTGGTCGTCAAATATGCGTTCTCCTGACAAGCCGTCCCGGAGACCGGCTGGCCTGCGCATCGTCGGCGGCGTCCATCGCGGGCGGCGGCTTGTCGCGCCACCGGGCGAATCGGTGCGGCCGACCAGCGACCGCGTCCGCGAGGGGTTGTTCAACATCCTGTCGCACGGAAATTTCGCCGCTTCCGGCCTGCCGTTCGCCGACCGGCCGGTGGTCGATGTCTTCGCCGGCACCGGTGCGCTCGGCCTCGAAGCGCTGTCGCGCGGCGCCAGCGCCGCAATCTTCATCGAGAATGGCCGCGACGCGCTCGCCGCGCTGCGCCGCAACATCGCCGCGCTCGGCGAGAGCGAACGCGCCCATGTTGTCACAGGCGACGCGACGCGCCCGTTGCGCGGCGCGATTGCTTGTGCGGCGGCGTTTCTCGACCCGCCCTATCGCAGCGGACTGGCCGCGCCAGCCTTGAGCGCGCTCGCCGCTTCGGGCTGGCTGGCCCCGGACGCGTTGGTGGTAATCGAGATCGCGGCGGCGGAGGAATTGCCGTCGCCGGCCGGCTTTGCCCTGTTGGATGAGCGCGTCTATGGCGCCGCGCGGCTCGTCTTTTTGCGTCGGGATGGCGTCGCCACCGGAGAACAACCCCAATTGGAGAACAGCTGATGACCGACAATTTGCCGACCGTGACGCTCCCCAACGGTGAGGCGGTGCCGGGTTTTGGCCTGGGCACCTGGCATATGGGCGAGGACCGGCGGCGCGCCGACGCCGAACTGGCGGCGGTGCGGCTCGGCATCGAGCTCGGCATGACCCTCGTCGACACGGCCGAGATGTACGGCAATGGCGGCGCCGAGGAGATCGTCGCGCGCGCCGCCGAGGGGGTTCGGGACCGGCTCTTCATCGTCAGCAAGGTGCTGCCCCATAACGCCTCCCGGACGGGCGTCGTCGAGGCGTGCGAGCGCAGTCTGAAGCGGCTCAAGACAGACCGGATCGACCTTTATCTGTTGCATTGGCGCGGCTCGGTCCCGTTCGCCGAGACCCTTGCCGGCTTCGAGCAATTGCAGCGCGACGGCAAGATCCGCCATCACGGGGTCAGCAATTTCACCACCGAAGACATGCGGGAATGGGTCGGGCTGAGCGGTGGAAAGAGCGTCGCGGCCAACCAGATCCTCTACAATCTCGGCCGGCGCGGCCCGCAATGGGAGCTGATCCCGTGGTGCCGCGAGCGGCGGGTCGCGATCATGGCCTATTCGCCGCTCGAACAAGGCCGCATCCTCGGCAATCGCGCGCTCGGGGAGGTCGCGGCGCGGCATGGCGCGACCGCGGCGCAGGTCGCGCTCGCCTGGCTGCTCCGGCAGGACGGCATGATCGTGATCCCGAAAGCGACCTCGCTGCAGCATGTGCGCGACAATCGCGGCGCGCTCGATCTCACGCTGACCGAGGACGACCTCGCCGCGCTCGACCGCGCCTTTCCGCCGCCCAAGGGCCCGTCAGCGCTCGGGATGCTGTAACCGCCGGCGCGCGCGCCAGGGTTGCTTGTTGTCGCGATTGCCCCGGTTTGGCGTTGTCGTCAAAGTAGCGCGCCAACAGCCATATTGGGGGCCATATGGCCGACCTGACGATCTATCTCGGCAACAAGAACTACTCCTCCTGGTCGCTGCGGCCATGGCTCGTGCTGAAGCGGACCACGGTCGCCTTCGACGAGATCGTGATCCCGCTCTACCAGCCGACCAGCAAGGAGACGGTGCAGAAATATTCGCCGTCGGGCCGGGTACCCGCCTTGCGCCACGGCGACAGGACGATATGGGAGAGCCTCGCAATCTGCGAATATCTCGCCGAATCGTTCCCGAATTTCGATCTCTGGCCGAAGGATCTGGCGGCGCGCGGAATGGCGCGCGCGGTCAGCGCCGAGATGCATGCCGGCTTCCACGCCCTGCGCGAGCATCTGCCGATGAACATCCGGTCGAGCTTTCCGGGGCGCGGCGTCACGCCCGAGGTGCAGGCCGACATCAACCGCATCATGGCGCTGTGGCGCGATTGCCGCAGCCGCTTCGGCGACGGCAAGGGCGATTTCCTGTTCGGCAATTTCACGATCGCCGACGCGATGTACGCCCCGGTCGTGACCCGCTTCCGCACCTACAAGGTCGAGCTCGAGCGTGACGCCGAGATTTATTGCGACACGATCATGGCAATGCCGGCGATGCAGGAATGGGTCGTCGCCTCGCGCAACGAGCCGATGATCGTCGAAGCCTATGAATTCTAGACTGCGATTGGCGCCAGCGCGTCCCGGTCAGCGGATCGGCTGACTATACATCAAGACGACCGATTGCGCGCCGGGGTTGCGCCGGGTGATCCCGGCATTCGAAATGTGATGGACCGCGACGCCGAGCCGGGTCCGATCGGGAAATCGCCACGCCAGTTCGGCGCCGGTGCGGAATTCCCACCACGACCCGAGATGTGTCCCCGAGCCGCGCGCGAAATACCCGGCCGCAGCATTCGGGGTCAGCACCAGATCAGGCGTGAAATTGATGTCGAGCCCTAGCCCGGCATAGCCATAAAACGCTCCGTCGCTGGTCCCCGACACGCCGACAAACGGCGCGAGAAACCACAGCACATCGCCGGCGCGGTATTCGGCGCGCAGTTCGGCGGCGGTGCCGCCGCGCCGGCTGCCGGTGCTCGGGGTGACGTCGAAGGCGCCGGCGCCGAACGCGATGCGTGGCGGGTCGCCGGGCGAGCCGAAGCTGACCTGCGCTGCCGCCGGCGGCGCGAGCGCGCCGCACAGGATCATGTTTAGCGCGAGGACCATTGCGACCCGCGTCGCCCGTATCCCGATTGTCGACAGGCTCACCCTGATCCCCCGTGCGGTTGCGGCGCGGTCGGATCTGGCCGGTCCGCCGTCGCGGGCCATATTAGAAGCGATGATCGGCCCGGCAAGCGAAACCGGAGCGCGTGTCGGCCCAGCAGTACACGCCTCACCACCGTTTGGCGCGCTCGGCGGCGAGCACCAGCTGCTCGCGGATGCCGGGTTCCATCGCCGAGTGCCCGGCGTCGCGCACGATCATGTATTCCGCTTCGGGCCAGGCGCGGGCCAGTTCGTCGGCGCTGCGAATCGGGCACACCATGTCGTAGCGGCCCTGGACGATGACCCCCGGCAAATGCCGGATCCGATCGATTCGCGCGATCAGGTCGCGCTCGGGCGCGAACAAATGCTCGGTGAAATAATGCGCCTCGATCCGCGCCAATCCGAGCGCGAGACGATCCTCGCCGAAGGCGGCGACCGTCTCCGGGTTGGGCAGCAAGGTCGAGCAGGCGCCCTCGTAAAAGCTCCACGCCCGCGCCGCCGGCATGTGAATGCGCGGGTCAGGGTCGATCAGCCGGCGGTGATAGGCGGCGAGCAAATCGGTCCGTTCGGCCTCGGGCAGGAAGCCGGCGAAGGCGCGCCAAGCTTCCGGATACACCGTCCGCATGCCGTAGAGAAACCATTCGATCTCGCTCGTCCGGCACAGAAAGATGCCGCGCAATATCAGTCCGGCGGCCCGCTCGGGATGGGTCTCGGCATAATAGAGCGCCAGGGTCGAACCCCACGATCCGCCGAACAGGGTCCATTTCGCGATGCCGAGTTCGTGGCGCAGCCGCTCGATATCGGCGACCAGGGAATCAGGGGAATTGTCCGATGTCTCGCCGAGCGGCGTCGATCGCCCGCCGCCGCGCTGATCGAAAATGACGATGCGCCAATGCGCCGGGTCGAAAAACCGGCGATGCACCTGGGTCGCGCCGGCGCCGGGCCCGCCATGCAGGAACAGCACCGCCGGCCCCTGCTTGTTGCCCGACTCCTCCCAATACATCGTATGGCGCGGGTCGAGCCTGAGCCGGCCGGTGCGGTAGGGCTCGATCGGCGGAAACAGGTCGCGTCGGTTGGTCATCGCCGCGTAGTGTAGAAGCGCTCGGGCGGTTGCGGTAGCGCCGAACGCGATTTTCGCGCCGGCCGGAACCGCATTCCGCGCCGCGACATGCTCGCCCCACCCGTGGAGGAGGACCGATGGCGCTGAAACGCATGGTATTGCAGATCGGAATGGGGACCGATATCCGTGGCCAGGATTATACCAAGGCGGCGGTGCGGGCATTGCGCGACGCGCTGTGGCATAATTCGCTGAGTGTTGCCGACGCGCTGGGCCTGCCGGTCGATTCGATGCAGGTCGAGGTCACAATCGGCGTGCCCCGCCCGGACCTTGTGGACAAGGAGGCGGTCCTGGCGGTGCTGCCGCACGGCACCGGATCGGTCAATGTCGTCGAAGGCGGGCTCGAAATCGCCAACGACGCCGGCACCAACACGACAATCCTCGCCAACGCCGCGGCGGTCGTCTGGCTGGACGTGCCGGAGGGAAAATCGCCATGACGTTGAAGCGAATCATCACCGAGTTCGGCACCGGCAACGATCTGCACGGCGGCGACTATACAAAGGCGGCGGTGCGGGCCGTTCAGGACGCGATCCACCACAGCTCGCTGAGCCTCATACGCAGCCTCGGGGTCGATTCGCGCGCCATGCAGGTCGAGGTCACGATCGGGGTGCAGCGCCCGGACCAGGTCAAGATCGAGACGGTCAAGGCCGCTTTGCCGCACGGGCAGGTCACTGTAAAAATCGTCAAAGGCGGGCTCGACGTACCGGACGAGACCGCCGGCGACATCGCGATTATCGCCAGCGCCGCGATCGCCGTCAGGCTGGACCTCGCCTGATATTTGCTGCGCCGCCTCCGCTCGCAAATGTCATCCCGGCGAAGGCCGGGATCCACGGATCAATCGTTCGATCAGCTGAAAAGTGGATCCCGGCCTTCGCCGGGATGACAATCCAGGGGCTTCAGGTCCACGGGACGAGCCGGCGCTGCGGTCTTCTTGTTGCCGGTATCTTCAGCCGCCCATCCAGCGGCCGAGCACCGCGAGCAGCAACAGCGCCACGATGTTGGTGATCTTGATCATCGGGTTGACCGCCGGCCCGGCGGTGTCCTTGTAGGGGTCGCCGACCGTGTCGCCGGTTACCGCCGCCTTGTGCGCTTCCGAGCCCTTGCCGCCGTGATGGCCTTCCTCGATGTATTTCTTGGCGTTGTCCCAGGCGCCGCCGCCCGAGGTCATCGAGATCGCGACAAAGAGCCCGGTCACGATCGTGCCGAGCAGCATCGCGCCCAACGCGGCGAATGCCGCCGCCATCCCGGCGATCAGCGCGATCACGACAAAGAGCACGATCGGCGCCAGCACCGGCAATAGCGAGGGGATCATCATCTCGCGGATCGCCGCCCGGGTCAGCATATCGACGGCGCGGCCGTAATCGGGCTTGGCGGTGCCTTCCATGATGCCGGGAATCTCGCGGAACTGGCGGCGCACCTCGATGACGATCGCGCCGGCCGAGCGCCCGACCGCCTGCATGCCCATCGCGCCAAACAAATAGGGCAACAACCCGCCGAGAAAGAGTCCAACCACGACATACGGGTCCTGCAACGCGAAGCGCACGTCGAGTTTCGGGAAATAATGTTTCAAATCCTCGGTATAGGCGGCGAACAGCACGAGCGAGGCGAGACCGGCCGAGCCGATCGCATAGCCCTTGGTGACCGCCTTCGTCGTGTTGCCGACGGCGTCGAGTGCGTCGGTGGTGCGCCGCACCTCGGGCGGCAGATCGGCCATCTCGGCGATCCCGCCGGCATTGTCGGTCACCGGGCCATAGGCGTCGAGCGCCACGATCATGCCGGCAAGCGCCAGCATCGTCGTCGCCGCGATCGCGATGCCGAACACACCGGCGCACAGATAGGACAGCACGATGCCGATGCAGATCACGATGACCGGCAGCGCGGTAGCCTCCATCGAGACCGCGAGGCCCTGGATCACATTGGTGCCGTGCCCGGTGGTCGAGGACAGCGCGATGCTGCGCACCGGCCGGTATTCGGTGGCGGTGTAGTATTCGGTGATCCAGACGATAAACCCGGTCACCGCCAGGCCGACGATCGCGCACCACAGCAGGCTGAAGCCGGTGACCGAGGCTCCGGTCGTCATCTTCAGCGGCGCGGTGAACCCGACCTGCCAATAAATCACCAGGGCGATCGCCGCGACCGACAAGATTCCGGTCGCGATCACCCCTTTGTAAAGCGCCCACATGATGCCGTTATCGGCGCCGAGCTTGACGAAAAACGTGCCGATCACCGAGGTGATAATGCACACCGCGCCGATCGCCAGCGGCAGGATCAACAGCGTGTCGCGCAATGGCGGGGCGAAGAAGATCGCGGCCAATAGCATCGTCGCGACGATCGTCACGACATAGGTCTCGAACAAATCGGCCGCCATGCCGGCGCAGTCGCCGACATTGTCGCCGACATTGTCGGCGATGACGGCGGGGTTGCGCGGGTCGTCCTCGGGAATGCCGGCTTCGACCTTGCCGACAAGATCGGCGCCGACATCGGCGCCCTTCGTAAAGATGCCGCCACCGAGGCGGGCGAAGATCGAGATCAGCGACGCGCCGAAACCGAGCGCGACCATCGCCTCCAGCACCGGGCGCAGATCGTCGCCCGGCAACACCGCGCGCAGGATGAAATAATAGATTCCGGCGCCGAGGAGGCCGAGGCCGACCACCAGCATTCCGGTGACCGCGCCGGCCTTGAAGGCGATATCGAGCCCGGCGGCGAGCCCGCCGCGCGCCGCCTGCGCGGTGCGCACATTGGCGCGCACCGACACGTTCATGCCGATATAGCCGGTCGCGCCGGACAGCACCGCGCCGATCAGGTAGCCCAGCGCGACCCAAAACCCCAGCGCGACCCACAGCACGACCAGGATCACCGCGCCGACGATCGCGATCGCGCGGTATTGCCGGTTGAGATAGGCGGTGGCCCCGACCTGGACCGCGGCCGAGATCTCCTGCATGCGCGCGTTGCCGGCATTCGCCGCCAAGACGCCGCGGCTTGTCACAAAACCGTAACCCAGCGCCAGGAAGCCGCACACGATTACGAGAATATATGCCGAGAGCATCAATCAGGTTCCCTCGTAACGTTCGTATAAATGCGAAAAGCCCGCCCCGCGCCCTGCGCGGCGGGACAGGTCAAGGCCGCGCCACCATGCCAGAAGCCACGCCGGGAGGCAACTGCACGAATCGGCGGCACACCGGCGATTCCGCCGGTCCGCGCGGCCGCAAATCTGAATGCGTGAGCGTTCCAATCCCAATTGTCGTCCCGACGAAGGCCGGGACCCATTGATCCGCCTCCCGAGTGGTTGAAAAATGGGTCCCGGCCTTCGCCGGGACGACAATTCGTTTGGAGCGACCCAGGGTATAACACGGTGCCAAGCGGGATCAGGCAGGCCAGCCAATCGGCGGGAGGTTCATCGGTGAACGCGCAAGCCAAACAAAGTCCCGGGGTTCCTCCCCCGGCCGGCCTGCGGGCCGTACCGCGCACGGTCGTCGCGCTCGGCGTGGTGTCGCTGTTCATGGACACGTCGTCCGAGATCATCCACAGCCTGCTGCCGCTCTTTCTGGTGACCGTGGTTGGCGCCAGCGCGCTGTCGGTCGGGCTGATCGAAGGGATCGCCGAGGCGACCAATTCGATCACCAAAGTATTTTCAGGCGCGATCAGCGACTGGCTCGGCAAGCGCAAGCTGCTGGTGCTGATCGGCTATGGCCTCGCGGCGCTGACCAAGCCGCTGTTTCCGCTGGCCGGGGACGTCGGGACGGTGTTGGCGGCGCGCTTTATCGACCGCATCGGCAAGGGCATTCGCGGCGCGCCGCGCGATGCGCTGATTGCCGACGTGACCCCGCCGGCGCTGCGCGGCACCGCGTTCGGTCTGCGCCAGTCGATGGACACGGTCGGCGGGTTCCTCGGTCCACTGCTCGCGATGGTGCTGATGGCCGCGACCGGCGACGATTTCCGGCTGGTCTTCTGGTTCGCGGTGATACCGGCCGCGATCGCCGTGATCGTGATTGTGTACGGCGTGCGCGAGCCGGCCGCGCCAGTCTCCGCCGAGCCTCGGCGTTTTCCGATCCAGCGCAGTGAGTTGGCGCGGCTGGACGGCGCGTTCTGGTGGCTGGTCGGGATCGCGAGCGTCCTGACGCTGGCGCGGTTCAGCGAGGCGTTCCTGCTGCTTGCCGGTCAGCATATCGGCATGGAATTGGCCCTGATTCCCTCGATCCTCGTGGCGATGAACCTGGTCTACGCGGCATCGGCCTACCCATTCGGCCGGCTCGCCGACCGCGTCAGCCGGCGCGGCCTGCTGCTGCTCGGGATCGTCTTGCTGATTGCCGCCGACCTGGTGCTGGCGACCGCCGGCAGCGTGCCGCAAATCATGGTCGGCGCGGCGCTGTGGGGCCTTCACATGGGAGCGACCCAGGGGCTGCTGGCGGCGCTGGTCGCCGACGCCGTGCCGGCCGATCTGCGCGGCACCGCGTTCGGCCTCTACAGCTTGGTCACCGGCGCGGCGCTGCTGCTTGCCAGCGTATTGGCGGGAGCGCTGTGGTCGTTTTCCGGTCCGGGCGCGACGTTTATCGCCGGGGCGATGTTTGCCGTCCTCGCCGTGATCGGGATTGCGGCGCGACCCCGACCACCCGGCTCTCCCGGGACCTAAGAACCGGCGTAGCGCGGCTCGGCGGCCGGGGCCTGCCGGCTCCACCACCAGACCGCCCCCGCCGCGACGATGACAAACGGGATCATCGCGATCTGCACCATCGCCCAGCCAACGCCCGACAGCAGCGCACCCGAGGCGAAAGCCGACACCGCGACCGTGCCGAAAATCAGGAAATCGTTGAGCGCCTGGACCTTGCCTTTCTCCTCTTGCGTATAGGTGCGCGTCACCAGGGTCGTGGCGCCGATAAACAGGAAATTCCATCCGATCCCGAGCGCCACATTGGCGGCCCAGAAATAGATAGTGGCGATCCCGGCCAGATTGATCGCGCAGCAGGCCAGCAACAGCGCTGTACCGGTCAACAGGATGCGGGTCAGGCCGAAACGGGCGATCAGGTGCCCGGTGACAAAGCTCGGCGCGTACATGCCGAGCGAATGCCACTGGATGACAAAGGCGGCGGCGGCGAATTCATGGCCGCAATCGAGCATCGCGATCGGCGTCGCGGTCATCACCAGCGACATGACGCCATAGCCGACCATGCCGGCGATCACCGCCGCAATAAAGGCCGGCTGCGACGCGATCTCGGCCAGAGGTCGGCCGCGCCGCGTCAAGTCCGGCGGCGCCGGTTTCGGCAAGTCGACGAAGTACAACAGAATCGCTGCCGCCAGACACAGCCCGACGATCATTGCATAGCAGCCGGCAAACAGCACCGGCGCGAACAGATCGCGCGACCATATCGCGGTTTCCGGGCCGAACACCGCCGACACGACGCCGCCCGCCAGGACCAGCGAGATCGCCTTCGAGCGAAATGCTTCATCGGCGATCTCGGCCGCCGCGAACCGGTATTGCTGAGTGAAGCCGTTATTGAGGCCGAGAATGAACGTGCCGAGGCAGAACAGCACGAAGCTGCCCTCGAATATCGCCGCCGTCGCGATCGCCGCGCCAAGCGCGCCGAAACCGAGGCCGGTCCAGAAACCGCGCCGCCGCCCGATCCGCGCCATCAGCAGCGCGGCCGGTATCGTCGCCAGCATCATGCCCGTCATCTGCACCGCGATCGGCAGGGTCGACAGCGCCCTGTCAGGCGTCAGCATGCTGCCGACGATCGCGCCGGTGGTGCCGACGATGCTCATGCCGGTCATCGCCAGGGCCTGGCAGCCGGCCAGCATCAGCACGGTCCGGCGCGATGATGACACCCGCGCCATCAGAAATGTCGGTAGCCGGTGGCGACGATAGGGATCGACCGGCCGTCCGGGTCGACGAGCCGCACCTCGGCGCCGGCCTCGATTATGCCGATCGCGGTGACCGGCACGCCCAGTTCGGCCGCGAGGCGCTCGATCGCCGCGCTCGCTTCGGGCGGCGCGCTGAACAGCAGTTCGTAATCGTCACCGCCGGTGGCGAGCCGGAGCCCGAGATCGGGGTCGCCCGCGACGAGACGCCGAGCAGCCGGCGACAGCGGCAGCGCATCGAGCGCGACCGTGGCGCCGACCCGCGAAGCGTCGCGAATATGGCCGAGATCGGCGACCAGCCCGTCCGACACGTCGCACATCGCATGCGCGATGCCGGCGAGACGCGGCCCGAGCGCGGTGCGCGGCTCCGGCAGCTGGAACCGCGCGACGAGCATGTCCCTATCGGCCGAGGCGAGGTTCGGATAATCGCCGCGCCGCACCGCCAACCCGAGAAAGGCGTCGCCGATCGTGCCGCTGACCCAGATCCGGTCGCCCGCCAATGCGCCGCCGCGCCGGATTTCGGCGCCGGCGGCGACCTCGCCGAAGGCGGTCAGCGACAGCACCGCCGGCCCCGATGTCGCGACCGAATCGCCGCCGAGCAGATCGACGCCGAAATGCTGCTGATCCTCGGCCAGACCGGCGGCGAAGCGCGCCACCCAATCGTCGCCGAGCGTTCTCGGCAACGCCGTGGTCAGGAGGTAATGCAATGGCCGCGCCCCCATCGCGGCGAGGTCGGACAGATTGACCCGCAGCAGCTTGCGCGCGACGAGGTCCGGCGGGTCGTCCGCCAGGTAATGCACGCCCTCGACCATCGCGTCGACGGTCACGACAAGCCGGTGCCCCGGAGTGCAATCGACCAGCGCCGCGTCATCGAGGAGGCCAAGCCCCCCCGGCCCGGCGAGCGGTGCGAAAAAATCCCTGATCCGGCCGAACTCGCCGAGTCCCTCTGGGAGCCGATCGCCGCTCACGGCTTGTTCGGCCCATGGTAGGCTGACGGCGGCAGCGGCAACCCGCGTCCTTCGAGACGCACCCCTCCGGGGTGCTCCTCAGGATGAGGGAGATTTGTGCGTGGCATTAAAGGCTTATCCTCATCCTGAGGAGCCCGCGCAGCGGGCGTCTCGAAGGACGCCCTGTTGTTCGACCAACGCTCGTGATTACTACAAATCAGCGGCGCGCAGGGTGCGGGCGAGGCGGTTGAACACGCCGTTCGCCAGTCCCGGTTCCTTGCCGCTGAAAAACGCGTAGGCGATCGCGACATATTCGCTGATCGTGACGCGGGGCGGAATGTCGGGCCGATGCACCAGCTCATAGGCGCCGGCTTCGATGATCAGCCGCAGCAGCGTCTCGAGTCGAGCCAGCGGCCATTCCTCGCTGAGCGCGGCCGAGACGGTCTCGTCGAGCCGCTCGCGGTCAGAGCGAACGCCGCGAACGATATCGGCGAACAATGCCTCGTCGGCCTCGCCATAGACATCGCCGTCGATCTCGCGGCCGAGCCGGTGGTGGACGAATTCGCCGATCGCCGCTTCGGTGCCGCGCCCCGGATTCAGCTCCAGCTGGTAGAGCGCCTGGATCGCGCCGAGCCGGGCGAGACTGCGGCGCCGCCCGGCTCCGCCCTGGCGCGGGCCGCCCCCCGGGCCCGATGCGGTCGTGCTGGCGCCGGTCACGGCCGGATGCCGTTGAAACGGCGGCGCAGCTCGATTAATGCAAGGCAGGCGCGCACCGCCTCGCCGCCTTTATCGCGCCCGCCCTTGGTGTCGCCGGCGGGCGCGGCTCGGACGAGTGCCTGCGCCTCGTTCTCGACGGTCAGGATGCCGTAGCCGGCGGCCACCCCGTCGCGCACCATCAAATCCTGCAAGGCCCGCGCGGTCTCGGCGCAGATATGGTCGTAATGGGTGGTCTCGCCGCGAATGACGCAGCCGAGAGCGACAAACCCGTCGAAGCGCCTCTCGGCCTTGGCGGCGAACGCGATCGCCGCCGGGATCTCGAAGGCGCCGGGGACCGAAACGGCTTCCCAGGTCGCGCCTGCGGCGGCGGCGGCACGCTCGGCCCCCTCGCGCAACAGCGCCGCGATATGCGTGTAATAGGGCGCCTCGACGAGCAGCAGATGAGGGGTTCGTGCCATGAGTCAGGACCGTTCCGCGAGGCCCGAGCGCGTGCCGAGCAGTCGGGCGACGTAGCGCGCGATCGGGTCGATCTCGAAATTGAGGCGCTGCCCCGGGCGAGCCTCGCCCAAGCCGGTATGGGCCAGCGTATAGGGAATGATGTTGACGCCGAAACAGTCGTCGCCGACTTCGTTGACCGTCAGGCTGACGCCGTCGAGCGCGACCGATCCCTTCGAGGCAATATAGGGCATCAGCGCCAGCGGCACCGCGATCACGAAGCGCACCGATTCGCCCTCCGGCCGGCGCTCGACGAGTCGCGCGACGCCGTCGACATGCCCCGAAACGATATGGCCGCCGAGTTCGTCCCCGGCCCGCAGCGCGCGTTCGAGGTTGACCGCCGTGCCCTCGGTCCAGTCGCCGAGCGTCGAGCAACCCAAGGTCTCGGCCGAGGCCTGCGCGACGAACGCGCCGGGCTCGACCGCGACAACGGTCAGGCACGGCCCCGAACAGGCGATCGACGCGCCGAGCGCGATGCCGGCGCTGTCATACGCGGTGGCTATCGTCAGCTCCAGGCCCCCTGCGGGTCCCCCAGCGCGGCGCAGCCGGCGCACCCGGCCGATATCGGTGATGATCCCGGTGAACATGGCCTTAAGCTAGGAGTCCCCCCGGCGATTAGCCAGCGCCTTTCGCGCATGCGCCCTTCTAATTAGCCGGGGTGGACGCGGAAGGTCGACAGCAGGTCGGTGCCGACCGTCTCGGTCGACAGGCGCTCAAAACCGGGCGCCGCGGCCAGGCGGTCGAGGCCGAGCGCGGCGATCGCCGGCACGCCGTCGCCGCCGAGCAGCAGCGGGGCGTGCAGCCATACGAGTCGGTCGACGAGGCCGGCGCGCAGCAATGAGGCGGCGAGCCGGCCACCGCCCTCAACGAGAAGCCGGGTCAGGCCGCGCTCGCCGAGCAGCCCAAGAACGCCGGGAAGAGCGATTCGCCCGTCGGCGTCGGGGTCGGCCGGGATCACGACGATTCCGGCGTCGAGCAGCAATTGCTGCCGCACCGGGTCGGCGCGGGGCAGGGTCACGACCCAACTCGGGACCTGCCGCACTCCGGCGAACAACCGCGCCGCCAGCGGGATGCGCAACTCCCGATCGAGCACGATCCGCACCGGCGAGCGGTGGCCGAGGCCCGGCAGCCGGCAGGTCAATTCCGGGTCGTCGGCCAATGCGGTGCCGGTGCCGACCAATATCGCGTCATGCGTCGCCCGCAGCTGGTGCGCCCGCTCGCGCGCCGGCGGGCCGGTGATCCAGCGGCTTTCGCCCGATGCCGTCGCGATGCGGCCGTCGAGCGAGGTCGCGAGCTTCAACGTCACCAGCGGCCGGCCGAACCGCACGCGCTGCACAAAGCCGGCGTTGATCTCGGCCGCTTCGGCCGCGCACAGCCCACTCTCGACCGCGATCCCGGCAGCGCGCAGCCGCGCCAGCCCGCCGCCCGCGACGCGCGGGTCGGGGTCTTGGATCGCCGCGACGACCCGGCCGATGCCGGCGGCAATCAGCGCGTCGGCGCAGGGCGGCGTCCGGCCCCAATGGCAGCACGGTTCGAGCGTGACATAGGCGGTGGCGCCGTGCGCCAGGCCGCCGGCGCGGGCCAGCGCCTCGGTCTCGGCATGCGGCCGCCCGCCCGGCTGGGTCCAGCCGCGTCCGACGACCCTGCCATCCTTGACGATGACGCAGCCGACCGCCGGGTTGGGCCACACCAAGCCCAGCCCGCGACGGGCCAGCGCCAGCGCCGCCCGCATCGCCGGCAGGTCGTGCGCCGCCAGTTCAGCCGAGGCCGGTGAAGTTTCGTTCGGCATGATCGACGTCGCGTTCCGGCCAGCAATTAGTTGTCGTCCCGGCGCAGGCCGGGACCCACACTTCAACCAACTCGTACGTGGATCAGTGGGTCCCGGCCTTCGCCGGGACGACAACTAAAATTGAGC
>CAMATN010000107.1 GCA_945861155.1 Rhizobium sp. Q54
CCGCTTGCGGGGGAGGGCCAGGGAGGGGGCTTCACGCCGCTGATGACCTGCTATCTGACCGATACGACCGATCCCGACGAGGTCGCGCGCGGCCAGCGGGAGGGGGTATTCGCCGCGGTCAAATTCTACCCGGCGCATGCAACGACGCATTCGGCGCACGGCGTCACCTCACTCGACCGGGTCATGACGGTGCTCGAACGCATGGCCACGATCGGCCTGCCGCTGCTGATCCACGGCGAGGTCACCGACCCGGAGGTCGACCTCTTCGACCGCGAGGCGGTGTTCATCGAGCGCGTGCTCGCCCCGCTTTGCCGGCGCCTGCCCGAATTGCGCATCGTGCTCGAACACATCACGACCGAGGAGGCGGTCGCCTATGTCGGGGCGGGCGGGCTGAACCTGGCGGCGACGATTACCGCACATCACCTCGTCATCAACCGCAACGCGATCTTCGCGGGCGGCATCCGACCGCATCTTTACTGCCTGCCGATCGCCAAGCGCGAGAAACACCGCCGCGCGCTGCGCCGCGCCGCAACCTCGGGCAACCCGGCCTTTTTTCTCGGCACCGACAGCGCGCCGCACGCGATCCCGACCAAGGAGACGGCTTGCGGCTGCGCCGGCATTTTCAGCGCGCCGGCGGCGATGGAGATCTACGCCGAAGTGTTCGAGGAGGAAGGCGCGCTCGACCGGTTCGAGGCCTTCGCCTCGCTGAACGGACCGGCCTTCTACCGGCTTCCGCCGAACGAAACCCGAGTGACCTTGCGCCGCGAATCCTGGACCGTGCCCGAGCGGGTCGGCGAGGGCGACCTCGCGGTCGCGCCGTTCCGCGCCGGCGAGACGCTGCGATGGCGGCTGGCGGAATAGATCCGATCGGCGGCTACGTCACGATCTCCGCGAAGCGGCGGCAAAATTCCTCGCGGCCGAAGCGGCTAATCGCCTCGGCGGAAATCCGCGCCCGGTCGTAGCCCAATGCGCGCCCCCGCATCTCGATCAACGCCTGACGCAGCGCCGGCCGGTCTCCGGCCGGCACCAGCCGACCGTTCACCGCATCGATCAAATGGTCGGGGCCGCCGCTCGCGGTACAGACGCACGGCAGCCCGGCGGCCTGCGCCTCGATGACGACGACCCCGAACGTTTCGACATCGCTGGCGAGAGCGAAGCAGTCCGCCGCGTCCATCGCCGCCCGCAATCCTTCGGCCGGCAAGGCGCCGAGAAACTCGACTTGGGACGCGACGCCGCGCTGCGCGCATTGCCGGCTCAGCTGTTCGTGCAAGGGGCCATCCCCAGCCAATTGCAACCGAACCTCCGCGTTGCCGGCAAAGGCGTCGGCGAAAGCGTCGATCAGCAAGGCGTGGTTTTTTACCGGCGACAGCCGGGCGGCGCACAGAAAGACGAACGAGTTTTTGCCCCCCTGCCCTCGCGCGACCCCGGCAAACGGCGCCCGAAAAAAATCGCCCAGTATGTTAGGCAGATAAGCCCAGGGGGCGCCCGGAAACTGCGCTTCGAGGAGGAGGGCGAGGTGCGGGCTGACCGCGATGCGGGCGTCGGCGCGGCGGATCACCCGGCGGACGAGGTCGCGCTCCCACCAGCGCAGCCGGCCCTGGGCAAACCCGGTGCTGTGCTCGGTGACCACGAACGGCACGCCGTGCCGCGCCCGGATCAACGCGGCGAGAACCCCGGCGTGGAGGCATGAATGGGCATGGACGAGGTCCGGGGTGCCGTTGCGCGCGACATAGGCGGCAAACAGAGCCAAGCCGCACAACGACCAGCTCAGCGCGTTGCGATAGGGCAGCCGGGGCATCCAGATTCGAGCCGTGCGGCGATAGATGTCGACCCCGTCCTTTTCGACGACGACGCGCCCGGCATCGCTGCGGGAGAGTCGGCCGGCGCGGAGGTCCCGATGCGTGAAAATATCCGGGGCGAGGATTGCGACGCGATGCCCGGCCGCTTGCAAGGCCAGCGCCTGGTCGCGGAAATAGCCGCCGCCCGAGCCGCGCCCGGTCGAATACCACGACGGGATCGCGACGATGTGCTTCGCGCTCACCCCGCTTCCGGTCCGCCTCGCGGCGTTCAACATGTCCCTACTTGCCGGCACTGCCGCGATACCGCTAGCGGATAACATCTAACATAACGCTCCCCTTATCTTGTCATACCGGCGAAGGCCGGTATCCACCGCAGACATGGATCCCGGCCTTCGCCGGGTGACAAGGTGGGTGTGAAGCGTCTGACTCGTCCTACTAGGTCCTCGCATTATGCCTGAAATTGACGGAAGCCGGCTTGGGCTGATCTGGATTGCGCCGTTTGTCGGTTTGCTGCTGTCGATCGCCGTGGCGCCCGCCGTGGCACCAGCCTTTTGGCGCCGTCATTTTGTGACCGTATCGCTGCTTTGGGCGGCGGCGGCACTGGCGCCGATAGCCATCGTTTTTGGCGCGGCGACGATGTTCGGCGCGGTGTTGCACACGCTGGTCGTCGACTATCTGCCGTTCATCATATTGCTGACGACGCTCTATACCGTCGCCGGCGGGATCCGGCTGACCGGCACGATCCGCGGGACGCCGGCGGCCAACACGCTGCTCCTCCTGATCGGCAGCGCGATAGCCAGCTTCATCGGCACGACAGGGGCGGCGATGCTGCTGATCCGTCCGTTGATCCGGGCCAATCGCCAACGGCGCCACAACACGCATGTGTTTGTCTTCTTCATCATCCTGGTGGCGAATATCGGCGGCGCGCTGAGCCCGCTTGGCGACCCGCCGTTGTTGATCGGGTTCCTGCAGGGCGTGCCGTTCTTCTGGCCGACGGTTCACCTGCTGCTGCCCATCGTGTTCAGCGTCGCCTTGTTGCTGGGAATTTTCTACGCCCTCGACCGGCATTTCCACCGGCGCGGCTGGCACGATCCGAGTGACGGGATCAGGGAGATCGAGCGGCTCGGGATTGACGGCAAGGTCAACCTGCCGCTGCTGGCGATTGTTCCGGCGATCGTCTTCGCGATGGGCGCCTTGCGCGGCGTCGCGCCGAGCCTGGATTGGCATCACATCCAGATCGAGATGTCGACGGTGGCCGGCTGCCTGGCTCTGATCGCGATAGCCATCGCGTCGCTGCGGCTGACCAAACCCGGCGTGCGCCACGCCAACGCGTATACTTGGCATCCGATGGCCGAGGTCGCCGCGGTGTTCGCGGCGATCTTCATTACCATCGTTCCGGTGCTGGCGATGCTGCGCGCCGGCCAACAAGGCGCCTTGGCGCCGCTGCTGGCGCTTGTCGCGCCGGAGGGCAAGCCGATCGACGCGGCCTATTTCTGGCTGACCGGCGGCTTGTCGAGTGTGCTCGACAACGCGCCGACCTATCTCGTGTTCTTCAACCTCGCCGGCGGCGACCCGGCGGTGCTGACCGGGCCGGCGGCGCGCACCCTCGTCGCGATCTCGGCCGGCGCGGTGCTGATGGGCGCGAACTCCTATATCGGCAACGCGCCCAATTTGATGGTCAAGGCAATCTGCGAGGAACGCGGCATCGCGATGCCGAGCTTCTTCGGCTATATGGCCTGGGCGGCGGTCATATTGCTGCCGCTCTACGTCGTGATTACGCTGATTTTTTTCCGCTGAATGGTCACGGACCCGCGAGCGCGGCGTCGAGATCGGCGATCAAATCGTCGGGGTCCTCGATACCGACCGACAGGCGCAGCAGATCGGGCGGCGCCGGGCTGCCGGCGCCCTCGACCGAGGCGCGATGCTCGACCAGGCTTTCGACCCCGCCGAGCGAGGTCGCGCGTTTCCACAGCTGGAGTCGCGCCGCCGCGGCGATCGCCGCCGCCTCGCCGCCCTTGACCCGGATGCTGAGCATGCCGCCGAAGCCGCCCGCCATCTGGCGCGCCGCGATTTCGTGACCCGGGTGGCTCGCCAGCCCGGGATAGAGGACGGCAAGGATTTTGGGATGGGCCGCCATGTGTTCGGCGATGCGCTGGGCGGAACGGCAGGCGCGCTCGACCCGCGGATAGAGCGTGCGCAGGCCGCGCAGCAGCAGGTAGGCCTCCAGGCTGCCGAGGATCGCGCCGCCGCCGCTGCGCGCCATGACGAGCCGGTCCCAGAACGGATCGGCCGCCGCCGTGGTCAGGGAGCCGGCGATCACGTCGCTGTGGCCGTTCAGGTATTTCGTCGCCGAATGCATGACGATATCGGCGCCGAGCGCCAACGGCCGGGTCAGGACCGGGGTCGCCGCGGTGCTGTCGACCGCGAGCAGGGCGGCGGCCTCGTGCGCGATCTCGGCGGCGCCTGCGATGTCGGCGATCGACCATAGCGGGTTGGCCGGCGTCTCGATCCACACGAGTCTGGTATGCCCGGGCCGCATTGCGCGCCGCAATTCGTCGAGCGCGGTCGCGTCGACAAAATCGACTGCGAGCGCGCCCCGCGCCATCTCGGCCGTGAGCCAGCGGCGCAGCCCCCAGTACATGACATTAGGCGCGATGACATGGGCGCCGACCGGCAGGGTCTGGAAGACGGCGGCGGCTGCCGCCATGCCCGAGGCGAACAGCAGCGACGCCGCGCCGCCTTCGAGCGCGGTGATCAGCGCCTGCGGCTGATCGTAGCCGGGATTGTCGGCGCGGCCGTAGCTGCGCCCGCGCCGGTACTGGTTGTCGGGATCGCGCTCGAAATTCGTCGCGGTATGGAGCGGCAGGACGACCGCGCCGGTCGCGGGATCGGTCCAGCCGAGCGCCTGCGCGGCGAGGGTGGCGGGATGTAGCGGGCGGCGCGGCATTGGTGCGACCTCATAACCATTGAACTCGTGCTACTGTCCCGGCGCAGCCACCCCCATTGTCATACCGGCGAAAGCCCATAGGCGCTAACTTATCTAACTGTCATTCCGGGGCCGCCCGAAGGGCGGAACCCGGAATCCATAAACACGGGCCTCTGGAATATGGATTCCGGGCTCGCCGCTGCGCGGCGCCCCGGAATGACAGCGGAGGGGACGCCAAAGTTAGCGCCTATGGGCGAAAGCCGGTATCCATGGCGGACATGGGTCCCGGCTTTCGCCGGGACGACAATCCGGATGGTCCATGATGGCTCGGTATCGCAAGGCCATGTTAGCCCGTGGTTATTTTCTGCTATTTGTCCTTCTGCTTCCAGCCGCCTCCGCGACCGCCGTGGCGCAGCTGCAGCGGTTTCCGACCGCCGAGCTGACAGTCGTAACTGCGAACGGCCCGCGCAAATTCACCGTCGAACTGGCGACCACCCCGGCGCAGATGGAACAGGGGCTGATGTTCCGGCAAAGCCTCGCGCCCGATTCCGGCATGCTGTTCGATTTCAAGACGCCGTCGCCGGTGTCGATGTGGATGAAGAACACCTTGATCCCGCTCGACATGCTGTTCGTTGATGCGCGCGGCAATATCGTCAATATCCATGAGCGCGCCGTGCCGGGCTCGCTCAATACGATCAACGCGGCGGCTCCGGTGCGCGCGGTCCTTGAGCTGAACGGCGGTACCGCCACCCGGCTCGGCATCAAGCCGGGCGACCGGGTGCTGCATCCGATTTTCGGCGACGCCTCATAAGGGCGCCGCGTAACAGGAGCTTTTCCCGATGGCGATCCTGTTCCGCTCGACCCCGGCGGCGACGGCGCGCTGGCGGCCCCTGCTCGGCGCGCTGATGCCCGACCACGAGATCCGCTACTGGCCCGATATCGGCGACAAGGCGGCGATCGAGTATGCGCTGGTGTGGCACCCCGAGCCGGGGCTGCTCGCCTCGTTGCCCAATTTGAAGCTGGTCTTCGGGCTGGGCGCCGGGATCGACCATCTGCTGCGCGACCCGGCGCTGCCGCGGCACGCCCTGATCGTACGCCTCGTCGATCCGTACATGACGCACGCAATGAGCGAATACGTCGCCTGGTCGGTGCTGCGCCTGCACCGCCAGGATCTCGACTACCGGGCGCAGCAACACGCGGCGGTGTGGCGGGAGCGCGACCAGAAGAACGCCGCCGAGCGGCCGGTCGGGATACTCGGCTTCGGCACGCTCGGCCAGGAGGCCGGCGGGAAGCTCAAGGCGCTCGGCTTCGATGTCGCCGGCTGGAGCCGCGGCGCGAAGTCGGTCGCCGGTTTCGACATTTTCGACGGAGCGGCCGGGCTCGACGGGCTGCTTGCGCGCAGCGAGATCCTCGTCTGCCTGCTGCCGCTGACCCCGGAAACCGCCGGCATCCTGAATGCCCGAGCCTTCGCCCGAATGCCGCGCGGCGCGGGGCTGGTCAATGCCGGGCGCGGCGGTCACCTGGTCGAGGACGACCTGGTCCCGGCGCTCGATTCCGGGCAATTGTCGGGAGCGGTGCTCGACGTGTTCCTCGAGGAGCCGTTGCCGGCGGGCCACCCGTTCTGGCGTCACAAGCGCATAATCGTCACCCCGCACGTCGCGGCCGAGACCCACCCGCCGACCGCCGCGCCGATCATCCGCGAGGCGATCCGACGCTTCGCGGCCGGCCTGCCGGTCGCCAACGCGGTCGATCTCGCGCGCGGCTATTGAGGGGCATGGCAAGCCTGCGCGTTTTCCGCGGGATCGAAACCGCCACCCGCGGTACTATCCCCGATCAAGATTTGTGAGGACCGATCGATGATCACGAAATTCGACAGCTCGTATTACGGCACCGTCGACATGGAGAAGCTCGGCTACACCGGTACGCCGATCAACGAGCGGAGCTATTCGAAGGAGCAACTGGCCGGTGCGCTGCACAAGGCGGTCGCCTACGCCAAGTGCATGGACGAACGGGGCTTCAACACCTTCTGGATGGCCGAGCACCATTTCCAGCCGGAAGGCACGGAATTGATCCCGAACCTCTTGATGATGGCGATGCATTTATGCGGGGTGACAAAGAACATCAAGATCGGCTGCGGTTTCAACGTCGTGCCGATGTGGCATCCGCTGCGCCTGGCCGAAGACTACGCGATGGCCGACGTCCTGACCGGCGGGCGGGTGATCTTCGGGGTCGCGCGCGGCTATCACACGCGCGAAGTAGAAAGCTTCGGCGCGCCGCTGACCGACCAGGAGGCCAACCGCGAAATCTTCGAGGAAGGCGTCGATATCCTGTTCAAGGCGTTCGAGGGAAAACCGTTCGCCCACAAGGGCAAGTACTACACGATCCCGCCGGAGGTGCCCTATCGCGGCTATACGCTGAAGGAGATCACGCTGGTGCCGGCGCCGGAGCGCCTGCCGGTGGAATGCTGGCAGCCGATCCAGAGCGGCTCGGACCGCGCCTTCGACTTCATGGCCAGGCACGGCATCTCCGGGATGATCGGCGGCGGCTCGGCCGAGGGTGGCGCGGTCGACAAGCACATGACCGGGTTCCAGGCCGCCTATGCGCGCCGCGGCGTCAAGCTCGAACTCGGCGAGCGCCTCGCGCTTGGCTTCCAGTTCCACATCGCCAAGAGCCGCGAAGAGGGCATGCGCGAAGCGGCGAAACACTATGAAGAGAACATGAAAATGTTCGGCGAATTGCGGCTGGTGCGGGCGCTCTCCGACGAGCAGATCGCGGCGATGCGCGATCCCAAGCTCGCCGCCACGACCAAATTGCCGACCATCGAGGACGCGGTGAAGGCCGGCGGCTTCCTGACCGGCACGGCCGCTGACATCGTCGAGCAGCTGAAGGCGGTCGAGAAACGCTATCCCGGCATCGATCGGGTGGTGTGCAGCACGCCGCTCGGCACCCCGCTCGCCGTCCAGTTGGAAGATTTGGACCGGTTCGCCGCCGAAGTGATTCCGGCGTTCCGCACCGCGAAAATCGCCGCCGCGGCCGAGTAGAGTCCACTGAGACGTATCAACCTGATCCCGGCTGTTCGGCCGGCTCAAACCCCCACCCTCCCACCGCTTCGCGGCGGGCCCCTCCCTCCCCCGCTTGCGGGGGAGGGTCATTAGCTCCGCGGTAGCTCCCTCCCCCGCTTTGCCCCCACCCTTCCCTCCCCCGCTTGCGGGGGAGGGTTAGGGAGGGGGCGGGGAGGGTTGGGGTGGGGGTTTTATGGCCGGGTGCGAGACGATGCGTGAGCGCAGATCATTCGCGGCCAGACACTAGGCGAGGCCGCGCAGCCCAGAAGGGGATGACACGATGCCGTACGGCGGAAACGACTGGCTGGCCCTCACTCAGGAACCGGTGTTGGAGCCGGAGATCGCGATCTGCGATCCGCACCATCATTTCTGGGACTTCCGCACCGCCCGCGTTCCCTATCAGCGGTATCTGCTTCACGAATTGATGGCCGATGTCGGCTGCGGGCACGATGTCCGTTCGACCGTCTTCATCGAAGCGCGCGCGATGTATCGGCCGGCGGGGCCGGTGGAACTGCGGCCGGTCGGCGAGGTCGAGTTCGTCCAGGGACTGGCCGCCGCCAGCGCGAGCGGGCTCTATGGGCCCTGCCGCGCCGCCGCCTCGATCGTCGGGCACGCCGATCTGAAACTCGGCGACCGGGTCGAGCCGGTGTTGGAGGCGCTGCAGGCGGCCAGTCCGAACCGATTTCGCGGCATCCGGCACACGGTCACCTGGGACCCGCACCCGGAGGTCGAAAGCCGCGAAAAAGAGGGCGTGCTGGCCACTCCCGAATACCGCGCCGGAGCGCGGGTGCTGGCGCGGATGGGGCTGTCGCTCGATATCGGCGTCTGTTTCCCGCAACTGCCCGAGCTGGCGGAATTTGCCCAGGCGGTCCCCGATCTGACAATTGTACTGAACCATCTCGGCGGCCTGAACCGGGTCGGCCCCTACGCCAACCGCGAGGAGGAAGTGCTGTCGGCGTGGCGCGGCGGCATCGCCGCCATCGCCAAATGTCCGAACGTCAATTTGAAGCTGGGCGGCATTGGCATGCCGCGCTTCGGTTTCGACTGGCACGCACGCGACAAGCCGATCGGCTCGGAAGAACTGACCCAATCGATGGCGCCGCTGATGCGCTATTGCATCGAGCAGCTCGGCCCTGACCGATGCATGTTCGAAAGCAATTTCCCGGTCGACAAAGTGTCGTTTTCGCATCCCGTGCTGTTCAACGCCTTCAAGCGATTTTCCGCGGGTTACTCCGCCTCAGAGCGCGCCGCGCTGTTCCACGACACGGCGTCCCGCTGTTACCGCATCGGCGCCGCCTGAACGACCGCGCGATCGACGAACCCGTCCGCGCATTGCGCGTGACCCTTGCCGGACGATCGCGTGTTGCGCGATCCGATGTCGTCGGGCATTGTCCCGAGTCTGGCGCCGTTGCGCGCCCCGAGGCGCCACGGGTTGGAGTGAACGCGATGAAGTCTTTCGATATTCGGGCGGTCGGCATGGTAGCCGCGGCGCTGGCGCTGACCGGCTGCGTCGGCCCGATGGGTCCCGCGCCGCAACTGGTCCCGCCGCCGACCTCGCCCGCCGCGATGTCCGGCGACATGGCCTGCCGGCAATACGCCGATGCGCAGATCGCGCCGATGCGCGACCAGGCCAACACGCAGACGGTCGGCAGCACGCTGCTCGGCGCCGGGCTTGGCGCGGCGCTCGGCGGCGCGATCGGCGGGGGACGCGGCGCCGGCATCGGCGCGGCCTCGGGCGCGGTCCTCGGCACCGGGGTCGGCGCCGCCAACGCCCAGGGCGCCGCGGCCAATTTGCAGCAGCAATACAATATGTTCTATGCGAACTGCATGTCGGGACAAGGTGGCCGGCCGGGGCCGTCCTATGGGCCGCCGCCGCCGGGCTATTATCCGCCCCCCGGCAGCTATCCGCCCCCGCCCGGCTATCCCGGCGGCTATCCCCCGCCGCCCCGCGGTTACTGACGCCGGGGTGCATCGGCGCGATCGAGAGTCGCGCGATCGAGCCCTGAAAGCCCACCGTTCGGAACTCCGGACTCGACCGCACCCCTTAACGG
This sequence comes from Rhizobium sp. Q54, assembly GCA_945861155.1. Classification (GTDB taxonomy): domain Bacteria; phylum Pseudomonadota; class Alphaproteobacteria; order ATCC43930; family CGMCC-115725; genus DATARH01. The sequence continues at coordinate 9,839 of CAMATN010000107.1, forward strand.
GGCATTATGCCTCGGGCTGCCGGCCTTGCCTCGGCGGAGCGCGTCCAGCATAAGATGCGGCTGGCGAGCGCGTCGGCCCTCTAGCGATTCCGGGCCGGCCTCGATTCGGGGTTGAGGATCGCGATGAGAGTGTTGGTGACCGGCGGCGCCGGGTTTATCGGCTCGGCGGTGTGCCGGCTATTCGTCGGCGAACTGGGCGCTGAGGTGCTCAATGTCGACAAGCTGACCTACGCCGCCAACCTTGCCTCGCTCAAGTCGATCGAGAGCAACCCGCGCTACCGCTTTCAGCGCGCCGATATCGTCGACCGCGCGGCGATGGCCGGGCTGTTGCGCTCGTTCATGCCCGACGCGATCCTGCACCTCGCCGCCGAATCGCATGTCGACCGCTCGATCGACGGCCCCGGCGAATTCATCAAGACCAATATCGAGGGCACCTACGCGCTGCTCGAAGCGGCGCGCGAATACTGGGGCGCGCTGCCGGCGGAGCGGGCCGAGCGGTTCCGCTTCCACCACGTTTCGACCGACGAGGTATTCGGCTCGCTCGGGGCGCACGGCAAGTTCAGCGAAACCAGCCGCTACCAGCCCAATTCCCCTTATGCGGCCTCGAAGGCCGCCGCCGATCATCTGGTGCGAGCCTGGCACGAAACCTTCGGGCTGCCGACAATCATGAGCAATTGCTCAAACAATTACGGCCCCTACCATTTCCCGGAAAAGCTGATCCCGCTGACCATCCTGAAGGCGCTGCACGGCGAGGCGATCCCAGTCTACGGGCGGGGCGACAACGTGCGCGACTGGCTCCATGTCGACGACCACGCGCGCGCGCTGCACGCCGTGCTGACCGAGGGGCGTCCCGGCGAGAGCTACAACATCGGCGGCGAGGGCGAACGCACCAATCTCGCGGTCGTGACCGCGATCTGCGACCTGCTCGACGAGATGCAGCCGCAATCGCCGCACCTTCCCCACAAGCAGCTGATCAGTTTTGTCGCCGACCGCCCCGGGCACGACCAGCGCTATGCGATCGAGGCGGAGAAAATCCGCCGCGACCTCGGCTGGCGTCCCCGCGAAACCTTCGAGACCGGGTTGCGCAGCACCCTCGCGTGGTATCTCGACAATCGCTGGTGGTGGGAGCCGATCTGGTCGCAGCGCTATCGCGGGGCGCGGCTCGGCGCCGGCAGCCGGGCCGATGCTGAAGTCGCCAGCGCCTAGATGTTTGATGAGTGCCAAAATTTGAACAACCGCGGTGCGTCCTTCGAGACGGCGCTTCGCGCCTCCTCAGGATGAGGTATGTTATTGATGATATTAAGAAAGAACCTCATCCTGAGGAGCGCCCCGCAGGGGTGCGTCTCGAAGGACGCACGGTGACGCCGAAATGGGCGGCGAGTCTGACCGAAAGCAAATAGGGCAAAGTAATTAAGGCAATGAAGGGCATCATTCTGGCCGGCGGGTCCGGCACGCGGCTCTACCCGGTGACGCTGGTCGTCAGCAAGCAGCTATTGCCGGTCTACGACAAGCCGATGATCTATTATCCGCTGACGACGCTGATGCTGGCCGGCATCCGCGACATCCTGGTCATCACCACCCCCGCCGAACGCTCCCGCTTCGAAACATTGCTTGGCGACGGCAGCCAATGGGGGGTGGCGATCGCCTATGCCGAGCAGCCGCGCCCCGAGGGTCTCGCGCAGGCTTTCGTCATCGGCCGTGATTTTGTCGGCGACGGCGCGGTCGCGCTGGTCCTCGGCGACAATATTTTTTACGGCCACGGCCTGCCGGAAATGCTGCAGCAGGCGGCGCAGCCGCGCCCCGGCGCGACGGTCTTTGCCTATCAGGTGCGCAACCCGCAAGCCTATGGGGTCGTCGAATTCGATCATGATGGCAAAGCGGTGTCGATCGAGGAGAAACCGCCGCAGCCGCGCTCGCACTGGGCCGTGACCGGGCTTTATTTCTATGACAATTCGGTCGTCGACATCGCTCGCGACCTGAAGCCCTCGGCGCGCGGCGAATTCGAAATCACCGACCTCAACAATGTCTATCTGCGGCGCGGCATGCTCAACGTCGCGCGGATGGGTCGCGGCTATGCCTGGTTCGACACCGGCACCCACGACGATCTGCTCGAAGCCGGCGAATATGTGCGCACGGTCGAGATGCGGCAGGGGTTGAAGATCGCCTGCGTCGAGGAAGTCGCCTATCATATGGGCTATATCGATCGGGACCAGTTGCTCGCCGAGGCGCGCCGCTTCGGCAAGAACGAATACGGGCGCTATCTCGCCAACCTGCCGGAATAGGCACTCCGCGCGGACACGAAAAGGATGTCAGGAATGAGCAGCACCGGTTTCGCCTACTCAAATCTGGTCGGCAAGAGCGTGCCGCCGCCGGCGCCGCGCTGGGCCGGCAACGCCGACTTCAATTTCGTCGGCGGTCACAACGACCGAAGCCTCATTCCGGTCGAGGGGCTGATCGAGGCGACCGCCTCGGTGCTGCGCCGCGAGGGCGCCGAGCTTGCGCTCTACAGCCTGGCGCAGGGTCCGCAGGGCTATCGCGGCCTGCGCCAGTTCGTCGCCGACAAGCTCGGGCGCTGGCGCGGCATCCAGGCCGGGGCGGACGATGTGCTGATCACCTCGGGCTCGGGCCAGGCGATCGATCTGATCAACCAGGTGCTGCTGGAGCCCGGCGACACGGTGATCCTCGAAGAATTTACCTATGGCGGCTACCTGACCAAACTGCGCCGGCTCGGGGTCGACATCGTCGCCGCGCCGCTCGACGAGGACGGCATCCGGATCGACGCGCTCGGCACGATCCTCGCCGATTTGAAGGGGCGCGGCATCACCCCGAAATACATCTGCGCGATCCCCACGATCCAGAACCCGACCGGCAGCATCATGCCGCTCGACCGGCGCCACCAATTGCTGGCGTTGGCCCGCGAATACGGCGTCCCGATCTTCGAGGACGAGTGCTATGCCGATTTGACCTGGGGCGCGATGGACGCACCGCCGGCGCTCTACGCGCTCGACCCGAGCCGGGTCATCCATATCGGCTCGTTCTCGAAGACTTTGGCGCCGGCGTTGCGCCTCGGCTACGTCGTCGCCGATTGGGAATTCATGAGCCGCATGGTCGCGATCAAGACCGCCAACGACAGCGGCACCGGCGCCCTCGAACAGATGGTCGTCGCCGAGTATTTCTCGAAGCATTTCGAGGACCATGTCAACGAGCTGAGCGCGACCTTAAAAGACAAGCTCGACACGATGGTCGAGGCGGTCGAGCGCGAATTCGGCACCGCCGTCGAGCCGTGGCTGCCGAAGGGCGGAATCTTTCTGTGGATGAAATTGCCCGACGAGGTCGATGTCAGAAAGCTGGTGCAGCCGGCGCTGAAGGCCGGCATTGCCTTCAATCCCGGGCCGGAATGGGCGGTCGACGGGGCCGCCGCGAAATCCCGGTTGCGGCTGTGCTTCGGCCTCACCACAAAAGAGGAGATCCGGCAGGGGGTCGCCGCCTTCGCGCGGGTCTGCCACGACGAAACCGGCATCCCCGTGCAAAGCGGCAACGTGCGGCATGTGGCTGCCGAGTCTGGTGAATGATGATCCTCTCCTATTCCAGCTCTCTCAAGCATTGTCGTCCCGGCGGATCGATGGGTCCCGGCTTTCGCCGGGACGACAACTTTTAGGATGGCGCGATGACCGGCCAAGCGGCGGCGCAACAACAAATCGACGCGGTGCTGCGGAGCGCTGTCGAGCGGGGCGAGGTGCCGGGGGTCGTCGCGATGGCGGCGAGCGATGAGGGGCCGATCTATCAGGGCGCGTTCGGGCAGCGCGATGTCGCCAGCGGTCCGGCGATGACGCTCGACACGGTTTTCCGCATCGCCTCGATGACCAAGGCGATCACATCAGTTGCAGCGATGCAGCTTGTCGAGGAGGGCAAGCTCAGCCTCGACGCGCCGGCGCCCGATATCGGCGAACCGGCGCTCAATGCGCCGCAGGTTCTGGAGGGGTTCGACGCGGCGGGAGCGCCGATCCTACGCCCCGCCAAGCGGCCGATCACGCTCAAGCATCTGCTGACCCACACCGCCGGGTTCACCTACGAAGCCTGGAACGCCAACGCGCTACGTTACGCCAAGGCGACCGGCACGCCGTCGACCCAGACCGGCACGCGCGCCGCGCTGCGCCTGCCGCTCGGCTTCGATCCCGGCGACAAATGGGAATACGGCATCAACATCGACTGGGTCGGGCGCATCGTCGAGACGCGCGCCGGGCAACCGCTCGACGCCGTCTTGCGCGAGCGCATCTTCGCCCCGCTCGGCATGGCCGACACCGGTTTCGCGACATCGGCCGCGCAGCGCGCCCGGCAAGCCCACGCGCATCAGCGCCGGCCCGACGGCTCGCTCGAACCGCAAGCCCTGCCCGAGCCGTTCACGCCGGAATTCTACGCCGGCGGCGGCGGCCTCCATTCGACCGCGCGCGACTACCTGACCTTCCTCGAAATGCTGCTGCACCAGGGGAGCCTGAACGGCGCCCGGATCTTGCGGCCCGAAACGGTCGCGTTGATGAATCAGAACCACATCGGCGACTTGCCGGCCGGCATCCTGAAGAGCTACGTGCCGGAACGCTCGAACGATGTCGATTTCTTTCCCGGCGCGCGGGTCCGCTGGGGCCTCGGCTACATGCTGAACCTCGAAGCCGGACCGAACGGGCGCAGCGCCGGTACGCTCAGCTGGGCCGGGCTCTTCAACAGCTATTATTGGCTCGATCCGGCGCGGCAGATCGCCGGCGTGATCCTGACCCAGATCCTGCCGTTCGCCGACCCGCAAGCGGTGCGGCTCTACGGCCAGTTCGAGCGCGGCGTCTACGGCCTCGCCGAGGCGCGCTGAAAGCATGGCGATACTGCACCTGCTGCGCCACGGCCAGCATGGCCTGTTGGGCGGGGTGCTGGCCGGGCGTATGCCGGGAGTCGGCCTCAGCGAGCGCGGCCGCGCCGAAATCGCCGCGGTCGCCGAACGTCTCGCCGGCGACGACATCGCCGCGATCTATTCGAGCCCGCTGCAGCGTACCCGCGAGAGCGCCGAGATCGTCGCCACAAGGCTCGGCTTGGGAATCGAGTTTCGCGACGATGTGATCGAGCTCGATTTCGGCGAGTGGACCGGCGCGACGTTCGATTCGATCCGCGCCGATCCGCGCTGGCAGGCTTGGCGCACGCACCGCAGCCTGGCGGCGTTGCCCGGCGGCGAGACCATGCGCCAGGTCCAGAGCCGGATGGTCGAGGCTCTGCTCGATATCAGCGAACGCCACGTCAACCAGAGCGTGGTCGTGGTCAGTCATGGCGACGTGATCCGCTCCGCGCTGTTGTTCGCGCTCGGCATGCCGCTCGAATCCTATCATCGGCTCGAAATCGGTCAGGGATCGCTCAGCACGATCCGCATCGATTCCAACGGCATCTGCGTCCTCGGGCTAAACGAGCGACCGCGCCTCTGAAGCGACCCCCACCCTTCCCTCCCCCGCTTGCGGGGGAGGGTTGGGGTGGGGGTGTCCGGGCAGGCGGTGATTGCGAGGGTGCGGCTCCAGGCGACCGCGAAAGCGGCTCGGCGATTGCCGGGAAAATCCTTGTGGTATGATGACGCCCCTTAATCGATAACCGCCCGGCATGCTGCTCGGCCTGACCATTCGCGACGTCGTTCTGATCGACCGGTTGGCGCTCGCCTTCCGGCCGGGGCTGTGCGTGCTGACCGGCGAGACCGGGGCGGGAAAATCGATCCTGCTCGACGCGCTCGGCCTCGCGCTCGGCCGGCGCGCCGAGGCGGGGCTGGTGCGCCCCGGCGCCGAGCAGGCCGCGGTCGCCGCCGAGTTCGCCGTCGCGCATAATCATCCGGCCACCTCGATTCTGCGCGACGCCGGGATTGCGTCCGACCTCGCCGGCACGATCGTGCTGCGTCGCCTGGTCGGCGCCGACGGGCGCAGCCGGGCCTTTGTCAACGACGAGCCGGCCAGTGTCGGGCTGTTGCGCGAACTCGGCGACAGCCTGGTCGAGATCCAGGGCCAGGGCGACCAGCGCGGCCTGCTCGACCCCGCGACGCACCGCTCATTGCTCGACGCGTTTGCCGAACATCCGGTTTCGCCGGCGGCTCTGGCGGGCGTCTGGCAGGAATGGCGCGCGGCGCGCGAGCGGACAGAGGAAGCCGCCCGCCGGCTCGCCGAGAGCCGGGCCGAGGAAGATTTGTTGCGCCACCACGGCGCCGAACTCGACGCGCTCGCTCCGGAAGGCGACGAGGAGGACCGGCTTGGCGCCCGCCGCCTCCTGTTGCAGAACGCCGAGCGGCTTGGCGAGGCGATCGCCGAGGCGATCGCCGAGATCGACGGCGACGGCGGCGCGCAACAGGCGCTGCACCGCGCGCTGCGCCGGCTCGAACGCGCCCGCGACCGGGCGCAGGGCCTCCTCGACACGGCACTTGCCGCGGCCGAGCGCGCCGCCGAGGAAACCGCCGAGGCATTGGCCGGGCTGACCCAGGCCGGCCAGGCGCTCGAACTCGACCCGCGCGCGCTCGAAGAGGTCGAGGAACGGCTGTTCGCGCTGCGCGCGCTGGCGCGCAAGCATGGCGCCGCAATCGCCGATCTGCCGCTGCTGCGGGAGGCGTTTGCGGCGCGGCTCGCGGCGATCGAATCGGGCGCCGAGAACGTCGTGGCATTGGAAGCGGCTACGGCGGCGTCGCGCGCCCGCTACCTCGCCACGGCGCAGGCGGTATCGCAGGCGCGCGCAGACGCCGCTCTCCGGCTCGATAAGGCGCTAGCCGCCGAGCTGAAGCCGCTGCGGCTCGACAAGGCGCGGTTCCGCACCATGCTGACCCCGCTCGCCGAGGCGGAATGGGGCGAGCACGGCGTCGAGCGCGTCCATTTCGAGGTGGCGACCAACCCGGGGGCGCCGTTCGGGCCGTTGGCGCGGATCGCCTCGGGCGGCGAATTATCACGCTTCATGCTGGCGCTGAAGCTGGTGCTCGCGGGCACCTCGTCGGTGCCGACCCTGATCTTCGACGAGGTCGACAGCGGCATCGGCGGCGCCGTCGCCGCCGCGGTCGGCGAGCGGCTGCAGCTTCTCGGCGCCCGGCTCCAGGTGCTCGTCGTGACCCACTCGCCGCAGGTCGCGGCGCGCGGCGCGCATCACTGGCGCGTCGCCAAGCGGCAGGCCGAGCGCGCCACCGTGACCCGCGTCGAGGAGCTCGACCCCGACACCAGGCAGGAGGAGATCGCGCGGATGCTGTCCGGCAGCACAATCACCGCCGAGGCGCGCGCCGCCGCGGCGAGCTTGATCGCGGGGGGGCGGAATTGAGCGGTGCGCGCGCCAAAACTTTAGCTGCAAAACCGGTCGTGCGTCCTTCGAGACGGTGCTTCGCGCCTCCTCA
>CAMATN010000108.1 GCA_945861155.1 Rhizobium sp. Q54
TAATCAAATTGCCGGTGGCTGGATAGAAGCCGTGCGTCCTTCGAGACGCGCCCTTGGGGCGCTCCTCAGGATGACGTTCTTTCTCAATGCCATCAAATACATACCGTCATCCTGAGGAGGTCGCGAAGCGGCCGTCTCGAAGGACGCAAATTGCCGATGCAGCGCTGCCGGCGATTTGCCGACAACCTCGAAGGCCGGGACCCAATTATCCGCCTCCCGAATGGTTGAAAAGTGGGTCCCGGCCTTCGCCGGGACGACAAATTTATACCCCGGAATGGGACTACATTGCCGATGCGCGGCCGCTGCGCGCCACGCAAAAAAGCGGCTCCGGAGGGGGGTCCGGAGCCGCGTCGTCGCCGGCCGACTGGGTCGGCCGGATTTGGAGGTTTGGGGGACAAACCTGCAGGGATAAGCCCTACCCATCCAAAATGGCGCCTGATTGGGGCTTCGGTTTGCAGAAATTGCGGCGATTCGATGGGGAATCTTATCCGATCGGTCGCAGGTCCTCGATGACCTTGCCGTCGTTCGCCAGGCTGCCCAACGGCACCGACGTGACGGTCCCGCGCAGCTTGGTGACGGCCTGCAATGTTTCGGCAATTGCCGCCGCCGGATCGGCCGGTTCGCTCAGTTCCACCCGCAGGCTCATCTGGTCGGCGCTCTCCCGGCGCTCGATCACGAGACGCGCGCGGACGATCGATTGGTGGCGGCGGACGATCTCGGCGATCTGCACCGGGTGGACGAAGAGGCCGCGCACCTTGACCGACTGATCGGCGCGGCCGAGCCAGCCGCGGATGCGATGGTTGGTCCGGCCGCAGGGGCTCGGGCCCGCCAGAAGCGCCGACAGATCGCCGGTCGCGAAGCGGATCAGCGGGTATTCCGGGGTCAGGGTGGTGACCACCACCTCGCCGACCTCGCCCGCGGCGACCGGCTCGCCGGTGCCGGGCTGCACCAGTTCGACGATGATCCCCTCGTCCAGCACCATGCCGTCGCAGAGCGAGCCATCGGCAGCAAGGCTTTCATAGGCAATGAGCCCCAGATCGGCGGTGCCGTAGCATTGCAGCGCGTCGATGCCGCGCGCCCGAAATTCGCCGCGCAGCGCTGCCGGCAACGCCTCGGCCCCGACCAGCGCCTTTTTCAGCGAGCCGATGTCGCTGCCTTGCTCGGCCGCACGGTCGAGCAGGATCTTCAGAAAGGAGGGCGTGCCGACATAGGCCACCGGCCGCAAATCGGCGATCGTGCGCAACTGCTGCTCGGTCTGGCCGGTGCCGGCCGGGATCACCGGGCACCCGAGCGCCATCGCCGCGCTCTCGACCATCGCCCCGGCCGGGGTCAGGTGATAGGCGAAACTGTTGTGCAGCAGATCGCCCGGGCGCACCCCCGCGGCATAAAGCGCGCGCGCCATGCGGAAGAAATCCGGCCGCCTCGCCTCCAATTCATAGATCGGGCCGGGCGAGACGAAGACCCGCCCGACAGCGGCCATCGACACCGCGGCAAATCCGCCGAACGGCGGGTTCTGGCGCTGCAATTCGAACAGCTCGGATTTCCGGGTCAGCGGCAGATCGGCCAGCGCGCGCCGATCGACAATGTCCGCCGGACGCACCTGGGCGAGACGGTCGCGGTAGGCGGGGGCATGTTCCTTCGCCGCCGCGATGATTCGGGGCAGCGCCGCCATCAGCGCCGCCTCGCGCTCCGCCGGGTCGCGGGTCTCCAGCGCGTCATAATAAGGACCGTCCACCGACCGCCTCCTCCACCCGATTCGGGATATCCGATAGGCCCGGCGAAAGATTGCGCTGTCTCCGCGGCCGGCATCAAGCGTCGTCGGCTCCATGCATTCCTTGATTTTGCGCCGCCGCCGGCATTTGTCGCAAAATCCGCGATATTGTTTATCGGTGGTGCTCGATTCGTTGCGAAACAACCCTGGGTTAGCTACCGTACCGGCCGATGTGTGCAAACCGGCCGCGCTGGGGGCGGAGTGTGGGTCTTTCCTGAACGGATGGTCAGCTTGCTGTGGATAGCGCGCCGGCTCACGGGACGGGTGGCGCGGGTGCTGCTCGCGATCGGCCTGGTTGGCGGCCTGTTTGGCGGCTCGCCGTCGGCCCAGGAACTCTCCGCCGCCGAACGCGCGAGCCTGCTGGCGCGCAAGGATGCGCTGTTCCAGCAGACATTACGCGCTCCCGCCAGCCTCGATACCGCCTTCGCCTATGCCGATGTCGCGGCCAAGCTCGGCGACAACGAGGCGGCGGTGTCGGCGCTCGAACGCATGCTGCTGTTCAACCCGAACCTGCCGCGCGTGCACCTCGAACTCGGTGCGCTGTATTTCCGCATGGGTTCGTACGAGATCAGCCGGACCTATTTCGACAAGGTCTTGGCGGCAGCTCCGCCCGACGAGGTGAAGAGCCGGGTCGAGACCTATCTCGCCGAGATATCGCGGCTGAGCGCGCCGCAGCGTTTCAGCGGTTTCCTGTTTTTCGGCCCGCAATTCCAATCCAACGCCAATCTCGCGCCGGGCTCGCCCTTGGTCCACTCGCCGATCGGCGATGTGCTGCTGAACAGCCAGTTCGTCAAACGCTCCGACTGGAATTTCTTCGCGACCGGCGCGGTCCTCTACTCCTACGATCTGGGCACCCAGGAACGCGATACGCTGGAAATCGGCGGCACCGGGTTTGCCAATCATTACGGCGTCGTCAACCGGCTTGACCTCGGGCTTGTCGAGGCGACCGCCGGGCCGCGCTTCAACTTCACCGAGCCGCTGGCCGGCGTGCGCACCCTTGCGCTCAAGCCCTATGTGATCGCCAACGACGTGAGCCTCGGCGGAAATCAGTATTTCCACACCTGGGGCGCGGGCGGCGAGGTCAATGCGCTGGTCTGGCAGGATATCCGGCTCAAATCGGTCTTCGAGTTCCGCAACAAGAACTTCAATGACGCGCCCGACCGACCGCTGTCGCGCGGCCTAACCGGCAGCGACAAGATCTTCTCGCTGTTCGCCAGCAAGCCGATCACCACCGTCCCGGCGTCCGAACTCGCCCTCGAATTCGATTTTCTGAAACAGGATACAAGGCTGGCCTACTATTCGAGCAACACCTTTGCCGGGTCCCTCGCCTATCGCATCCGCTATGACGACCCGACCGGATATTTGCGTTTTCCCTGGGAGACGACCCTCTTTGTCAGCCGCAGCTGGGCCGATTACAACGCGGCCGACCCGTGCTGCAACACCAGCGGCAACCCGTTCGTTTTCGTGCCGGCGGTCCGATCCGACCAGCGCTGGCGCATCGGCCTGACCCAGAATTTTCAGATCGCCGACAATGTCTCGCTGATTGTACAACTACAGCGCGATATCGTGTCGTCCAACCTGCCGCTCTACGGCTATACCGGCAACAGCGTGCTGATCGGGCCGCAGATCCGGTTCTGACCGGGACTGGCGTGGATCGCCGCCAACAAGGCAACCTGTTCCCAGCCAGCGCGCTTGCGGCCGGACCTCGAGGGGCCGCGGCGCGCGATTCGCGCTCGCCATGACCGGCCCGTTCTGCTGTCATTGCGAATAAATCCAAGCAAACCCGGTGACGGAATGCTGTGCGAGACGCGGCGGGGCAAAGGATCGGGCTGGTGAGAGGGGGCGAACCCGCCGCCGCATTCAGTCGAGCCAGCCCCAATCGCGCCTCGATCACGATCTCGATCATGCTGGCGACGATTATGCAGGGCGTCGACAACACGATCGCGAATGTCGCCCTGCCGCACATGCAGGGCAGCTTGTCGGCGTCGCAGGACCAGATCGCCTGGCTGCTGACCTCCTATATGGTTTCGGCGGCGATCATGATGCCGCTGACCGGCTGGCTCGCCGGCCATTTCGGCATCAAGTACATCTTCCTCGTCTCGGTCATCGGGTTCACGATCACCTCGGCCCTGTGCGGCAGTTCGACGAGCCTCACTCAGCTGGTGATCTACCGCGTCCTGCAAGGGATTTGCGGCGCCGCCCTGGTCCCGTTGTCGCAATCGGTCCTGTTGCAGATCAACCCGCCCGAGCGGCACGGCCAGGCCATGGCGGTCTGGGGAATCGGCGTCATGCTCGGGCCGATCATGGGCCCGGCGCTCGGCGGCTGGCTGACCGAATCCTACAGCTGGCGCTGGGTGTTCTATATCAACACGCCGGTCGGGATCATCGCCGCGCTCGGCATCCTGATCTTTATCCCGCACACCCGCCCGACCCATCGGGAAGCCTTCGATTTTTTCGGCTTCGCGGCCCTGAGTTTGGGTATCGGCGCGTTGCAGCTGATGCTCGATCGCGGCCCGTTGAAGGACTGGTTCTATTCGACCGAGATCCGGATCGAGGCCACGGTTGCCGCCCTCGCGTTCTATCTGTTGATCGTCCACACGGTCACCGCCACCGACCGGTCGTTCCTCAACCGCGAATTGCTGAGGAGCCCCAATTTCCTGGCCGGAACGGTGTTGATGTTCCTGATCGGCGGGATCCTCAGCGGCACTCTGGTCTTGATCCCGACGATGCTGCAATCGGTGATGCACTATCCGGTTATGACGACCGGGCTGATCACCGCGCCCCGCGGCATCGGCACGATGATCGCGATGTTCGTGGTCGGTCGGCTGATCGGCAGGGTCGACGCCCGGCTGATCATTCTCGTCGGGCTGGCGCTGACCGCATTGTCGCTATGGCAGATGACCGGCTTCTCGCTGCACATGGGAATGGGCCCGGTCGTCGTGTCCGGCATCCTGCAGGGCTTCGGGCTTGGCTGCACCTTCGTGCCGCTCAACACGATCGCGCTGTCGACCCTGCCGCGGCATCTGCTGACCCAGGGCACCGCGATCCGTAGCCTGATGCGCAATGTCGGCGGCAGCATCGGCATCTCGGTGCTGGTCGGGCAGCTGACCGGCAACACGCAGATCGTGCATTCGCGCCTGGTCGAGCATTTGCGCCCCGACAACCCGCTGGCGCAGGCGCCGTTTCTCGGCTTCCCGTTCAGCCTGACGACGCCGTCGGGCATCGCGGCGCTCAATGCCGAGGTCACCCGCCAGGCGGCGATGGTCGCCTATATCGACGATTTCGCGCTGATGATGCTGGTCGTGCTGCTGGCGATACCGTTTCTGCTGCTGGTGCGCCGGCCCGTCCCCCAGCGCAAAAGCCCCGCGGAATGACGATGCGGCGCTTTCCGCCGATGCCGGGCACTCCCGGCTTTGCCGCGGCGATCGTCGCGGCGCAGATACTGATCAATATCGGCGGCTTCACGCTGCCCGCCTTGCTGCCGTCCTATATCGCGCGCTGGGATTTGTCGAAGACCGAGGCCGGCTGGCTGGTCGGCATCTTCTTTGCCGCCTACGTGCTCGCCGTGCCGGCTTTGGTGGCGCTGACCGACCGCCTGCCGGTACGGCGGGTTTATCTCGTAGGGGCAGCTCTGACCGCGCTGTCGCATCTCGGTTTCGCGCTGGTCGCCGAGGGGTTCTGGTCGGGATTGGCGTTGCGCGCCGTCGCCGGTGTCGGCTGGGCCGGCTGCTACATGCCCGGGCTGAAGGCGATCGCAGATCCGCTGACAGGTCCGGCGCAGTCGCGCGCGGTGACCTGGCATGCCGCCGGGGTCGGGATTGCCGGCGCGGCATGTTTCGCCGTATCGGGGCTGCTCGATGCGCTGGCCGGACCGGCCGGCGCCTTCCTGTTCGGCGCGGTCGCGGCCGGTGGGGCCTTCATCATCGCGCTGACGGTGATGCCCGCCCGGTTGCCGCCGCGCCCCGCAACCCAAACCGCCGCGCCCGAACCGCGGGCATTGCTCGATTTCCGGCCGGTGCTGCGCAACCGCGCGGCGCTGGGCTGGATCATCGGCTACACCGTGCACACCTGGGAACTGGCGGCGTTGCGGGCCTGGGGGGTGACGTTTCTAACTGCCGCCATCGCGAGTCGAGGCGCGCCTTCCTGGCTGCCGGACCCGACAGTATTGTTCACCGTCGCCGGGATCGCCGGGATCGCCATCTCGGTAACCGGCAACGAGACCGCGCAGCGGCTCGGGCGCGGCCCGGTCGTGGTCGGCGCGATCGGCGCGGCCGCCGCGCTGTCGCTGGTGGCCGGCTGGAGCATCGCGGTGTCGGCGACGCTGGCCGCGGTTCTCGTCGTGATGTGGAACGCGGCGATCTATCTCGACAGCTCGGCCCTGACGGCGGGGACGGTGCAAGCCGCCGACCCGGCGCTGCGCGACGATGGGGCTGCACAGCATGGCTGGCTATACCGGCGGGTTTTTGGGACCGCTCGGGGTCGGGTTGATGCTGGACCTGGCCGGCGACGATCCGGTGCTCGGCTGGGGGTTCGGGTTCGGCCACCTCGCCGTAATCACGCTCGGCGGGTTGGTTGTGCTGCGTTTGCTTGCCCGATCAACCCGCCGCAGCGACGCCGCCGCCGTTACCGCAAGTGGGCCTTAATAGCCTCGGTAATAGTCGTAAGACCGCGACGGATAGGACGTACCGTAGCCCGGCGGCGCCCGATCATAGGGCGAGGGCGCATAATAATCCCGCGGCGTCGTATAAGAGCGCTGCGGCGTGCGCGCCCATGAGCGCCCATCGCGGTCGTCATTGTCGGCGTTATGCTTATTCTTGTGCTTATTCTTATGTTTATAGTGACCGAGTTTGCGGCCCGGTCCATCGTCGTCGCGGTCATTCTTGACGAGGAGCACTCCGGTCGGCTCCATCACCATCGGCGGGCGGATATTTTGCGCCATGGCGACCCCGCCAAGCCCAATGCCGATGACAACTCCGAGCGCGATGGCTTTCAGCATCTCGCAACATCCCAATGATTTACCGATCTGCCAATGACAACGCCGCGCGTCCCGCAATCATTCCGGCCGTCAAACCCGCGGCAGGTTCGCAGCTTCGCCCAGGCGCTCGGGCAATTGGCCAAGACCGACGCGATCGACGCGCGGGTCATCGCGCATGTCGCCGAGGCGGTGCGTCCGCCGCCGCGAGCGATGCCCGATGCGGACCTGAGCCAACTGCAAGACCTGCTGGCGCGGCGGCGCCAGCTCGTCGTCATGATCACCGCCGAGAAGCAGCGCCTTGCCAAGGCCGCGAGCGGGATCACCCGGCGCTCCCATAAAACGATGCTGGAAGAGCCTGGAAGCCGAGCCCGAGCGCATCGAGCGGGCGATCGACAAACTGGTCCGGCAGAGCCCGTTGTGGTGCGAGAAGCTCGACCTGCTGACCAGCGCGCCGGGGGTCGGCGACATCGTCGCGCGCACCCTCTTGGCCGAACTGCCCGAACTGGGCAGCATCGAGCGCCATCAGGTTGCCGCGCTCGCCGGCCTCGCCCCGTTCAGCCGCGACAGCGGCCGCCGCCAGGGCAAACGCGCGATCCGCGCCGGCCGCGTCCAGGTGCGTGCCCCGCTCTACATGGCCTGCCTGGTGGCGGTCCAGTACAACCCGCCCCTCAAAGCCTTCTACCGCCGCCTGCGCGCCGAGGGCCAAGCCGGCCCGCCTGGCCCTCGTCGCGGTGATGCGCAAGCTGCTGACCATCCTCAACGCCATGCTGCGCGACAACAAGCCTTGGGCCTTCGCCGCCGGTGCAACGGGCGAGAGCTGAGCGTCGAAGCCATGGCGGCAAAAATGGCCGCGGCAAGCGCCGGCTCAAGGCCGACAGCCGCCGAAGGCGGGGGCGCGCCGCGCCCGCCTTGAACCGGCGCTTGCCGCGGCCCACACTCCAGCCCCACTTCGACCCTTGAACTCAAACACAGTCGCTACCTTGCTGTTCCCAGTCCGCAATGAAGCGAATCACCCGTCAGGGGTTAAGGCTCCGATCGGCGACCGCTCCCGACATCTGCTCGGCAAAGATGTACGAGGGCGCTTCTATCGACCGGGCTTCTTGGGGGAGCCTTCGAGCATCGCGGCGGCGATGTCCGGGCTGCTCGGCCATTGGCCCTGCCGTCGCCCGGCATGGGTCCGGTATTCGGCCAGTCGCTCGGGATCGGGCTGCACCGCGTCGCCGTCCTTGAGAAACAGCAATCCCAGCCTGTCGGTCGGCATGCGCGCGACAAAGGCCTCCGCGTCGTCGAGCGCCGCCCGCAAGCGCGCCGTGATGTCCTTCGGGTCGAGCGGTTCGCGGCTTTGCAAGGCGCGCCACTCGGCCGCGGGATGATGGGCGTTGCGGCGAATTTCGGCGATCAAGCCTTCCGGCGTGAAGCCGGGCGATTTTTCGACAGCCGCCCAGATCGTGGCGCCGAGCGGCAGAACGGTTTCGTGCAACGTCACGAGGTCAACGATGTCGCGCAGCTCGCGCCGCCCGGCCGCGGCCATGACCTTGTTCATGGCCAGGTCAACCGGATGCAGCATGTAACCGAACTCCTCGTCCGGCACGGTGGGGAAAAACCGGTAATCGCTGTCCGCCACCCATTCGAACCGCGTGACGGCATCCCCCCGCCTCACTTCGGCGGTATAAATCAGCGGTAGTTGCCGCAGCCATAGAAATTCATACCCGGCTGCCGCGAGCGCTTCGGAATCGGGCAGCGCCGCCGCGGCGACACGCTCCTCGCGGTCGTGGAAAACATCGATGTCGCCCGAATAGCGCGCCGCATCCCGGTTGAGCGGCGTCGGTCCGGCGACATAGCTATCCGGGTCGCGGTGCGACGCGAGCAGCCGGAGAATTTCGCTCTGGATTTTAGACAGCGGCACGGCAAGCCGTCTCGATCTGCTCCGCCAGGCGGCGGGCCTTGCGGTCGCCTTCGATCCGCAGCGCGCGCGCGATGACAAGCGCATCTTCCGGAGTCGGGTCATCGAGCGGGCGCTTGTTCCATAGGGCGCGGGCGCCGAATTCGCGAAAGGCCTGCCGGTAGAGCGCCTGAACCTGCTGGGTGCGATTCTCGGTCATTGTTGGACGGTTTCTGCTCCTCTAAACTCAATCTCTACCAAAGGTTTCGAGAGAGCGCACGCGCCGCTCGTCGGGACGCGAGCGTAACCCGTGACCACACCGGGCGAGGAGAATCCCATGCCGTTCTACGAAAAAGGCGATGTTCGTATCCATTATGAGGAAGCCGGCTCCGGCTTTCCGCTGCTGGTGATCCCCGGCGGCGGGCTCAATTCGACGGTCGCGGGGCTGGCGACGCATCCGTTCAATCCGTTCGACGAGTTCAAGGGCGAGTTCCGCGTCATCGCGGCGGATCTGCGCAATGCCAAGGGCGGCCAGTCGACGGGGCCGCTCGAAACCGAGCGGGCGTGGGACGCCTATACCGACGACCATATCGGGCTGATGGATCACCTCGGCATCCAGAAATTCATGGTGCTCGGCTTCTGCATCGGCGGCCCGTTCATCTGGAACCTGCTGAGCCGAGCCGGCGACCGCGTCGTCGCGGCCGTGCCGGCGCAGCCGAGCGGCTGGCGCCCGGAGCTGCCCACCCTCTCCTACGACAACAACATGAAGGGCTGGGGCCCGGAATTGTGCGCCCGCCGGCCCGACATCACGATGGCGCAGGTCGACGCTTTCCTGACCAACATGTACAGCGCCCGCGCCGACTTCGTGTACACCGTGAGCCGCGATTTTGTGCGCAACTGCCAGACGCCGATCCTGGTGCTGCCGGACGACGTGCCGGGGCACCCGTTGGTTGTCGCGATGGAGACCGTGCATCTGGCGCCGAACGCCCAGGTGAGCCTCTATCCGTGGAAGGACACCAAGGACAAGATTCCGCTGGCGGTGCGCCACATCCGCACCTTCCTGCGGGCTTACCGGCCGGTGACAGCGGCGCAATCCATGGCAGCAGCCGCCCAGTAGCGCCGGCTCTGATCCAATTGATCCAATACCCGCTCTGGGCAAGGAGAACCCCCATGCCGTTCTATGAAAAAGGCGAAATTCGCATCCATTACGAAGAGGCCGGTTCCGGCTTCCCGCTGCTGGTCATCCCCGGCGGCGGGCTGAATTCAACGATCGCGGGCCTGGCGACGAGCCACCCGTTCAACCCGTTCGACGAGTTCAAGGGCGAGTACCGCGTCATCTCGGCGGATTTGCGCAATGCCAATGGCGGAGAGTCCAGCGGCCCGCTCGAAATCGATCGGCCGTGGGATTCGTACGCCGACGACCATCTCGGCCTGATGGACCATCTCGGCATCAGCGAGTGCCTGGTGATGGGCTTCTGCATCGGCGGCCCGTTCATCTGGAACATGCTGCGGCGGGCGCCCCGGCGGATCGTCGCGGCCGTCCTGGCGCAGCCCAGCGGGTCCCGGCCCGAGATGCGCGACCTGTTCTACCAGAACAACATCAAGGGCTGGGGTCCGGAGCTGTGCGCCCGCCGGCCCGACATCGCGATGGCGACGGTCGATGCCTTCCTGAACAAGATGTACCGCTCCAACGCCGATTTCGTCTTCACCGTGACGCGCGATTTCGTGCGCGACTGCCAGACGCCGGTACTGGTCCTGCCGGACGACGTCCCGGCGCACCCGTACGCCGTCGCGATGGAGAGCGCGCTTCTCGCGCCGAACGCGCAGGTGAGCATGTACCCGTGGAAGGACACCAAGGACAAGATCCCGCTGGCGGTGCGCCACATCCGCACCTTCCTGCGGGCGCACCAACCGGCGACCGCCGCCCGCTAAACACCGGGCGATCCTGTGACGGGCGGCGGGGACCAGCCCTGCCGCTCTTCGCGCGGTCAGGCGGCGGCGGGCGTCAGCACCATGTCCGCCGCCTTTTCCCCGATCATGATCGATGGCGCGTTGGTGTTGCCGGATGTGAGCGTGGGCATGATCGAGGCGTCGGCCACCCGCAGCCCCTCGATGCCGATGACCCGAAGCCGGGCGTCGACGACCGCCATCGGGTCCGAGCCCATCTTGCAGGTCCCGACCGGGTGGTAGGTGGTTTCCGCCGCATTTTTGACCCAGTCCAGTATTTCATCGTCGGTGATTCGATCGGCGCCGGGGGCGAATTCGGACACCTGAAACGCGGCCATCGCCGGCGCGGTCATGACAGCGCGGGCGATTTGGATCGCGCGCACGGTCAATTCCGCGTCGGGCGGCGATGACAGGAAGTTGAAGTTGATCGCGGGCGGAAGGCGCGGATCGGCCGCGGTGATGTGGATGTGCCCCTTGCTTTCCGGCCGCATCGGGTGGGCGTAGCAGGTGAAACCCGACTGGCGCGCAATCCTCGGACCTTTCGGCCCGGGTTCGGTCAGCATCGGGACCCACCCGAGCATCAGGTCGGGCGCCTCCAGCCCCTCGCGCGAGCACACGAAGGCGCGCAGGGGCGCCCCGACGCTCGCCAGGAAGCCCTTGCGGAACAATGCGTAACGCGCGGCCTGATAGACCATGCCGAGGCCGCGCGCCCGGTCGTTGAAGGTGACGCCCTTCTTGCCCACCAGCCACCGGGTGCGCGGCGCGTAATGGTCGCGCAGGTTTTCGCCGACGCCGGGCAGTTCCTGCCGCACCTCGATGCCGAGATTGCGCAGGCGCTCGGGCTGGCCGATGCCGGACAGTTCCAGCAATTGCGGCGAGTTGATCGTGCCGGCGCTGACCACGATTTCGCGCGCCGCCGCGGCCTCGCGCAAATCGCCGCCCACCGAATAGCGAACGCCGGTGCAGCGCTTGCCGTCGAGGACGAGGGCCTCGGTCAGCGCGCCGGTCGCGATGTGCAGGTTTTGGCGGCTGCGGATCGGGTCGAGGTAACAGCGGGCCGTGCTCATCCGGCGGCCGGCGGCGATGGTCGCCTGGCTCATCGCGATGCCTTCCTGGCTGGCGCCGTTGTAATCCGGGTTGTGCGGGATCCCGACCTCCCCCGCGGCCTTGATTATCGTGGCGAAGATCGGATCGCGCGGTTCCGGGTTGGTAACGCGCAGCGGGCCGTCACGGCCGCGCAAGGAATCATCGCCGCCACCCTCGTAGGCTTCCATCTTCTTAAAGAAGGGCAGGACGTCGTCGTAGCTCCAGCCCTGGTTGCCCATCTGCGCCCAGGTGTCGAAATCCCGCGCCTGGCCGCGCACGAAGGCCATGCCGTTGATCGCGCTGGAGCCGCCGAGCAATTTGCCGCGCGGCACCGGGATGCGGCGGCCATTGGTGTTTGCCTCGGGCTCCGCGGAATAGAGCCAGTTGGCCGCGGGATTTTTGATCAGACGGGCGGAACCGACCGGAATGAAGGACCAGGGGTGGCTGGCCGCACCTGCTTCCAGCAGCAGCACCTTGTTGCGCGGGTCCGCCGAAAGCCGATGCGCCACCGCCGCGCCGGCCGACCCCGCGCCAACAACGATGTAGTCATAGGTTTCCATGTCGCTTTGCGCTCCCGCGGATCGGCTGCAGCCGTGGCTGTCGATTCTAATACATGCGCTTGCTCAAGAGTCGATCGGGGGTATGTTTCGCCAAGCGAGGGGGAGAACCGCGATGAACGATCCCGTCGATGTGCTGATCATTGGCGCCGGCGCGTCGGGCGCGGCGGTGGCCTGGAGCCTCGCCGACACCAAAATGCACATCCTCTGCCTCGAACAAGGCGGCTGGATGAACCCGGCGACGTATCCGAGCACCGGCCGGGATTGGGAGGCGCGCGCCTTTGGTGATTTTTCGCCAAGTCCCAACATCCGCGCCCGGCCCGAGGACTACCCGATCAACGACGACAATTCGCCGATCAAGGTGGTGAACTTCAACGGCGTCGGCGGCGGCACCATAATGTACACGGCGCATTTTCCGCGCCTGCATCCCTCCGACTTCCGCGTCCGCAGCCTCGACGACGTGGGCGAGGACTGGCCGATTGATTACGACACGCTGGTCCCCTTCTTCGAGGAGAACGACCGGATGATGGGGGTCTCCGGCCTTGCCGGCGACCCCGGGGTTCCGCCGAGACACCCGCCGATGCCGCCGCTGCCGCTCGGCCGCTCCGGCGCGATGCTGGCAAAGGCGATGAACCGGCTCGGCTGGCACTGGTGGCCCTCCGACACCACGGTCGCGACGGTCGATTACGAGGGGCGCGCGCGCTGCATCAATCTCGGCCATTGCACCCCCGGCTGCGCCCAAGGGGCGAAAGCGAGCACCGACATCACCTACTGGCCCGCGGCGCAGCGCGCCGGGGTCGAGCTGCGCACGCATTGCCGGGTGCGCGAAATCACCACCGACGAGCACGGCATGGCCGCGGGCGTCGTCTATTACGATGCGGACGGCAACGAGCAATTCCAGGCCGCCCACGTGGTGGTGCTCGCCTGCAATGGCGTGGGGACGCCGCGGTTGCTGCTGAATTCGGCCTCCGCCCGATTCCCGAACGGGCTGGCCAATTCGAGTGGTCTCGTCGGCAAGAACCTGATGTTCCATCCGTATGCCCAGGTCTACGGGTATGTCGACGAGGCGACCGACAGCAATCGCGCGCCGCCGACCTGCCTATGGAGCAAGGAGTTCTACGAAACCGACCCGTCGCGCGGCTTCGTGCGCGGCTACACGTTTCAGTTCGGCCGCGGCGTCGGGCCGGTTGTCGAGGCCGTCGCCAGCGAAGCGAAGGGCCTGTTGCCCTGGGGCGCGGGCCATCACGCCGCCTTCCGCCGTCTCAACGGTCATCGCCTGGGCCTCTCGGCGATCTGCGAGGATTTGCCGGAGGAACATAACCGCGTGACGCTTGACCCTACGCTGAAGGACAGCGACGGCATCCCGGCGCCGCGGATCGACTACCGGATCGGCGACAACACGGCGCGGATGATGGAGCACGGCATCGCCCACGCGAAAGAGATCCTCGCCGCCGCTGGCGCGACCGACATCTGCGTCAACAGCCCTATTCTTTACGGGGGCTGGCACCTTTTGGGCACCGCCCGCATGGGCGCCGACCCGGCCCGCTCGGTCGTCAACGAGTGGGGGCGGTCGCACGATGTAAAGAATCTGTTCATCGTCGATGGGAGTCTGTTCGTCACGTCTGGCGGCGTGAACCCGACATCGACCATTCAGGCCCTGGCGCTCTACATCGCGGATCAGATGAAGCAGCGCCTGGCCAATTTGTTCGACTGAGGCGAGCCATGTCCCTCGATGACACCCTCACCCCCGCTCAGCGCGACAATTTGCGCGCCATCGCGGGCGTGATCATCCCGGCCAGCGCGCAATTCGATGTGCCCGGCGCGGATGAACCGGCGATCCAGGCCGACATCGTGGCGACGCTTGGTCGCGACGCGGGCCTTGTGCGGCAGGCGCTGGACGAATTTGCGCGCCTTGCCGGCTCGCCGCTCGCCAGTCTCAACCCCGAACGGCGCGATGCCGTGGCCCTGGAACTGCGCGCGAAGGGTGGGGCGGCAGTGGCAACGCTGACGCGAATCGTCCTTCAATGTTATTATCGCGACGATCGCGTCGTCCGTTCGCTCGGGCTGGAACCACGGCCGCCCTATCCGAAGGGTCATGTGCTGGAGGAGGGCGACTGGACGCTGCTCGACCCCGTCCGGGCGCGCCCGAAGCTGTGGCGCCCTGCCTAGCCTTCGGGGCAGCGATCCGTATCTGTCGTCAGGAATTTTATCGTGGCGGCCACATCAGGGGAGAGGGAGTATGCGCGTAAGCACGATGATCCGGATCAGCGCCGCTGCATCACAAGATGAGGCGAGCGCCGATGGCGGGCTGATGGATCGCCTCACCAACTTCGCCCGGCTGGTCGAAGCCAGAGGATTTCCCGGCATCTGGATCGGCGATTCGCTGGGCCGCGGCCGGCCTACGCTCGATTCGCTCCAGGTCCTGACGGCGCTCGCCGCGGTGACGCAGCGGGTCGAGCTCGGGATCAGCGTCCTGCAGCTCCCGCTGCGCAATCCGATCGAACTCGCCTATCGGGTGCAATCGCTGCAGGCGATGTCCAACAACCGCTTGGTTCTCGGCGTCGGCAGCGGCTCGACGCGCGACGATTTCGAGCTGCTCGGCTACGATTACGATCACCGCTTCCGCACCTTCAAAAACGATCTTGAAATCATGAATCGGGTGTGGAACGGCGAGCCGGTCAACGGCGGCACGCTATCGACCTGGCCGGGATGCAAGGGCGGGCCGCCGATCCTGATCGGCGCCTGGCGCAGCCCGCGCTGGATCACCTACGCCGCCAAGGAAGCCCAGGGCTGGACCCCGTCGGGGCGGTACAGCAGCTGGGACGACCTCGAACACGGCATGAATATCTACCGCGAGGCCGGCGGCGCCAATGCCGTCCTCGCCAATTGCTCGGTCGACCTCGCCGAGCGTCCCGAATCCGCGGAGCTGGCAAAGCTGGCTTCGGTCAATTTCATCTGCCCGCCGGAAGAGGCCCGCCGCCGCATCAAGCGCGTCGAGCAAATGGGCTTCACGGAGATCCTGATCGGCTCGCAATTCGGCGCCATCGACGAGATCGAGCGGATGCGCGATTTGCTTTAAGCCGCAGGTCTCGCAACGGCGCGGCGCGAGAAGCCCTGGCAGGAGAACGACTTCATGTCTCGACCGCGAGCCCTTGAAAATATTCGCGTGGTGGATTTCAGCTGGGTGCGGGCCGGGCCATGGGCGACGCGCTGGCTCGGGGCACTTGGCGCCGAGATCATAAAAATCGAGTGGCCGGAGAACGAGCGCGGCAGGCTGCCGAGCACCACCACGCCGCAGAATCTTGAGGTCAATTTGAACAATTCGGGCAACTTCAATGACACCAACGTCAACAAGAAGAGCCTCAGTCTCAACGTCCGAAGTGCCAAGGGCCTGGAGGTCGCCCGGCGGCTGATCGCAATCTCCGACATCGTCATCGAGAATTTCAGCTCCCGCGTGCTGCGGAAATGGGGCCTCGGCTACGAGGAGCTGTGCAAGATCAAGCCGGATATCGTCTATGTGTCGATGTCGGGCTATGGGCATACCGGCCGGCATCACCATTACACCACGTTCGGGCCTGTCGCCCAGGCGGCGTCGGGGCTGACCCATCTCTCGGGCCTGCCCGACAAGCCGCCGGCGGGTTGGGGCTGGTCGTATATGGACGATACCGGCGGCATGTACGGCGCAATGTGCGCCCTGACCGGCCTTTACCATCGCAACATGACGGGGAAAGGCCAGCATATCGACCAGTCTCAGATGGTGTCGAGCGTTCCGCTCGTCGGTCCGGCGCTGCTCGATTTCACGGTGAACGGGCGCGGGTCGCGACGGGCCGGCTTTCCGCCCGGCAACCGCGCGCATTGGCCCGGCACGCCGCTGGTCAACAACTACCGTGGGCCGACGGTCGCGCCGCACAATGCCTATCGCACGTCGCCCGGCGAATATAACGACTGGTGCGTGATCGTCTGTCACTCCGACGAGGAATGGCAGCGACTGGTGCAGGTGATGGGCGCTCCGTCGTGGGCCGCCTCGCCTAACTTTGCGACGGTCGCCGAACGCTTGCAGCACCAGGAGGAATTGGACGAGCACATCGAAGCGTGGACCATGACCCTGGGGAAGTACGAGCTGACCGAATGCTGCCAGGCTGCCGGTGTCCGCGCCCTGCCGGTACAAAGCGCCGAGGACCGGGTGGAGCGTGACCCGCAATTGCGCCACCGGGAGATGTACCTGGCGATGGACCATCCGGCGCTGGGATCGCACAAGGTGCAGAATGCCCCGTTCAAACTCTCCGAGACCCCGGCGTCGAACCACCTGCCGAGCCCGCTGATCGGTCAACACACAAGGGAGATCGTCGAAGGCTTGCTGGGCTACAGCCGCGACGAACTGCGCGCCGGCTTCGCCGACGGCACATTCTGGCCGACAAAGCGGGCACCCTTTCCCTACATGGAGGAGATGCTGCAGTGAGCGATGCCCAGCCTTTGCCGGGTCCCTTGGCGGGCCTCAGGATCCTGGAGCTCGCGGATGAAACCGGCCAGTTCTGCGGCAAGCTCCTTGGCGATCTCGGGGCCGATGTGGTCAAGATCGAACCGCCCGGCGGCGAGCCAAGCCGTCGCGTCGGGCCCTTCCTCGACGACATCCCCCATCCGGAGCGCAGTCTGTCGTTCTGGTACTACAACACGTCCAAACGCGGCATCACCCTCAACCTGGAAACTGCTGACGGTCGCCGGCTGTTCGGGCGTTTGGCGGCGGCATCGGACGTCATTCTGGAAACGTTCCGACCCGGCTTTCTCGCGTCGCTGGGGC
>CAMATN010000109.1 GCA_945861155.1 Rhizobium sp. Q54
CGACCCCAAACACATCACAGATCTGCGGCTGAACTGACGAGGCAACCAGCCCCCACCCTCCCACGCCTGCGGCGCGGGTCCCTCCCCTGGCGCATCTTCGATGCGCCATCCGACAGGCGCGCGCACGCGCGCGCCGAAAGGGCGCTTGCAGGGGAGGGTCTTTCGGGCCAGCGCAAGATGCCCCCTCCCCCGCAAGCGGGGGAGGGCCGGGGTGGGGGTCGTCCGCACACCGCCATTGGATTGCTCAGGAAACACCGATGAAAATCACCAAGCTCGAAACCCTGCATTGCGACGCCGGCTGGCGGGTTAATTCGTTTCTGAAGGTCACCACCGACGAGGGGCTGGTCGGCTGGTCGGAGTTCATGGAGGGCTACGGCGCGCAAGGGCTCGGCGTCATCATCGAGAAGCTCGGGGCGCGGCTGATCGGCCAAGACCCAAGGCCGGTCGAGCGCCACTCGGCTTATCTCTACGCCGCGACCCGGCAGGCGGCGGGCGGCCTCAACGCCCAGGCGATCGCCGCGATCGAGAACGCGCTGGTCGACATCAAGGCGAAGGCGCTGGGCATCCCGGTCTATGAGATGCTCGGCGGCCCGATCCGCGACCGGCTACAGGTCTACTGGTCGCATTGCGGCACTTACCGGGCGCGCCATGCCGAGCGCGTCCGGGAATGGGCCGGGGTCGATCCGGTGCGCTCGCTCGACGACATCGTGCGGCTCGGCGCCGAAGTAAAGCAGAAGGGCTTCAAGGGGTTGAAGACCAACATCATCCGCTTCGACGGACCGAAGCCGTACATCCACGGCCCCGGCACCAACGCCGCGCCGGGTTATCCCGAACTCAACATCGACAAGAAGATCGTCGATGCCGCGGTGGCCCAGCTCGAGGCGTTCCGCGAAGGGGCGGGGCCGGATGTCGGCCTGCACCTCGACACCAACTTCAACTACAAGATCGACGGCTACGTGCAGTTGGCGCAGGCGCTCGAACCGCTCGACATGGTTTGGCTGGAGATCGACATCTACGACCCGGCCGGCCTGGCGCTGATCCGGCGCTCGTCGCGTACCCCGATCGCCTCGCTGGAGTCGATCTATGGTA
This sequence comes from Rhizobium sp. Q54, assembly GCA_945861155.1. Taxonomy (GTDB): domain Bacteria; phylum Pseudomonadota; class Alphaproteobacteria; order ATCC43930; family CGMCC-115725; genus DATARH01. Next base: position 1,090 of record CAMATN010000109.1, read on the forward strand.
GGCGCCAGTTCCGCCCCTATTTCGAGCAGCAAGCGGTCGATTACGCGATCATCGACGTGGCCTGGAATGGCATCCTCGAATCCTTGAAGATCGCGTCGATGGCCGACAGCTTCGAGGTCAATGTCGCGCCGCATAATTTCAACGGCCATCTCGGCAGCCTGATCAGCGCCCATTTCTGCGCCGCGTTGCCGAACTTCAAGGTGATGGAGATCGACATCGACGACGTGCTCTGGAAGGACGACATCGTCACCGTACCGCCGGTCATCGAGAACGGCGACTTCCTTCTGCCGACCGGCCCCGGCTGGGGCGCCGACGTTAACGAGGAATTCGTCCGCGCCCACCCGCCGAAGGGGCGATGACGGCGCTAATTAGCCGAGCTGCCGCGAATCAGAGGTATCCTTGACGGTCGCGCGCGGGAGCCTACACTGCGAGAGCTGGCCCTTCGCAAAACAGCCAATGAGGAGGAGACGATGGCACGCATCAAGCATATCGCGCTGGTGACCGACGATCCGGCGAAGACCGCGGAATTCTACAAGCAACAATTCGGCCTGACCGAGCTGTATCGCCGGCCCAGCGACACCGGCGACAAGGGTGTCTGGCTCAGCGACGGCTACATCTATTTCGCCATTCTGAAGTACGGCACTGGCGATGCGCCGAAGCTCGGGCCGGGACAATCCTCCGACCTGCGCGGCATCCACCACATCGGCTTCCAGGTCGACGACATCGAAGCCACCGACAAGGCCCTGAAGGCGGCGGGGGTGAAGCCGGTGCCGATGGAGCACCGTGAGCCTCGGCCGCCAGGCCAGGGCGAAATGGTCGGCGTCAACCTCAAATACCTCGGTCCCGACGCGGTGCATTTCGACGTGCGCCAGAAAGGCTGGGATGAGGCGATCGAACTCGGCATGGACCGCTACGATCTGACCCCGGTCGCCGAGAAGGCAGCCGAATAGCCGGCAGACGCGCGGAAAGAGCCTCGCTTAAAGCGGGGCTCTCGCCGTCGACCACAATCGCTAGCGCTTGTCGTCGGGGTGCTCGCCGCCCTTGCGGCCAGCGTCGACCGCGATTTCCGTGTGCCTTTCTTTGCTTTCGTCCGGCACGTCGGTTCCGACCGTCCCTCCGGTTTTGACGCCGGGTTCGTGCTCTTTCGGGGTCTGGCCGCCGATATCGCGCTGCGGTTGCTCGTTCATCCCGGGTTTCGATTGTCCTTGATCGGCCATGGTAAAGACTCCGGCTGGTTTCAGTCTTCGCCGACCATCCAAAGCGTCTGGACGACGGTTTCTAATATAACTCCCTCGGAACGGGGTCGTTCCCTGAGCCCGTTGGCGATGCGAGGAAAGTCGGTCGAGCGCTACGCTCAGCCGACGCATAAGTTTCTTTATTGACGGCGAGCTTGACGCTGGGATTTATCTCCGCCGCACCCCCGGATGTCGCGTCGGGGCGGTGCTGTGCGGGGCAATGCTGACGTGATCGCAGGCCCCTCTCCCGGGGTAGCAGCGGAGCGTTGCGGCATCGCTCGATAAGGCGCACGCTGGGCTTCAGCAAATCCGTTTCTCGGGAGGAACCAGCAATGAGCGAAAAAACCCAGGACCTGAATTTTCTCCAAGGCGTCAAGGTGGTGGATTTCACCCAGTTCGAGGCGGGCACGACCTGCACCGAGGTGCTCGCCTGGTTCGGCGCGGAAGTCGTCAAGATCGAGAACCCGGGACGCGGCGATCCCGGCCGCCGCCTGCGCCCCGGCAAGCCCGATGACGACCCCTGGTATTTCCGCCAGTTCAACGTCAACAAGAAGTCTTTGGCGATCAATCTGAAGTCGCCGAGGGGGCTCGAAATCGTCAAGGAGATGCTGAAAAAGGCCGACATCACGGCCGAGAACATGGCGCCCGGCACGATCGAGCGGCTTGGGCTTGACTACGAGTCAGTCAAGAAGATCAACCCCGGCATCATCTATTGCCGCATCAAGGGCTTTTCGCCGGACAGTCCGTGGGGGAAGGGCCTCGCCTTCGACATGATCGCGCAGGCCGCCGGCGGCCCGATCAGCGTCACCGGCTGGCCCGACCAGCCGCCGGTCAAGCCGGGCCTCAGCTTTGGCGACACCGGCACCGGCATGCTGATGGCGGCGACGATCCTCGGCGCGCTGCACGAGCGCAACCGCACCGGCCAAGGCCGCATCCTCGAAATCGCGATGCAGGACGCGATGATCCATTACATGCGCACCTGCTTCGCGACGATGGCGCGCACCGGCAAGCCGGCGCAGCGCCGCGGCTCGAAGCCGAGCGCCGGCAACAACGCGCCGGCCGGCCTCTACCCGTGCAAGGGCGGCGGCCCGAACGACTATTTGTACATCACGACGAGCCGGGCCAATCCCGAGCATTACACGCGGCTGATCAAGCTGATCGGCCGCGAGGATTTGCTCGAGGACCCGCGTTTTGCGACCGGCGACGCCCGCGTCGCGAACAGCGACGAACTCGATCGAATCATCGGCGAATGGACCGTCCAGCACGACAAGCGCGATGCCATGGAGAAGCTGATCGCGATCGGCGTGCCGGCCGGCGCGGTGTTCGATACGCTGGAATTGCAGAACGAGCCGAATTTCGAGCAGCGCGGCTTCATGCAGCACGTCTCCCACCACAACGGCGCGGACAAGATGGCGACCTGGCCGGTGCGGATCGACGGCAAGACGGTCCGGCTGAAGGGCGCGCCGGCGCTGGGCGGCAACAGCGCCGAAGTGCTGGAAAGCTGGCTCGGCATCGACGCGGGCGAGTTCGCCGCTTTGAAAACCGAAGGCGTGCTCTGAGGGCCCCCTCGAAAAACCCCCTCACCCACCGCTCGCTGTCGCGAGCGGTCCCCCCTCTCCCGCGGTGCGGGAGAGGGGGGATGGCGGCTCACGCCTGCGCCGCTTCCGCGTGGCGGCGCAGCGCTGACAGCGTCGTGCGCGTGGTGATCACCTCCGGGTCCATGCGCAATTCGATGATCGCGGCCCGCCGCGCGGCGATCGCCGCCTCGAAGGCCGGCGCGAACTCTTCGGTCCGCGAAACGGTCGCGCCGAACGCGCCGTAAGCGGCGGCGAGCGCCGCGAAATCCGGGTTCTTCAGCGTCGTGCCGACGACCCGGCCGGGGAAGCGGCGCTCCTGGTGCATGCGGATCGTGCCGTACATCGCGTTGTTGAAGAGGAGGATGATCGGGGCGGCGCCCTCGCCGAGCGCCGTCGCCAGCTCCTGCCCGGTCATCAGGAACCCGCCATCGCCGCAAAACCCGACCACGATCCGGCCGGGATGTACTAATTTGGCGGCGACCGCGGCGGGGACGCCATAGCCCATCGCGCCGCTGGTCGGGCCGAGTTGGCGCCCCGGCCGGCGGTATTGCAGAAAGCGGTTGGGCCAGCCGCTGAAATTGCCGGCGTCGCTGGTCACGATCGCATCGTCCGGCAGCCGCTCGCGCAGCCAGCCCATGATCTGCCCGAGATCGAGCGCCGGTGCCGGCTGTAGCGGGGTGGGCACCAGCCCCGCCTCGTATTCGGCGCGCGCCGCCCCGCGCCAGTCGCGCCAACGCGGCGCCGAGATCGGCTCCAGCGCCGCGGCGGCGGCGGCGAATTCCGGCATGCCCGACTGGATCGCCAGATCGGGGCGGAAGACCCGGCCCAATTCCTCGGCCGCTTGGTGGACATGGATCAGCACCTTGCCCGGGTCGGGGATCCCCATCAGCGTATAGGATTGGGAGGTGATCTCGCCGATCCGCGCGCCGATTGCGAGCACCAGATCGGCCGATTTGAAGCGCGCCACCAATGAGGGGGCGGCGCCGGTGCCGAGATCGCCGACAAAACATCCCAGGCGGTTGTCGACGATGTCCTGGCGGCGGAACGAGCAGCACACCGGCAGATCGTTGGCCTGCGCGAAACGCGCGATGTCGGCGGCGGCGGCGTCGCTCCAACCGCTGCCGCCGACCAGCATCAGCGGCCGCTCGGCGGCGCCGAGGAGGCGGCGCAATTCGGCGAGGTCGGCGGCTCCGGGATGGGCGCGCACCGCGCGATAGGGGCCGACAATCGCGGTGGCGGCGGTGTCGCGCAGCATGTCTTCCGGCAACGCCACGACGACCGGCCCGGGGCGACCCGAAATCGCGACCTGGAACGCCTGGTTGAGCAGCTCGGGGATGCGCTCGGCGATGTCGATCTGCGTCACCCATTTGGCGAGCGGCGCGAACATCTGGCGGAAATCGACTTCCTGGAAGGCCTCGCGATCGATCTGGTGGCGCGCCACCTGGCCGACCAGCACCACCATCGGCGTCGAATCTTGAAACGCGGTGTGCACCCCGATCGAGGCGTTGCAGGCGCCCGGACCCCGCGTGACCAGCAACACGCCGGGCTGGCCGGTCAGCTTGCCGTAGGCTTCCGCCATGAACGCCGCCCCGCCCTCCTGCCGGCAGGTGACGAGGCGGATCTCGGGGACGTCATAGAGCGCGTCGAGCACTTCGAGATAGCTCTCACCGGCGACGCTGAACGCCATCTCGACGCCGTGGGCTCGCAACGACGCGACGACCAGCTGTCCGCCGCTGAGCAAGGATTGATTTGAATTCATCGCCGCACCGCGCGCCTCACCTCGGGCGGCCATTTGAGACGATGCGCCGACGCGGCGGAAGGGGGTTCGTCCGATGGAACCGGGGCGCCGCGCTCACCAGCCTTTGCGCAGACCGCGGCCGAACAGGCATTCCTCGGCCGAGCCGGCGCCGAGCGGTGCGGCCCGTCTGGTGCCCGGCTCGATCGGCCGGTCGGCGGCGGCGATGCCGGTTGCCGGCGCGTTGGCCAGACCCTCGCCTCCGGGCTTGTAGGCCGGGTTGTCCGACAGCAGGCGGCGTGCCGGCCGGTCCGAATCGATCGGCCCGCTCACCCGGCGCAATTCGCAGGACTCCCGCAGCGCCTGCACTTCGCCAATGCTGAGCGGCGCCCCGGTGCTGGTGCGCCATCCCGAATTGGCGAACACGACGGGCGGCGCCTCGGGCGCGGCGCAGGCGCCCAACCCGATCAGCGCCGAGACCAGCGCCGAGACCATTGCCAAGCGTCGCATGTTGCGCCCCCCTGCCGGCCGCGCCGTGCCGTGCCCCTCACCATTGACCGGCAGCAGCTCCAAGTACAAGAGCCTCCCGAACGCAGCGCGGGCCGCCGATTCGCCGCTGCTGCGACGCCATGTCGCCCCGGCGCGCTCGTCTGGTGCAGCCAGCGGAACAACTTGCCGCCCCCCGCTTCACAGCTCTTGCGTCCGGGGCGAGAATCGCAACAAGGATGGAAATTCAGGCATCATCGCCCCTCGGGTCAGGGCGCCGCCGGCGGCGGCGGCATCGCCGCGGCATCGAGCCCGTAAAGGACCGCCGCGTGCTGTGGGGCCAGGCGATCGCCGGGGTGGTTATCGTCTCGGGGCTGACGGTGGCCGTCACCGCGCCCGCCGAGGAAAACGCGGGCCATCAGCTGAGCGTCCAACAAGCGCATGAGGCGGGCGCGCGCGGCCTGCGCGTCGGCTCGGCGATCGTCACGCCGTCGCTCGATGTGGCTGGCAGTTTCGACACGAATGTCTTCGCGGCGCCCAATCGCGAGCGGTCGGACTGGTTCGCGAGCTTTACGCCGCGCCTCGACGTCGAATCCGACCTGCCGCGCCATTCGTTCAGCATCAGGGCGCAAGGCGAGTTCCGGCAATACGCGACCTACACTCGCGAGAATGTCGGCAATGCCAGCGTCGCCGGGACCGGCCGGCTCGACCTGGCGGCCAATGCCTACGTGCTCGCCGGCGGCAGCCATCAGCGGCTGCACGAGGACCGCGGCGCGCTCGTCCCGGTCAACGGGATCAACCCGACCCGGTTTACCGTCACATCGGGCAAAGCCGGGTTTGTGATCGAGCCGTCGCCGCTGGGGCTGCGGCTCGATGCGACGATCGACTCCTATGCCTTCAGCAATGTGACGTTGTTCGGCGGCGCGATCGTCAACGAGACGGCGCGCAACCGGGTCGTCTACGCGTTGCAGCCCCGCATCAGCTACCGGATCGTGCCGCAATACGATGCGTTCATCCGCGCGGTCGTCAACCGGCGCCAATACGGCAGCAGGCCCCTGCCGGACGGCCTTGGTCGCAGCTCGACCGGCTCCGCCGTCGATTTCGGCAGCGCGTTCAACCTGCCGGGATTTGCCGCCGGGGAGTTTTATCTCGGCTATCTCAGGCAGAATTACGATGCGCGGCAGGCGACCCCGATTACCGCGGTAAATTTCGGCGGGAATGTGGAGTGGCGCCCGACCGATGCGACCTCGTTCCGGCTCGACCTGACCCGCAGCGTCGAAGAATCGGCGATGCTGGGATCGCCCGGGTTTTTGCAGACCGCGGTTCGCTTCGGCATCGCCAACGAGGTTGCTCCGCGGTTGCTGCTGCTCGGCTCGGTCGGCTACGTCAACGCCGATTTCGCCCGGGGCGGCGGGGGCGGGGGCGGCGGCGGCGGGGCCGTCGGCAACAGCAATCTCTATCAGGCGAAGATCGGCGCGCAGTATCTCGTCGCGGCCAATGTGTCGGCCGGGCTCGAATACAATGTCGGACACCGCGCATCGAGCGCCGCATTGCCGAACTACACGCGCCAAATCATCGAATTGCGGGTGCGGGGTCAGTTGTGAGCGAGCCCGAACCTCCCGCCGCCGCGCCGGTACCGGACGTAATCATCGACAACCGGTTGTTCGTGCTCGTGCTGCAACATCCGCAGGAGCGCCGTGAGCCGCTCGCCACCGCCGCCGCGACGGTCGCCGCGCTGCGCCGGGCGCGCCTCGTCGCCGGCCTGTCCTGGCCGAACCTGGCGCAGGCGCTAGGCCGCCGCGCCGACCCCAAACGTTGGGGGGTGCTCTATCTCGGCTCGGTCCGGCTGGGTGCGTCGGCGACCCCGCCGCCGGGACGCGAACTGCTCGTGCTCGGCCGCAACGGCGCGCCGATCGCCGATCCCGCGCCGATCCTCTCCGGGCTGCAAGGCATCATCCTGATCGACGGCACCTGGAGCCAGGCCAAGACCTTGTGGTGGCGCAACCCGTGGCTCCTCAAACTGCACCGCCTGGTGCTGAACCCGCCGCACCCGGCCCGCCTCGGGCGCCTGCGCCGCGAGCCGCGCCGCGAGGCCCTCTCAACGCTCGAAGCCGCCGCTCTGGCGCTGCGGCACCTCGAAGCGGCGCCGGCGGCAGCTGACTCTCTGCTCGCGGTGCTCGACCGGCTGATGGCAGCGTCGCGCGGGCCATCTCAGCCCGAACGCAGCGCGTAAAAGAGGATCGCCGCCGCGGCCGCGACATTCAGCGACTGGATCTGCCCGCCGGGGATTGTGACGCCCGGAATCGTGATCACCGTGTCGCACAGGGCAAGGGTCGCCGGATCGAGCCCGTGCTCCTCGTTGCCGAGCACCAGCGCGACCGGCCGGTCGGCGCGGAATGCGTGCAGCGGGACCCCGCGGCCGAGCACCGTGCCGACGACCCGAAACGCCGGCTTCAGCGCCCCGAACGCGACCGAGAGCGGCGCCTGATACAGCATCACCCGGTCGAGCGCCCCTTCGGAAATGCGGTAGCTCGCCGGCGACGGCAGCGCCTGCTCGGGCCGTTCGACGAGAATGATCCGCTCGACCCCGAAATAAGCCGCGCTGCGAACGATCGCGCCGAGATTGTGCGGGTTGCCGATGCCGTCGAGGATCAGGAGCGGTCGTCCGTCGACCGCCCAGCGTCGCGCGGCTTGGGGGTCTAGCGCCAGCAACGGCCGCGGCCGCGCGATCGCGACGACGCCGCCGTGGTGAACCGTCCCGGCGATCCGCGCCAGTTCCGCGGCGCCGACCTCGCGAAAGGGTTTGCGCGCATCGGCGAGCACGCGGCGCGGCGCCGCCAACTGGCGCGCCAGACGCGGCACATAGAAGAGCCGCTCGACCCGGCCGGGATCGCGCGCGACGAGCGCCTCCACCGCGGCCAGCCCGCACACCGCGATCAGCTCGCGCTCGTGGGTTCGCGCCGGGGGAGACTCGCCGCCCGCGAGCGCCCGCTTGCCGAATTTATTGCGGCGCGGCGGCGCTGGGGGAGGCAAAGATCGCCGCCGCGTCGGCGGACAGCGCCGCGCGCGACTCCGGCCGCATATACATCATGTGGCCGCCGGGATAGACATGCTGGCGGATTCGCGCGGGCAGCGGGGCCGGGAGCGCCAGCTGGTCGATCAGCCAGCGCGAGGCGAGATAGGGCGTCACCAGATCGTAGCGCCCGTGGGCGACCATCAGCTTGGTCTGCGGCCGCGCGAGCAGCGTTTCCTGCAACGCCGACAGCGCCAGCCCGAGCCCGCCCTCGCCGCCGCGCACCGCGTCCCAGTTCCACTGCGCCGACACCTCGCGCGCCAGCACCCGGTAGGGCTGCTCGGTGCGATAACCGAGTTCCCCGATCGCATAGCTCTCGAACGCCGCGGTAAAGGCAGCGACGGAGGGGTCGAGCATCGGGTCGCCGGCGCGGTCGTCCGACGGATCGGCGCTGGCCGGCCGCGCCACGGTCGCATCGTAAAGGCTGAGGATCTGGCCCTCTCCGCGGCGCAGTTCGCGCACGAACGACCGGTTCGACACCCGACCACGCTCCCGCCGAACAATTTCGGGGGCAAGGCCGATCAGCGCGGCCGTGCGCGCGATGAATTTGTCGTCCGCAGCCGGGATGCCGGCGAGGCCGGCGACCCCGACCAGATAATCGCCCAGCGCGAAGCGCTCGGCGACGGCGCCGCTCTCGACAGGCGATTTTCCGGCAAACGCCGCGGCGCTGGCGGCATAGCTCGGCAGCACAAAGGCGTGCGCCAGCGTGTTGCTGATCGCCGGGTTGAGGATGGACGTATCGAGCGCCGGCGACACCAGCACCAGCCCGCTGACCGCGACCCCGAAATCGCGCGCCAGGGTGCGGGCCATCGCGGCGGCGCGCAATCCGCCATAGCTCTCGCCGACCAGAAACACCGGCGCGTCCCACCGCTCGTACCGGGTCAGCCAGCGCCGCACCACCGCGCCGAGCGAGCTGAGGTCGCTGCGAATCTCCCAGAACAGCTTGTCGGGGTTTTCCTCCTTGCCCCTGCCGCGGCTGAAGCCGGTGCCCACCGGGTCGACGAAGACGAGATCGGTAAAGGCAAGCCAGGTGGACGGGTTGTCGGCGAGCCTGACCGGTGGGCCCGGCACCGTTCCGTCCGGCGGCGTATCGAGGATGCGCGGACCCATCGCGCCGAGATGGAGGAACACCGAGGCAGCGCCGGGGCCGCCGTTGAATACGAAAGCAACCGGCCGTTTCTGGCCGGCCGGCGCCTCCAACGCATAGGACACGGTGAATATCGCGGCGGTCGGGTCGCCTTTCTGATTGGTCAGCCCGATCAGTTCCGCCACGGCGCGGTAATCGAGATTCCGGCCGTCGAGCCTGATTGTATGCCGGGTCTCGACCCGCGCCGGCAGCTCCGGTCCCGGCCTGGGAAGCGGGTCGTCGGCCTGCGCCGGGATCGCCCCGAACCAGAGAAGAAATAGCGCCATCGCACCTATCGACCTGCCGGCCCGAACGGCACGCCCCGCGATGTCACAGACCCGCGATATCACCGGCGCCGATCTCACAGTGCAGAGGCGGCGTCGGTAAAAAACCCGCTCACCGAGGTCCCGATCGACATCAGCCCGGCAATCAGGACAAGCGCGATCAACAGCACGATCATCGCGTATTCGATAGCGGTCGCACCCGAACGATCGCTCCGCAGCCGTCTGAGATAAATGCGCATACGCTTCAATATCATTGCAAACTCTGGCTGCATTCCAGCAAAGAATATTAAAAAACACCAAACGGAACTCGGTTCCGCGCACCTTGCGGCATCGCCACCTTCGGAAGGTCGGGTTTCCAACCGTCGCCGTCAACGCGTTTCGCGGTCGTTAAGCATGCTTGCCAATCGGGCGTTCAAACCGGGCCATCGCCGGGGCATCGATCGCATTCCGGCGGGAGCGCGAATAGGATGCCTTCGCGCGGATTTGCCGTCTTTCCATGGTGACCCATGAGCCAGCTCGATCCGATCCCTTATTCCGACGCGCAGATCCGCGCGATCCTGGAGCGCGTGAAAACCATCGCGATGGTCGGCGCCTCGTCCAACTGGAACCGGCCGAGCTATTTCGTGATGAAATACCTGCAGGGCAAAGGCTACCGGGTGATCCCGGTCAACCCCGGCATCGCCGGGCAGGAGCTGCTCGGCGAGACCGTCTATGCATCGCTGCGCGATATCCCGGAAGCGATCGACATGGTCGAAATGTTCCGGGCGGCGAGCGAGGCGCCGAAGATCGTCGAGGAGGCGATCGCGATCGGCGCGACGGTCGTGTGGATGCAGCTCGGCATCCGCAACGACGAAGCCGCCGCGCTCGGCGAGGCGGCCGGAATCGAAATCATCATGAACCGCTGCCCGAAGATCGAGTTCGGCCGGCTCGGCGGCGAATTGTCGTGGAGCGGGGTCAATAGCGGCATCATCCGGAACCTGGCCTCGCAGCCGCCGCGCCCGCGCCCAACTCGTGAGCGGCCGGCGCCGTCGCAAAACCAGAACTATGGCTTCGAGACCCTCGCGGTCCATGCCGGCGCAACGCCCGACCCGGTGACGGGCGCGCGCTCGACGCCGATCTACCAGACCACCGCCTATGTGTTCGACGATGTCGACCACGCCGCCTCGCTCTTCAACCTGCATAATTTCGGCTACATCTATTCGCGGCTGACCAACCCGACCGTGTCGGTCCTCGAAGAGCGCATCGCCAGCCTCGAAGGCGGCCGCGCCGCGGTCGCGGCGGCCTCCGGCCACGCCGCGCAATTCCTGGTGTTTTTCACCTTGATGCAGCCGGGCGACGAATTCCTCGCCTCGCGCAACCTCTATGGCGGCTCGCTAACCCAGTTCGGCCTGTCGTTCCCGAAGCTCGGTTGGAAATGCCATTTCGTCGACCCGACCGACCCGGAGAATTTCCGTCGCGCGCTGACCCCGCGCTGCAAGGCGATCTTTATCGAGAACCTGGCCAACCCCGGCGGCATCGTCGTCGATATCGAGAAGGTCGCCGCGGTCGCGCACGAGGCCGGCATCCCACTGATCGTCGACAACACGCTGGCGACGCCCTATCTGTGCCGGCCGTTCGACTGGGGCGCCGATCTGATCTGCCATTCGACGACGAAATTCCTCGGCGGGCACGGCGCGGCGCTCGGCGGCATGGTGGTCGAGTCGGGCCGCTTCGACTGGGGCCAAGGCGGCCGCTTCCCGTCATTGACCGAACCCGAGCCGGCCTATCACGGCCTCAAATTCTTCGAGAATTTCGGCGATTTCGCCTTCACCACAAAGGCGCGCGCCGTGGCTCTGCGCGATTTCGGCCCGACCCTGTCGCCGATGAACGCCTTTCTGACCCTGACCGGCATCGAAAGCCTGCACGTGCGCATGGACCGCCACGTCCAGAACGCGCAGAAGGTCGCCAAATTTCTCGCCGACCACAAGCGCGTCGCCTGGGTCAGCTATGCCGGGCTCAAATCGAGCCCCTATCACGAGTTGGCAAAGAAATACCTGCCAAAGGGGCCGGGCGCGGCCTTCACCTTCGGGCTCAAGGGCGGCTACAATGCCGGCGTCAAGCTGGTCGAGAGCGTGCGCCTGTTCTCGCACCTCGCCAATATCGGCGACACCCGCAGCCTGATCCTGCACCCGGCCTCGACCACCCACCGCCAGCTCTCCGACGAACAGCGCGAAGCCGCCGGCGCCGGCCCCGATGTCGTCCGCCTGTCAGTCGGCCTCGAAACCGCCGAAGACCTGGTCCGCGACCTCGACGAGGCGCTGGGCGCCTGACCTTGCGTTCTATTTCGCCAGGCCGGACGGCGCGATTTCCGCCAGCAGCGCGGCTGCTTGCGCTTCGAGATCCGGCGCCTGGGTCAATCCGTAACCCTGCACGGCCCCGCGATTGAGCGTGCCGTCCTCGTCATGCGCGCGCAGGCCAGCCGGATTCCCCCACGGAACCTCGACGCAGCCGGCCCACCCCGAGCGCGATGCCCCGCTGTCGCCGGCGAGTGGGAAAGCGCCGTTCGCCAATCGATCGAAGATCGGGCCGCTCGCCAGCTTGCCGTGTTTCTCGGCGCGCCCCAGCGCGCTGAGGTAGGAGAAATAATCGGGGCGGTCGCAGATGTTGTAATCGAAATTGATGTCGACGCTGCGGCTGAAGTCGAAATTGTGGATCATGTCGATGGGCTCGCAGACCCAAGGGCCATGACGCCCGGCGTCGCACCACTCGAAGGCGTTGTTGAAGAAATGGAGATGGGCGGTGAAATCCAGGCCCTCGCTGCCGTCGGCTTGAGAGAGATCGTTTCTGCCGCCGATCAGCGGGCAGCGGAGATGCCAGCTGTTGTTGAACACAAACCACGGAAAGACTGGAACGCGTTCCGAGTTAACGGTGCGCGGGTATGTCTGGTAGCTGAGTTTCAGCACCCGGCCCATCGTGTGGGCGCTGCTATCAGCTGAACCCTGACGGCTAAGGAAATAGCCGATGTTGCCGTAAAAATACCAGTAGCCACCGGTGACGCCGTCAAACGAAAACCACGAATGGCAGTCGACCAGACGATTGTGCCGCACGTGCCAATTATAGGCAAAGACCTCGGGTTCGATCGGGTTGTCACGTATCCGGATGAAGTCGTTATCGAAAATATAAACGTCGGCGTTCATCGGCGGTGATTGGTGCGGATTGGGGTTATCCACCTTCATGCGGATCCCGTTATACGCATCCAGGATCCGATTGCGCCGCACCACCACCTTGCCCCTGATCCCTTTCGTCGAGAGAAAGCCGCCATTGAAGTAACGGTACATCCCGTCCGATTTCTCGTTCCCGTGCGCCCGCTTCCAATCGATCTTGAACCACAGATCGTGATCGGGCGAGTTGTCTTGTTGCCATTCGTTGTCTTCGATCAGGAGGTGTGAGGTCTTTTCGCCCTTGGCAAAAATCGCGTAGGTCCCATTGCGCAGAACGCAGTTGCGGATCTGGAGATGGCTGGAATCCTTGACCGACAGGATGCTGGGCCAGCATTTCCCGATCCTCAAACCGTCGATTACGACGTGATGGCATTTGTCGATCAGCAGAAACGCGAAATCGGTGACGTCCGGCTTGCGCGGAGCATCCTGCGCCGGAAGGCCTCCACCCCAGTACGGATCGGGCGCCTGCCCACCGGATACCCACTGGTCATCCGCGGCCCTGAATACAATGGGACGGCCGGGCTGCCCCCGCCGGTCCTTCAACACCGACGGCGTGTCATACAATCCGCCGCAAACCAGGATTTCGGTACCTGCTTGCGCGAGGGAGCAGGCCCGCTGCAACTCCGCGGATGAACGCACGACATGCTCCGCCACCAAATCCCTCCATCACCCGGGCTCTCGCGTCCCCGGCCAGGCCGAGCTGCCATACCGCCAATTGCGCCGCGGCATCCGGCTCACCTGCTCGGGCGGCGCGTGCTTGGGAACCGTCATTCCGGGATGCCGCGCAGAGGCAGACCCGGAATCCATATTCCAGAGGCCTGAGTTTATGGATTCCGGGTTCCACCCTTCGGGCGGCTCCGGAATGACAACCGGATCTACCGCCGCGCGTGGCGGCGCAGGAAGTCGACGAAGGTTGCCGCGAGCAGGCCTTCCCGCGCGTCCCAGTCGGCGAACGCTTCGTCGAGCGTGGTCCGCTGTTCGGCGACCACCTCGAAATATTCGGCGTTGGGCATCGATCGGTGAGCCGCCTGGCCGGCCGGCAGCGGATGGACCGGGTCCTTGCCCGGAACGATGCAGGCCGGCATCGTCATCGAGCGCAATTCGGCCGGGCTGAGGCCGATCACCGGATGGTCGGCGCCGGCCTGGAAGCTCTGCCGCCAGCGGGTCATGCGGCCGATGAAATCCTGCGGGTTCATCGCCATCAGGGCGTCGCGGGCCTTGGGGTTGATCCCGATCACCTCGGTCCAATGCTCCATCGCGCAGACCGCCGCCATTCCGCCCGATGTTGCCGCCTCGATGTGCGAGGCGTAGTACTGATTGGACAGATGTACGGCCGCGTGCGCGCCGCCGGTGACGCGCCACAGCAGCAGGCCGCGCACCGCTTCCGGTCGGCGCAGCGCCAGCAGCAAGGCCAGCCGGCATCCCGACGAGCTGCCGCCGACATAGGCCGGAAGGGCGTCGATCTGCTTCAGCAATTCGTAAAGATCCTCGGCCCACTCGTCGTTTTCGGACTCGCCCTCGATCGCGATGCCGGAGGCGCCGCAATTGCGCCGGTCGTAGAGGACGACCCGGTTTCCGGCCTCGGCGATCTTCGCGGCGAGTGGGCGCAGCGAGGCGCCGGCGCGCCTTCCGCCCGGCTGCAACGCGACAAACGGGCCGCGATCACCGAGGATCTCGTAATTGATGTCGACGCCGCGGACATTGGCGGTGGGCATGGGCTGTCCTCCCGTGATGCTCGTTGGTTCGGCGACATGGTAGCCGGTGTGTTCGCCGCCTCAAACAACCCGGTTCCGACTGGCCGACGAAGCGGTATAGACTGGACCGGGCAGGCCGGCGCGGCGCCGCACGGCTCCAAGACAAACGAGGGAGAGCCACATGAAAATTCTGTTTTTCGACGATTTCAAGCTCGGCGTTCTGAAGGCCGACAACACCGTCGTCGATGTGTCGGCGGCGGTGCAGGACATCCCGCATGTCGGGCCGGGCGATCTGATGAACGGGCTGATCGAGCGCTTTTCGAGCTATCGCCAGAAGCTCGAACAGGCGGCGGCGCAGGGCCAGGGCATCCCGCTCGCCAGCGTCCGCATCCGTCCGCCGCTGCCGGCGCCCAAGACGATCGACTGCATGGCGGTCAACTACATGGAGGACGGCACGCGTAGCGCGCCGGCGCCGATCAACGCGTTCCACAAATCGGCGAGCGCGATTATCGGCAACGGCGACACGATGGTGTTGCCAGACGCGCCGGCGACGATCTTCGAGGGCGAGGCCGAACTGGCGGCGATCATCGGCAAGCGCGCGAGCAACGTCAAAGCCGCCGACGCGATGGATTACATCTTCGGCTACACCAACTTCATCGACGGGTCGGCGCGCGGTCTTCCGGCGGGCGGTTTCTTTCACATGAAGTCGCGAGACACCTTTGCGCCGATCGGCCCCTATATCGTTACCGCTGATGAGATCAAGGACCCGCAGAAACTGCAGATCCGGCTGTGGAACAACGGCACCTTGATGCAGAACTTCAACACCGACGACATGGCCCACAAGATTCCGCGCTGCATCGAGTGGCTGACCGCGATCCATACGCTGCAGCCCGGCGACATTGTCGCCACCGGCACCAACCATCGCGGCCTCAACCCGTTCATCGACGGCGACAAGATCGAGATCGAGATCGAAGGGCTGGGTCGGCTCGGCTTCAACATCAAAGACGAGCTGAAGCGCCAATGGGAGCGGCGCACCCGCCTCCAGTGCCATGAGGCGGCCGCGGCGAAGACACCCGGCGCCTACCCCGACTACACGCCGCAGGTCTCCGGCAAGTACGCCACGGCGAGCTGAGCTGCCGCTTTTGCAGACC
Organism: Rhizobium sp. Q54; assembly: GCA_945861155.1. GTDB lineage: Bacteria > Pseudomonadota > Alphaproteobacteria > ATCC43930 > CGMCC-115725 > DATARH01. The sequence continues at coordinate 16,651 of CAMATN010000109.1, forward strand.
CTCTCCTGCAATGCGGGAGAGGGTCTGCGCCGGACCAAAAAAATTGTCGTCCCGGCGAAGGAGGTTGTCGGCAAATCGCCGGCAGCGCTGCATCGGCAATTTGCGTCCTTCGAGACGGCCGCTTCGCGACCTCCTCAGGATGACGG
>CAMATN010000110.1 GCA_945861155.1 Rhizobium sp. Q54
CCGGCCGCGATCGCATCTTTCGGCGCCATCCACGAGCCGCCGACCATCGGCACATTGGGCAGAGCCAGATACCCCGCCGCGGCGCGCTCGTCGATCCCGCCGGTCGGGCAAAAGGCGACACCGGGGAAGACCGGCGCCAGCGCATTGACAAACCCGATGCCGCCGAGCGCCTCGGCCGGAAACAGTTTCATCACGCAGATGCCGAGCGCGCGCGCCGCCATGACCTCCGATGGGGTGGCGACACCGGGCAGATAAGGCAATTCGGTCGCGAGCGCGGAGGCGGCGAGTTCCGGCGTCGTCCCCGGGCTGACCAGAAACCGGGCGCCGGCGTGCACCGCCGCGGCGACATCGGCGGCGCGCTGCAATGTGCCGGCCCCGACGATGACCATCGGCAGCTCGCGGACGATCGCGGCGATCGCGGCGGTGGCCGCCGGAGTGCGCAGCGCGACCTCAATGACGGTGAGCCCGCCCTCGAACAGCGCGCGAGCGAGCGGCACCGCGTCGCGCTCCCGCTCGATCGTCAGAACCGGGATCACCGAGACGCCGTCAAACAACGGATGCATGATTTCAGTCCTCCTGCCGGGGAGGCATTGGCCCATTCTACGTCGCCTCGGCGCCTGCCATAGCGCCGTCGCGGCGCCGCGGCGACACCCCCCGCCTAACGGCCGGAAAGCTCGGAAATTCCTCGCCAGTTTCCGCTCCGGTCGCGGCCGGAGCGCGGACGCGCGCCGATCCCGCGGCAGCAATCCGCAAGCAGGCGGCCGAATCGATCCGCGAGAATTGACACGGCCCGGTCACGCGGGCTTGATCGCTCGAACGGCGAACGCGGAGAAGGCAGCGGTGGAAAAGCGCAAATTCGGCAGGACCGGTCTGGAAGTGTCGCTGCTCGGCTTCGGCTGCGGCGCGGTCGGCGGGCTGATGGTCAAGGGCGCGCCGGCTGATCAGGAACGCGCGGTGTGGCGGGCGCTCGAACTCGGCATCAATTATTTCGATACGGCGCAGCAATACGGCGACGGCGAATCCGAACGCAATCTTGGGCGGGTGCTGAAGGCGCTGAAACCCGATGTCTATGTCGGCACCAAGGTGCGGCTGCCGCCGACCGAGCCCGGCCGGATCGGCGAGGCGATCGCCGCCTCGCTCGAGGCGAGCCTCAAACGCATGCAGCGCGATCAGGTCGATCTGTTCCAGTTTCACAATCCGATCGTCGGCACGAATGCGGGCAGCAGTTTTGCCGCCGATACCGTGCTCGCCGAGGTCGTGCCGGCATTCGAGCGGCTGCGCGCGCAAGGCAAATGCCGCTTCTTCGGCATCACCGCGACCGGCGAGACCGCTTCCCTGCACCGGGTCGCCGATTCGCGCGCCTTCGACTCCGCGCAGGTCAGCTATAATTTGTTGAACCCGACCCCGGGCGCCACCGTCGCGGCCGGCTATCCGGCGCAGGATTTCGCCAATCTGCTCGGCCATACGCAGGCCGCCGACATGGGGGTCATCGTGATCCGGGTATTGGCCGGCGGCGCCTTGAGCGGCACCGAGGAACGCCACCCGCTCGGGTCGCCCCCGCCGGCGCCGATCGGCTCGGGCGCCGATTACCGGCGCGATGTCGAGCGCGCCCGCCGCTTCGAGCCGCTGATCCGCGACGGCCATGCCGACAGCCTGATCGAGGCGTCGATCCGCTACGTCATCGCGCAGCCGGCGGTCTCCACCGTGCTGGTCGGGTATTCGACCATGGAGCACCTCGAATATGCCGCGCGCGCGGTCGAGAAGGGGCAGCTGAGCCAAGCCGCGCTAGAGCGCATCGCGGAGATCCAGCGCGGGTTTGTCGGCGAGCCGCGCTAAGCGGCACCCCGGCGGCGCCGGAGACCCTCTCGCCGCGCTCACGCCGCCTTGCGCAGGAAGCGGTTGACGCCGTCGGCGCCGGTCGCGCGATCGAGTTCGCCCTGGCCGATCAGATAGTGCGCATGCGCCAGCGCCTCGCCGAGCGCGAAGCCGATCTGGTGGCGGTCAAGCGCGCGTTTGAACAGGACCGGCATCAGCTCCGCCGCGCTGTGCGGGCGAGCGCAGGCGGCGACCACATCGCCGCAGCGGGCGTGGTGATGCGCCGCCAGCTCGTCGATCCGCGTATGGGCGCCGTGAAACGGCAGATTGTGCGACGGCAACACGAAAGTCTCGGCCGGCAGCACCCGCCGCAACTTGTCGAGCGAGGCGAGGTAGCGCGCCAGCGGGTCGCCGTCGGGCTCGTGCGCCTGCACACTGATATTGGGCGAAATCCGCGGCAGGATCTGGTCCCCGGCGATCAGCACGCCGGTCTCGGCGCAATAAAGGCAGGCGTGCTCGGGCGCGTGGCCTTCGCCGATGATGACCCGCCATTCGCGCCCGCCGATCGCGATTGCCGTGCCCTCGCCGATGCGGTGATAGGCGGGCGGCACCGAGGGGACGCCGCGGCGGTAATTGCCCTGGCGCTCGGCGAAGCTGGTCGCGGCTTCATCGTCGAGCCCGGCGCCATGGGCGAAATCGCGCCGCAGCCGCGCCCCATCCTCGTTGCCGTCGCGCGACATCATGATCGCGTGCAGCCATTCCTTCTCGGTGGTCCACAGCTTCGCCTGCCAATGCTCGGTCAGCCAGCCGGCCATCCCGATATGGTCGGGATGGTAATGGGTCACGATGACCCGCCCGATCGGCCGGCCGCCGAGTTCGGCGGCGAAAATCTGCTGCCACGCCGCCTTGGTTTCCGGCAGCGCGAACCCGGTATCGACCGCGGTCCAGGTCGGCCCGTCATCGAGCAGCCACAGATTGATATGGTTGAGCGCGAACGGCAGCTTCATGCGCAGCCACAGCACGCCGGGGGCGATCGGGATGACCTCGCCCGGCGCCGGCGCCGTCGCGACCGGAAAGTGCAGCGAACCGTCCATCGATAAACCCCGACCAAATCTCTGGCGCGAATTGACCGCACAGCTAGGACCATGCAGGAATGGCGCGCAAGCACTCCGCCCGCCGGTCAGCCTTGCGCGGCCGGGCGGGGGCTGGCCTGTGTTGACTCTGTCGAGGAGCACGATGCGCGATTTCAACATCCCCGGCCGCTCGGCGGCGATGGCGGCGAACGGCATGGCGGCGACCTCGCACCCGCTGGCGACATTGACCGCGCTCGACATGCTGCGCTCCGGCGGCAACGCGGTCGATGCGGCGATCGCCGCGGTGGCGATGCAATGCGTTGTCGAGCCGGAAAGTACCGGGATCGGCGGCGACTGCTTTGTCCTTTATTCGAGGAAGGGCGCCTTGCCGATCGCGCTCAGCGGTGCCGGACGGGCGCCCGCCAAGGCGCATGTCGAATGGTACGCCGAGCGCCAGATCCGCGAGATCGCGGTGCAGACCCCGCACGCCGCGACGGTGCCGGGATGCATCGACGCGTGGTGCCTGCTCAATCGCGAGCACGGCTCGAAGCCAATGTCGGAAATTTTGGAACCGGCGGCCAAGGCGGCCGAGGATGGCTATGTCGTGACCCCGCGGGTCGCCCATGACTGGGCGCGCGCCGAGGGGAAACTGCGCGACCCGATCACGGCCAAGGTCATGCTGCGCGACGGCAAGGCGCCCCGGGCCGGGGACACGATGCGCAATCCCGCGCTCGCCCGGACGTTGCGCCGGATCGGCCGCGAGGGTCGCGAGGCCTTCTACGAAGGCGCCGTCGCGCGCGACATCGTCAACCGCTTGAAGGAATTGGGCGGCTTGCACGAGGAGGATGATTTCGCGGCGCAGCGGTCGAGCTGGGTCGAGCCGATCCACGCGTCCTATCGCGGCTATGACGTCTATGAATGTCCGCCGGCCAATCAGGGGCTGACGGCGCTGATGATCCTGAAGACGCTGGAAGGCTACGCCCTCGGCGGCGAGGCCTTCAGCGAGGCCGACCGGCTGCATCTGATCGCCGAGGCCACCAAGGCGGCCTATCATGTGCGCGACACGCGCATTGGCGACCCGGATTTCGTGCCGGTCGATGTCGAGAAATACCTGTCCGCCGAATGGGCCGAGCGCAGCCGCCGCGAGATCCGGATCGACCGCGCGCTGCCACCGCAACATTGGGACGGTATCGAGCACAAGGACACGATCTATATGTGTGTCGTCGATCGCGACGGCAACGCGGTCTCGTTCATCAACTCGCTGTTCTCGGCGTTCGGCACCGGCATCATGGCGCCGGAGAGCGGCGTGATATTGCATAACCGCGGCAGCGGCTTCCGCACGATTCCGGGCCATCCGAACGCGATCGCGCCGAGGAAGCGCCCGTTCCACACGCTGATCCCCGGGATGCTGGTCAAGGACGGCCGCTCGGTCATGCCGTTCGGCGTGATGGGCGGCCAGTTTCAGGCGGTCGGTCACGCGACGTTCCTGCACCGCTTCCTCGATCGCGGCATGGACCCGCAGCAATCGGCCGAGGCGCCGCGAGTCTTCGCCTATCAGGGCGGCTTGCAGGTCGAGCATTTCGTCCCCGAGCCGATCCGGGCCGATCTCGCGCGTCGCGGCCACCGGATCGAGATGCTGGAGGTGCCGATCGGCGGCTGCCAGGCGATCTGGATCGACCGCGACCGCGGTGTTTTGATCGGCGGCTCCGAGCCGCGCAAGGACGGGTTGGCGCTGGGGTATTGAGAAAGTGGAGCGCAAACCAGAATACCGGTAAGTGCTCGCATCAGGAGCGGGAAATGGCCGAGGTCAGTTTGGAATTCATCCAATCGCAGCTTCAGTCGATCCAGATGCAGCTACGAGAGATCAAAGCAACGGCCGATTTGGATCGTCGGAACACGCGTTCGATGTATGATAATCTCGCCGCCGAAATGACGCGCGGGCTAGGAGATCTCAGTGTCAGGATTGACGGATTGGCAACGCTGATAGAAGATCGGTTCAATCATCTGATAGAGGTGATAAGTAATAAATAGCGAGTATTCAGCGGCGCCGGCGCGCTCGCAGCCGGACGTGCTTTCCACTCTGGCTTGCCGCGGAATGAAGAGCCAAGTTCGCGGAGCCGCCGAAATCGGGTTTGCGGCGCGGGACGGTGTGACGCGCCTCGCGCATCTCTATCAGCACGACCCGCTGCGGGTGCTGTTTCCGACGACGGAACCCGACGATGCCGCCCTCGCGGTGGTTGTCACGACCTCGGGCGGCCTCGTCGCCGGCGACCGGCTCTCGATCGCCATTACCCTCGAAACCGGCGCGGTCGCGCATGTCACCGCGTCGGCGGCGGAAAAGATCTATCGCTCGACCGGCGCGACGACCGAGATCGCGCAATCCCTTTCGGTTGGCGCCGGCGCCTGGCTCGAATACCTGCCGCCCGAGACCATCCTGTTCGACGGCGCCCGGCTGCACCGCCGCACCGCAATCGCGTTGTCGCCGGGTGCCGGATTCCTCGGCGGCGGGATTACGGTCTTTGGCCGCCTGGCGCGCGGCGAGGGCTTCACCCACGGCCTGCTGCATGAGCGCTGGGAGGTGAAGCGCGGCGGCGCGCTGGTGTGGGGCGACGCGCTGCACCTCGACGGCGACATCGCGGCGACGATGGCCGACCCGGCCTGTTTCGACGGCGCGGCTTCCTGCGCCACGCTGATCCTGATGCCGCGCGACGACGATCCGCGCCGGTACGTCGACGACGCCCGCGCGGTGCAGCAACAATCGTCGGCGATCGGGCTGCGCTGCGGAGTAACCGCCGTGAACGGCATCCTGGTCGCGCGCTGGCTCGGCCCCGACCCGCTGGCGCTGCGCCGCGCCTATGCCGATCTCGCTTGCCATTTGCGGGCGGCCGCGATGGGATTGCCGGCGCGATTGCCGCGGCTGTGGCATGTTTGAGCTTGAGGGAAGCGCATGAACCTGACCCCGCGCGAAAAGGATAAGCTGCTCGTCGCGGTCGCCGCGATGGTTGCGGCGCGGCGGCTCGAACGCGGCGTCAAGCTCAATTATCCCGAGGCGGTGGCGCTGATCACCGATTACGTGCTCGAAGGCGCCCGCGACGGCAGGACGGTCGCCGAGTTGATGCGCGACGGCGGCACGGTGCTGCGCCGCGCGCAGGTCATGGAGGGGGTGCCCGAGATGATCCGCGACATCCAGGTCGAGGCGACCTTCCCCGACGGAACCAAGCTCGTCACCGTGCACGAGCCGATCCGATGATCGCGTTTAGCCCAGTCCCCCTCACCCTCCCACGCCTTCGGCGCGGGCCCCTCCCTCTCCCCGTAAACGGGGCGAGGGGCAAGGGCTCCGGCGCGCTCCCTCTCCCCGCGCGCGGGGAGAGGGTTGGGGTGAGGGGCCGTTGCGAGAGGACGCCATGATCCCCGGTGAGCTTTTCCCCGCCGATGGCGATATCGAGCTGAACGCCGGCCGCCCGACCGTCACCCTGACCGTCGCAAATACCGGCGACCGGCCGATCCAGGTGGGCTCGCATTATCATTTCTACGAGACCAACGCGGCGCTGCAGTTCGACCGTGAGCCGGCGCGGGGCTGCCGCCTCGACATCCCGGCCGGCACCGCGACCCGCTTCGAGCCGGGCCAAACCCGCGAGGTGCGCCTGGTCGCCTACGCCGGGGCGCGTCGCGTCGTCGGATTCAACGGCCGCATCAACGGGGCGCTCTGACGATGGCGAACACGATCTCGCGCGCCGCCTACGCCGCGATGTTTGGGCCGACCACCGGCGACCGGCTGCGCCTCGCCGATACCGAGCTGGTCATCGAGATCGAGGCCGACCGGACGGTCTATGGCGAGGAAGTAAAGTTCGGCGGCGGCAAGGTGATCCGCGACGGCATGGGGCAATCGCAGCGCAGCCGGGCGCAAGGCGCCGTCGACACCGTCATCACCAACGCGGTGATCCTCGACCATTGGGGGATCGTCAAGGCCGATATAGGGATTCGCGACGGCCGCATCGCCGGGATCGGCAAGGCCGGCAACCCCGACATCCAGCCCGGCATCGACATCGTGATCGGCCCTGGCACCGAGATCATCGCCGGCGAGGGCCGCATCGTCACATCAGGCGGCATCGACAGCCACATCCATTTCATCTGCCCGCAGCTCTGCGAGGAGGCGCTCTACAGCGGCATCACGACGATGCTCGGCGGCGGCACCGGGCCGGCCGCCGGCACCGCGGCGACGACCTGCACGCCGGGCCCGTGGCACCTCGCGCGGATGCTGCAGGCGGCGGAGGGGATTCCGGTCAATCTCGGGTTTTTCGGCAAGGGCAATGCCTCCGAGCCGCAGGCGCTCGTCGAGATGGTCGAGGCCGGCGCCTGCGGTCTCAAACTGCATGAGGATTGGGGCACCACTCCGGCGGCGATCGATTGCTGTCTGTCGGTCGCCGAACAGCTCGACATCGCGGTCGCGATCCACACCGACACGCTGAACGAATCGGGCTTTGTCGAGGACACGGTCGCCGCCTTCAAGGGCCGCAACATCCACGCCTTCCACACCGAGGGCGCCGGCGGCGGCCATGCGCCCGACATCATCAAATTATGCGGGCTGCCGAACGTATTGCCGTCCTCGACCAACCCGACGCGGCCCTACACGATCAACACCATCGACGAGCATCTGGACATGCTGATGGTGTGCCACCACCTCGACCCGCGCATCCCCGAGGATGTCGCCTTTGCCGAGAGCCGCATCCGGCGCGAGACGATCGCCGCCGAGGACATCCTGCACGATCTGGGCGCCTTCAGCATGATGTCGTCGGACAGCCAGGCGATGGGCCGGGTCGGCGAAGTTATCATCCGCACCTGGCAGACCGCCGACAAGATGAAGCGCCAGCGCGGGCCGCTACCCGAGGATGGAGAGCGCAACGACAATTTCCGGGTCAAGCGCTACGTCGCCAAATACACGATCAACCCGGCGCTGACGCATGGGCTGGCCGATCATGTCGGTTCGGTCGCGGTCGGAAGGCTCGCCGATCTGGTGCTGTGGTCACCGGCGTTTTTCGGCGCGAAGCCGGACATCGTGCTGAAGGCGGGCACCATCGCGGCGGCGCTGATGGGCGACCCCAACGCCTCGATCCCGACTCCCCAGCCGGTGCATTACCGGCCGATGTTCGGCGCCTACGGCCGGGCATTACAGGCATCGAGCGCGACCTTCTTACCGGCGATCGCGATCGCCGGCGGGGTGCCGGAGCGGCTCGGCCTCCAGCGCATGATTCTGCCGGCTCGCGGCATCCGGACGATCGGCAAGAGCGATATGGTCCACAACGCGGCCACGCCCCATATGGAGGTCGACCCGGAAACCTACGAAGTGCGCGCCGACGGCGTCCACCTGACCTGCGAACCGGCGACGGTATTGCCGCTGGCCCAGCGCTATTTCCTGTATTGAGGCTTTAGTTGCACCACGAAGGCACGAAGAGCACGAAGAGAGACTTGTTGTACAAATCTTGTCGTCCCGGCGAAGGCCGGGACCCACGTTCGCCATGGATACCGGCGTTCGCCGGTATGACAGAATGATGGTGCACGAAAAATGAACAACGGATGCAAAGCCGGCAGGTCCAATGGCGGCCTTACCCTCCGCTGCGGTGAACAATTATTTTTTCGTCGTGTCTTCGTAGTGAAATTTTCTTGAGGGATACATGCGGCGGGCGATCACGGTTCATACCAGGGGGCAGTGGCCCGACGAGGCCGCGGTCGACACGGTGACCCTGCCCTTTCTCGATCGGCACCGGCGGCGCATCCGGCTGGTCGCCGATTCCGGAACGCCGTTTCTGCTCGACCTGCCTCGCGCCCAACATCTTTCCGAGGGCGACGGCCTCGAACTCGACACCGGCAGCTATATCCGGGTGCGCTCCGCGGCCGAGCCGGTCATCGAGATCGCCGCCGACGGCCCCACCGAATTGTTGCGCATCGCCTGGCATATCGGCAACCGGCATCTGCCGCTGCAGGTGGCCGGGGACCGGCTGCGCATCCGCGCCGACCATGTCATCGCGGCGATGGTCGAGGGGCTCGGCGGTCATGTCGTCTGGGTCGACGCGCCGTTCGACCCGGAAATCGGCGCCTATGCCGGGGTCGCGCACGGCCATGACCCAGAACGCTAAGCCCGGCAGCAGCCTCTATCGGTTGCTCGCCTGGCTGTCGCCGAGCTTTCCCACAGGGGCGTTCAGCTATTCGCACGGGCTCGAAGCCGCCGTCGCCGCGGACGACGTGCGCGACCGCGCCAGTCTCGAAAACTGGGTCGCATCGGTCGTCGCGCGAGGCAGTGGCCGGATCGACGCGGATATTCTTTGCGAGGCATATCGCGTCGCCGCGGCCGACGATCGTGCCGGGTTCGATGCCGCCAACCGGCGCGGCGTCGCGTTCCGCGCCACCGCCGAGCTGGCGCTCGAAGCCGCCCAGCAGGGCGAGGCCTTTATGCGTACCTGCCGAGCCGCTTGGCAGGCGCCTTTCTTGCGGAGCGCCATTCTCAACCCCCACCCCAGCCCTCCCCCGCTTGCGGGGGAGGGAGCCGATGGGACGGCAACCTCGAACTTTCCTCTGCCCCCGTCCTTACCCTCCCCCGCAAGCGGGGGAGGGCAGGGTGGGGGTGAAACGGCACCGGAGCATGTCTGCCACTCGGCCGCTTTCGGCGCTGCGGCGGCATGCGCCGGGATCGCGCTCGAGGACGCGCTCGTCGGGTACCTTCAGGCGTTCGCCGCCAATCTGGTGTCGGCCGGATTGCGCCTCGGCATCATCGGCCAGACCGACGGGCAGCGCATAATGGCGGCGCTGGAACCGGTCGTCGCCGGTGCGGCGGACGCGGCAATGACCCGCGACCCGGCCGATTTCGGCGGCGCTACGTTCGCCGTCGACCTCGCCTCGATGGCGCATGAGACGCAATACACGAGGCTGTTCCGCTCATGAACGCGCAACGTCACCCGAACCCGCTGCGCCTGGGCATCGGCGGCCCGGTCGGCTCGGGCAAGACCGCGCTGATGGACCGGCTGTGCAAGGCGATGCGCGGGCGCTTCGAATTGGTCGCGATCACCAACGACATCTATACCCGCGAGGATGCCGAGTTCCTGACCCGCAGCGGCGCGTTGCCACCGGAGCGCATTCGCGGGGTCGAGACCGGCGGCTGCCCGCACACCGCGATTCGCGAGGATGCCTCGATCAACCTCGCCGCGATCGCAGAGATGACCCGGCTGTTCCCGACCGTCGACATCGTGCTGATCGAGTCGGGCGGCGACAATCTGGCGGCGACCTTTTCGCCCGAATTGGCCGATCTGACGATCTACGTCATCGATGTCGCGGCCGGCGACAAGATCCCGCGCAAGGGCGGCCCCGGCATCACCCGCTCCGATCTCCTCGTTATCAACAAGATCGACCTGGCGCCGCTGGTCGGGGCGAGCCTCGATGTGATGGACCGCGACGCACGGCTGATGCGCGGCGAACGGCCGTTCGTCTTCACCAACCTCAAGACCGGCGACGGCGTCGACCGGATCGTCGATTTCATCGTCACGCAAGGTGGGCTCTGATCCGTTACAATCGGCGCCATGCTGGCTCTCCATGCGCATAGCGGCGAAATCCACGACCCTCCCGGCGATCTCGATGCGGCGGCAACGCTGCCGCCGGACATTGCCTGGGTCGATCTCTTGTCGCCGACCCCAGCCGAAATCGGTTTTGTCGAGCGCGCGACCGGTCTCGTTCTACCGAGCTTCGAGGACCTCTCCGAGATCGAAACGTCGAGCCGGGTGAGGACGAAAAACGGAACCCTTTATCTGAGTGCTCCGCTCGTCCACCGCTCGACGGCGGACAACCCCCAGACAACACCGGTCGGCTATTTGTTGTCGGCGGAGCGGCTGGTCACCGTGCGCTTCGAGCCGCTGACCGCGTTCAACGCCTTTAGTCCGACGGCACAGGGCGCCGCCCCCGAGATGTTCGTCGGATTGGTCGAGGCGATCGTCGACCGGCTGGCCGATGTCCTCGAAAATATTGCCGCGGAACTCGACACGCTGTCGCACCGGCTGTTCCGCTCCGGCCCGGCCGCCCCCAGGCATCGCCGCCCGGCCCGCGAAGCCGCCGATCTGCGCCTCATCCTGCGCCGTGTCGGGGCCAGCGGCGACCTCGTCTCGAAAATTCGCGACAGCCTGCTCGGCCTCGCGCGCATCGTGCCTTTTGTCGCGGGCGCCGGGGCCGGCTGGCTGCCCGACACGGTCAGGCCGCGTCTGGACACGATGCGCCACGACATCGCCTCGCTCAGCGATTACGACACCCATCTGGTCAACAAGGTGCAGTTGCTGCTCGACGCGACGCTGGGCCTCATCAATGTCGAGCAGAACAACATCATCAAGGTGTTGACGATCGTCTCGGTGGTCGGCGTGCCGCCGACCCTGGTCGCCAGCCTGTATGGCATGAACTTCAAGTACATGCCCGAACTCGACTGGGCCTGGGGCTACCCTTGGGGACTGATGCTGATCGCGCTCAGCGCGATCGCGCCGGTCCTGTGGTTCAGGTGGCGCGGCTGGTTCTGATTTGGATGGGGAATCGAGATCCCCGTTGCACCGGCCGCACGCAAGAAGAGGCCCGCCGAAGCGGGCCTCTCGGCGCGAGCCCGTCAGACCCGGATTACGGGAAGACGATCTCGACCCGGCGGTTTTGCGGCTCGCGCACGCCGTCGGCGGTCGGCACGCGGTTGTCGTTTTCGCCGCGTCCGCTGACCATCATGTCGTTACGCGGGACGCCGGTCCGGGCAAGCGCTTCGGCGACGGCGGTTGCGCGCCGCTCCGATAGCCGCTGGTTGTAGCCGGGCGAGCCCGAACGGTCGGCATAGCCGGTGACCTGGATCTGCACCGGGGCGCCCGATCTGTAGGCGCCCGCCGCCTGCTGCACGACGCGCATGCCCTCGGCCGTGATCGTCGCCTTGTCCCAGTCGAAGAAAACCATGAACACGCGTCGCTGGACGACCGGGCCGGCCATTGGCAGCGGGGGGGCGGCGACCGGCGGCGGTGCGGCGGGCGGCCCGAACCGGTAGACCAGGCTCGCCATCAGATTGTGGGTGTCGTAGTCGCTGCGATAGCGCGTCCCGTTGCCCGGCACGCGAAATGTCGCCTTGGTCGTGGCCAGGTAGCGATAATCGAGATCGAGCGCGAGGTTCGGCGTCATGTTGTAGCGCACGCCGCCGATCGCCTGATAGCCGAGCCGCCAGTCGCTATCGTCGAAGAACCGCCCGAAACCGGGGGCACTGGCCCTGTCGATGACATTGACCGCACCGATGCCGGCGCCGATGTGCGGCGTCACCGGCCAGCCCATGTTGATGTCGTACAGCACGTTGGTCATGAACGCATGCGACTGGCGGCTGCCCTTGACCCCGGCAATATTGGCCCCGCCGATATTAATGTTGTCCAAGCCGTTGCGGCGATAAACGTATTCCTCTTCGAACCGCCACGGGCCCCATTCATAGCCGACCCGCGCGCCGGCGGCGAAGCCGGCATCAAAGCGCGACGTGGCGGTCGATATTCCCGCCGCCTGGCTTGTTTGGTTTCCGAGGTGACTCCATCCGGCCTCACCGCCGAGATAAAGCGTCTGCGCCCGCGTAGAGGTCACGGACGTAACCATGACCACGGCAAGACATGCGCCAGCGACCATTGTGCTTCGCATCGACATCGGCTGTTCCCCTATGCACCACCAAACCAGCGAGCAAGTGCTCGCGTCGGTATACGCTCGGAAACGGGAAAGGGTCCCCGTTGCGATTGGGGCAGCCGCGCGAAATTGCCTGAATGCGTGGGGTTATAAATCAGCGAGCGAATTGATTACGTCGCTATACTACGTTTGGGCACAAGAGACCCGGAGCGCCGGCCCGCTCCGGGCGCTTGCAGGCGGTCAGCCCTTTTTGCGCGGCGCCGGTTCCTTGGGCGCGGGAGCGTTGCTGAACACCTGGTCGGCCGTGCGCTTCTGCTGATCCGACAGGCTGCCGTAGAGCGCCTCCAGCGCCGGCAGCAAGCGCTTCAGCCCGTCGGCCTCGGCCTGGGCGAACGCCACCGATGAGCGCAACTCCTCGACCGCATTCTGGTTGGTCTTCTGCTGTTCCTGCTGGCCCAGAGTGTCCATCGCCGCGGCATTCTGGCGCACCGCCTGGGCGAAACCGTCGAATTGCGGCTGCTGCGCCGGGGTGATCGCCAGTCTTTTTTGCAGGTCGGCGATCTGGCGGTCGACCGGATTGACCGGCGGCTGTGCCGGCTGTGTCTGGCGTTGCGGCGCGGCCTTCTGCCCGGGCGGGGGCGCCGCCTGGGCGAGGCGCAATTGCGGCGAGTCTTCCGCGGCCGCGCATGGCAAGGCGAAGCCGAGGGAGAGGATCATCAGGGCGCTGGCGATCCCGCGCGTCGTGGCGGGGGATCGCAGGCGATCGATCGCGTGTGACATTTTGATCCAGACCTTTCTGTGCGGTGGTGGGCGGCGCCCCGGCATGTGCCGCGCGCGGTGTCGAGCGGATGCTCGCCGATGCGCGGCCGCCGGGTCGCTGGAATAACGTGCGGTGGCCGGCGGTAATCCGCCAACCCGGCTGTTAGGTGTCAGCCGCCGCGGCATCCGTCAAGAAAAAGCCAGCCAACCACCGCCGACCAGCCGGCTTTGCGCTTGGTTTGCGCCGGGAAGCGCGGTAATCGACGCCGATCAACAGAGGGGCGCGACGGGCATGAAGATCGACCTTGCGGGAAAACGGGCGGTGGTCACCGGCGGCAGCCGGGGGATCGGCCGGGCGATCGCGCTGGCCAGCGCCGAGGCGGGTGCCGCGGTGTCGATCTGCGCGCGCGGCGCCGACGCGCTGGGCCAGGTCCGCGACGAGATCGCCGCTTATGGCGTCACCGCCCATGCCGAGGCTTGCGATGTCGCCGACGCGGCAGCGCTGGCGGCCTATATCGCCGCGGCGGCCAAGGCGCTCGGCGGCATCGACATCCTCGTCAACAATGCGTCGGGCTTCGGCACCAGCAACGACGAAGCGGGCTGGGCGCGCAGCATCGATGTCGATCTGCTCGGCACCGTGCGGGCGACCCGGGCGGCGGTGCCGTTTCTCGAACAGAGCGGCGCCGGCGCGATCATCAATATCTCATCGATCTCGGGCTTGCGCGCGGCCGCCCGCACCGCGCCCTACGGCGCGGTCAAGGCGGCAATCATCGAATACACGCTGAGCGAGGCCGCGGCCTTGGCGCGGAAGGACATCCGCGTCAATTGCGTCGCGCCGGGCTCGATCGAGTTCCCCGGCGGCAGCTGGGAAAAGCGCAAGACCGACAACCCGCCGCTCTACGGCGCGATCCTGCGCAGCATCCCGTTCGACCGGCTCGGCCGGCCCGAGGAGGTGGCGCAGGTCGTGGTGTTCCTCGCCTCACCGCTCGCCAGCTGGGTCACCGGCCAGACGATCTCGGTCGATGGCGGCCAGTTGTTGTAACGACTCGGGCTGGCGGAATGCGCTTCGCTGTTCCGCCCTACGCGAGCGATGTGCCGTAGGGCGGAAAAGCGCAGCGCCTTCCGCCTCTGACGCTGGCCGCGTCAAATATCGAGGAAGGCGGTCTCGCTGTCGCCTTGCAGCACGATGTCGAAGCGGTACACGCCGGCGTCGCCGCGGCGGGCCAACAACGTATCGCGTACTGCCGCATCCTCGATCGACGACAGCAGCTTGTCGCCGGTATTGAGCGCCTCGTCGGCGAAGTAGATCCGGGTGTGGAGGTGCTTCAAGAGGCCGCGGGCGAATACCGCGAGGTTGATGTGCGGCGCCTGCAACGCGTTGCCGCGTCCGGGGACCGCGCCGGGTTTGATCGTCGTCACCCGAAAACGGCCCTCGGCATCGGTCGCGACCCGGCCGAAGCCGCGGAAATTGGGATCGAGCGGTTTGTCCTCCTGCCGGTCGTCGGGGTGGTTGTAGCGGCCGGCGGCGTTGGCCTGCCACAATTCGATGATCGCGTCGGGCACCGGCGCGCCGTCGCCGTCGGTGACCCGGCCCTCGATCGCCACGCGTTCGCCGGCCGGATCATCGGCGGCAAGATCGGCCCACTCGGGATGCGCCATTCCGAGGTGAAAGAACGGCCCGACCGTCTGCGACGGGGTCGGGATCAATTTGTCGGCCATGCGCTGCCTCAGACCGGATCGACCGGGGTGGCGTCGCGGCCCCGCAGCACCAGGTCGAAGCGGTAGCCGAGCGCCCATTCCGCTTCGCTGAGCGCCGGGTCGTAGCGGCACACCAGCCGCTCGCGCGCCTCCGCGTCCGCCGTGCTCTGAAAGATCGCGTCGTATTCCAGCAACGGATCGCCCGGGAAATACATCTGCGTCACCAGCCGCGCGGCAAACCCGGCCCCGAACACGCCGAAATGCAGGTGCGCCGGGCGCCAGGCGTTGGGCGTGTTGCGCCACGGGTAAGCGCCGGGCTTGATCGTCAGAAAGCGGAACTCGCCGGCGGGACCGGTGACGACCTGTCCGGCGCCGGTAAAATTGGGGTCGAGCGGCGCGTCGTGCTGGTCGGCCGGGTGGTGGTAGCGCCCGGCGGCATTGCATTGCCACAGCTCGAGCAACGTGCCGGGTACCGGACGCCCGTCCTCGTCAAGCACCCGGCCGGCGATGATGATGCGCTCGCCCAGCGGCGCCCCCTCGTGCGTCCGGGTCAGGTCGGTGGCGTCAGGCCCGGCCCAGCCTCCGGCGAACACCGGCCCGGTCACCTCCGACAGCGTGTGCTCGACCCGGATCGGCGCGCGTCGCGGCGCGCGTTTTACGGTGCTCCCATAATCCGGGTACAGATAGGGCGGCTGGCGATCCGGGCGGGAGCGGGCAAACCCGTGTGTCTCGCTCAATTCGGCATCCAGCTGAGCGCGCGGATCTCGGTGAATTCGCGGCGCAGCTTCTTCCAGCTGTCGCCGGCATCGGGGCTCGCGTAGAGCTCGCCGTAATGGCTGCACGCGAGGACCAGACCGGGATCGGCCGGGTTGGTCGCGAACGCCCAGATCGGCGAATTGGGCTCCGTCGGCAACGGCGACACCTCCCAGCTCCGTCCGCCGTCGCGCGAGCGCTGGATCGCCCCGGTGCTGCCGACCGCGGCGTCGCCGGTCGCGACGAACAGCGTCTCGGGGTCGTCGGCCTTTTGCGCCAGCCCCCGGCAATAGCGCAGCTCGAACTGGTCGCGCACCCCGAGCCCCTTCCAGCTCTCGCCGCGATCGCTGCTGGCGAAGATTTCGCGCGGCGTGCTGGTCAGGACCGTCGTGGCGCCGTTGACCGTGACCGCGATGTCGTGGATGTCGAGATCGGTGAGGCCGTTAATGATGCGGCTCCAGCTGTCGCCGCCGTCGGTGCTGCGCCGCACGCCGTCGACCTCGACGCCGGCCCAGATCGTGCGGTGGTCGGACGGGTCGACGATCAGCGCCGTCACGCGGGGGATGCCGACCGCCGGGCATTCCTCGACCATGTCGACCGGGAGCTTCTGCCAATGCGCGCCGCAATCGGTCGAGCGGAACAGCGCCGCGGGCCTGGTGCCGGCGAAGATGATGTCGGGATCGACCGGGTCGATCGCGATCTTCCACACGTCGAGGCAGTTCATCGGCGACTCGAGCCGCTCGAAACTTTGCCCGCCGTCCACGCTTTTGTAGATTCCATCATTGGTGCCGGCGAACAGTGTGCGCTTCTCGCTCGGATGCACCGTCAGCCCGAACACCCGGCTCTCGCCCGAAAGCCCCTTGCCGACCCGCCGCCAGCTCTCCCCGCCATCGGGGCTCAGCCAGGCGCCGCTGCCGATCGTCCCGACGCAAATCGTGAAATTGCCCGTCATCGCCGTTTCCTCCCGGAGAATGCCCCCACTCGATTGTCATTCCGGGGCGCCGCGCAGCGGCGAACCCGGAATCCATATTCCAGAGGCCGGT
>CAMATN010000111.1 GCA_945861155.1 Rhizobium sp. Q54
AGGCCTCTGGAATATGGATTCCGGGTTCACGCCTGCGGCGCGCCCCGGAATGACATCATCAGATGACCTGGCTGACCGGCATTGTCGTCTACATTCTGGTGTGGTGGATGGCGCTGTTCACGATGCTGCCGCTATGGATCACACCAGCCGAACCGGGAGAGCCGGGCCACGCCGCCGGCGCGCCGCAGCGCCCCCGGCTCGTACTCAAACTGGCGCTGACGACCGCCCTGGCGGCGGCGATCTGGCTCGGGATCTACATCGTCGTCAGCAACCCCTGGTTCAGCTTCCGCGAATTGTAGGGCTGGCGTCGCCGCCGACGATCCTCGATCATCGCGCCGATGAGCGCCGCCTATTGCCTTGCCGCGCCGGGGCATCCTCTGCACGGGCCCTATCACGACAGCGAATACGGTTTCCCGTCGGATGACGAGAGCGTGCTGTTCGAGCGCCTTGCGCTGGAGATCAACCAGGCGGGCCTGTCCTGGCTGACCGTGCTGCAGAAGCGCGAAGCGTTTCGCGCGGCCTTCGCCGGGTTCGCGGTCGATCGGGTCGCCGCTTTTGGCGACGCGGAGACCGCGCGCCTGCTCGGCGATGCCGGCATCGTGCGCAACCGGCAAAAGATCCAATCGGTGATCGCCAATGCCCGCCGCATCCAGGAGCTGCGCGGGTCGCACGGTTCGTTTAAGGGCTGGCTCGATGCACACCATCCCCGCCCGCTCGATTCGTGGACGCGTCTGTTTCGGCAGAATTTCCGCTTTACCGGCGGGCTGATCGTGAGCGAGTTTCTGATGAGCCTCGGCTATCTGCCGGGGGCGCATCAGCCGGACTGCCCGGTCTATCCGCGCGTTCTCGCGCTGGCGCCGCCCTGGTCGCGCGACCAGCCGCCGGGGGGCATGGGTGGGGCTCGGGTTGAGACGTGATTTACCGTCGCGATTTCCGGTATAGTTAACGATCGAACTCAAAGAGTGAGGGAAACATGTTGCGGGGGATTGGCTGGGCGCTGCTGCTGATCGGAATGGCGATGTCGGTACCGGTATCCGTCGAAGCGGCTCCGATCGCGCCGGAGCGCCGCCCTGGTGTTTCGAGCGTCATTCCGGTCCAGGACGCGCGCGAGCGCTGCCGCTGGTTGCGCCACGACATGCGCAGGCTGGAATCCCGCATTGCCTATGCCCAACCCTGGGAGCGGCCTCGGATGGAGCGGCGGCTGCGGGAGCGCCGGCGCGAATTCCGTCATAATTGCCGTTGGTAACGTTCCGTGGCGCCTCCGGCCGATGCCGGGCCTGCCGTGCTTGCGGCGCCGCCCGAGGAAATCGCGCAGATCCTGGCGCCGCATCCGATTTTCGCACGATTCGACAGCGCGTCGCTGCTCGCGGTCGCGGCGCAATGCGGCTTTGCCACCTACACCGCCGGCACGACGATCATGCGCGAAGGCGATCCCGGCAGCTATGCGCTGGTGATCCTCGAGGGCGAGGTCGACGTGTTCGTCGAATTGCCGACCGGGCCGGTCAAGATGGCGACGATCGGGCGCGACCGGATCATCGGCGAGCTCGGCGTCTTCACCGACCTGCCGCGCACCGCGACCGTTGTCGCGCGCACCTATCTGGTCGTCGTGCGCATCGAGCAGGCCAGCCTGATGCGACTCAGCGCCGAATACCCCTCGATCGGGGTGGCGATCATCCGGGAACTCGGCGGGCGCCTCGCCAGCATGAACCGCTCGCTCGCCTATCTGACCCATGCGGCCGAGGCGCTCGGGCGCGACGAATACGACGCGCTGCTGCTCGACGAATTGACCGGCCAGTCGGGCGAACTGGCGACGTTCGCGCGCGCCTTCGCCGGCATGGCCGCCGAGATCCGGGCCAAGCAGAACCGCCGCGAGGAAATGCAGGCCGCCGCCGAGATCCAGCAATCGATCCTGCCGCCGCCATTGGCGCGCGAGGGCGCGACCGAGCACATCGACCTGCACGCCGAGATGCACCCGGCCCGCGAGATCGGCGGCGATTTCTATGATTATTTCCTGATCGACAGCACCCGGCTCGCGATCACGGTCGCCGATGTTTCGGGTAAGGGCATCCCGGCGTCGCTGTTCATGGCGGTCTCGCGCACCGTGATGCGCAGCATCACGAGCGCCCGCGACATGAGCTTTGGCATGTCCGAGGCCAATCGCCTGCTCGCCACCCAGAACACCGCCTGCATGTTCGTCACGATGTTTCACGGCGTGCTCGATCTGTCGAGCGGGGTGCTGCGGTACTGCAATGCCGGGCACAACCCGCCCTATCTGCTGCGGGCGCAAGGCGGGCGCATTACCTTGGGCGCGACCGGGATCCCGTTCGGCATCGACGCCGACATGCCCTATCGCATTGCCGAAACAATGCTCCATCCCGGTGACAAGCTGTTCATGTTCAGCGACGGGATCACCGAGGCGTTCGACGCGGAAAACAACGAATTCGGCACCGCGCGCCTCGAATCGGCATTGGAGGACGGGCGCAACCGCGGCGCCGCCGAACTCGTCCGCGGGGTGCTGGGCGCCACCGCCGCTTTCACCGCCGGCGCCGAACAGTCCGACGATATCACCTGCCTCGCGCTGGTGTTCCGGCCTTAATATCGACGTCACAGTGCATTGAGCGACAGAAGTAGAAAAAGAAACTGTCGTCCCGGCGAAGGCCGGGACCCACTTTTCAACAGCTCCGTCGCCTGATCGGTGGGTCCCGGCCTTCGCCCATAGGCGCTAACTTAGCTAATTGTCATTCCGGGGCCGCCCGCAGCGGCGGAACCCGGAATCCATACACACAGGCCTCTGGAATATGGATTCCGGGTTCGCCGCTGCGCGCCGCCCCGGAATGACAGCTGAGGGCGGCAAAGTCAGCGCCTGTGGGCCTTCGCGGGACGCAAAATTCTCTTAAGGATGTCCTCAGCGCAGATTGACTCAAGTATAGGCGGCTCAACCCCCCGCCCGGTCAGACGCGCGCCTTCTCCAACCGCAGGATGTTGTTGCCGCCCTCGCGGCGATAGTGCAGGCGATCCATCATCCCGCGCATCAGATGGACCCCGAGCCCGCCGGGACGGCGTTGTTCGAGCGGCAGCGAAAGATCGGGATCGGGCGCGGTCGTCGGGTCGAACGGGCGGCCGTTGTCGACCACCTCGGCAACCGCCGACGCCGCGGTAATGTCGAGCCGGACGCTGATCAGATGGGGCGGCGGCACTCCAAGGAACGCATGGCTGATCGCGTTCATGACAGCCTCCTCGAGGGCCAGGACCAACTTGAACCTGGTGTCCCCGCTCACTCCTTCCGCGCCGCAGCTTCCCTCCACCCACTCAATGAGGCGCGTTATCTCGGAAACCTGCGGCGCGACGCGAAGCTCGTAGGAGGCCATGATGCCTCTTACCGCGACACTCGCGCCAAGCCAAGCCTGATCGGCGTTAACCGGGCCGCCATTTCGGGCGATAGCGCCCCCGATCCGCGGTTCCCGCTCCTATTGCTTGTGCGATCGGCGCCATGCTAACCAAGCCGTGTTGGCCGTTTCAGGGGCAGCAGCAAACCGCGGCGCGAGGCTACCGATGGAATTTGCCCAGGAGCAGGTGGGCGATGTCGTGATCGCCAGATTGGCGGGCCGGCTCGACAGCGGCTCCGCGCAGCCGGCCGAGGAGAGTTTCGCGCGGGTGATCGCCGGCGGCCCGCCGCACCTCGCCATCGACCTCTCCAAACTGGATTATATCAGCAGCGCCGGGTTGCGGGTCCTCCTCGTGGTGGCGAAAAAAGTGCAGCAGGCAAAAGGCAAGGTGGTCTTGTTCGGGCTTGGGCCGAGTGTCCGCGAGGTCTTCTCGATCAGCGGCTTCGACCGGATCTTTGCGATCGAAGCCGATGCCGCGGCGGCTGTCGCCGCGGTTCGCTGAGGCGCCCGGCGATGCTCGGGTTTATTGAAGAAATCGTGCTGCTCCAGCTCGACGACCGGCATGGCAGGTTCGTCGACCTGCCGCTATCGGCCGGCGACGTCGTGCTCGCCGGGGCCGCGCTGATGGAGCTGGCGCTGCAGAACCGCATCGACACCGACCTCGAACGGCTGGTCGTGGTCGATCCGAAACCGACCGGCGACGATATCCTCGATGGCGTGCTGGCGCAGCTTGCCCGCGCCGGGACGGAACTCGCCGGGGCCAAGCTCACGACCGGCGCCGCGATCGAGCGCGTCACGCTCAACGCCCGCAAATATCAAGACATTGCGGTCAGGCGTCTGGTCGAAAAAGGCATCCTGCGCGAGGAGAATGGCCGATTCCTTTGGGTATTCCACACCAGGCGCTACCCGGTGGTCGACGACAGCGAGCAGCGCGAGGTCAAGACCCGGCTGCGACAGGTGCTGCTGACCGACGAGATCCCCGACCCGCGCGACGTGGTGCTGCTGTGCCTGATCGAGGCGTGCAACCTGCTCGGCCTCGTGCTTAGCCCCGATGAGATCGCCCGGACCCGACCGCGGGTCGAACAACTGAGCCGGCTCGACCTGATCGGCCAGGCCGTGACCAAGGCGGTGGCCGAAATCCGCTTTATCGTCAAGCACGCCACCGCGCCGATCTACTGACCCCCGATCTTTTGAGCCATCGCCCTCTCCCGGCGTTTATACATCGACGGAACAGGCGGGAGATGGCGGATGCGCTGGTTGGGCGGCCGGGAAAGCGCGAACCTCGAGGATCAGCGCGGGTCGGGCGGGGGCGGCGGCGGCGGGTTTCCGATCCGCGTCGGCGGCGGGTTGGGCGCGATCGTCATCGTGGTCGTGGGGCTCTTTTTCGGGATCGACCCGGGCACGCTGATGGCCGTGCTGGAAGGCTCCGGCTCGCTGCCGGAACAGGCCCAGACCCAGCCCCAGACCCAGCCCCGGACCAGGCCGGCCGAGGACGCCCGCTACGGCGCCCCGCGTGCCGGCGATGCGGGCGACGACCAGATGCGGCGCTTCGTGTCGGTCGTGCTCGCCGACACCGAGGATGTCTGGCGGCAGATCTTTCGCGAGATGGGCCGGACCTATCAGGACCCCAAGCTGGTGCTCTACTCCAATAGCGTGCGGTCGCATTGCGGCAACGCGAGCGCGGCCTCGGGACCGTTTTATTGTCCGAACGACCAGAAGGCCTATTTCGACCTGTCGTTTTTCGACGACATGAAGACCCGCTTCAAGGTCTCCGGCGACTTCGCGCAGGCGTACGTGATCGCGCATGAGATCGGGCATCACGTCCAGAACGAGCTCGGGATCCTCGGCCAGGCCCACGCCGAGCGGGCGCGCAGCGACGAGCGCCGCTCGAACGCGATCTCGGTGCGGATCGAGTTGCAGGCCGATTGTTTCGCCGGGGTCTGGGCGCACCACGCCGACCGCGCCCGGCAGATCCTCGAGCAAGGCGATGTCGAGGCGGCGTTGAACGCGGCCAGCTCGGTCGGCGACGACCGCCTGCAGCGCCAGACGCGCGGCACCGTCGTCCCCGACGCCTTCACCCACGGCAGCTCGGCCCAGCGCGTCGCCTGGTTCAAGCGCGGCCTCGAGCGCGGCAAGATGAAGGAATGCGACACCTTCGCGGCCTCACAGCCTTAGCGTAGCGCGGCGGCAAACGGAGTACCCTGCGGGGCCGGGCCGGGAAGGGGCATTTTCCGACATGACCGACATCGTCATCAGCGGCGGCCAGACCAGCAGCGGCATCGCGCTCGCCGGCGGCGACACACTGACCGTGCTGTCCGGCGGCACCGCCAGCAAGACGACGATCAACAGCGGTGGGATCGAGACGGTCTCGTCCGGGGGCATCGACCTCGGCGCCACGGTAAACAGTGGCGGCACACAAATCGTCAGGTCAGGCGGCTTCACAAGCGGGGTCACCCTGGGAAACGTTTTCCAGGCCGGGGCGCAGATTGTCTTCGGCACGGCCAGCGCGACGACAATCACCAGCGGCGGGGTTGAGACGGTCTCATCCGGGGGCGTCGACCTCGGCGCCACGGTAATGTTTGGCGGCGACCAGATCGTCGAAGCAGGGGGTTTTGCCGGCGGAGGCATTGTAAGCGGTGGTGGAAGCATTATGGCATCCGGCGTTGTTAGCGCAACGACGATCCACCTTTACGGCAACGCCTATATCGCCAGCGGTGGGTCCGCTACCGCTATAAATATCTACGGCCGGGAAATTGTAGACGCAGGCGCCATCGATACCGGCGCGAGGATCGCCACGGGCGGCACTCAGTATGTGTCCGGCACCGCCAACGGCGCGGTCCTCTCAGGCGGTCAGCAGATTGTCGAAGCTCAGGGTAGCGCGAGCGGCACGACGGTCGGCTCCGGTGGTACGCAGATTGTTCTTTCGGGGGGAACGGCGATTGGCGCGGTTCTCTCAGGCGTCAGCCCGTACGTCAACCAGGTTGTGAGTTCTGGCGGCATTGCGATCGGGACGGCGGCCCTTTCGGGTGGAAAGGCGTTCGTGCTTGCGGGCGGCACCGCAATCGGGATGGGGGTTTTCGCCGGCGGCAGCGCGACAATCGTCGGCGGCACGGTCATCGATACGGTGATCAGCGGCCCCGGCGCGGTGCTGATCCTGGCCGGCGGGCCGGTGGTCAGCGGCGGCATCAGTTTTGCCGGCAGCGGCGGACGATTGCAGATCACCGACATCGCGAGCCCGGCCTACCCGATCTCCGGCTTCGCGGCGGGCAATTTCATCGACCAGCCGAACCTGCCCTTCGACAGCGCCGGCACCGCCGTGCTTGGTCCGGGCAATGTGCTGCAAATCACCCAGTTCGGCAGTACGTTCGATCTCCAGCTCGACCCCACCCAGGATTTTTCCGGCGAGTTCTTTCGCCTGTCGCCCGCAGCCGGCGGCGGAACCATCATCACCGAGGGCGACCTGGCGCCACCCGGCGGGCAATTCGTCTTTGGCCTGGCGCCCGGCTATGCCGGCGTCACGCTCGGCATCAACAACTCGTTCGACGGCACCGGCGCGCCGTCGCAATCGCCGAACTTCGCAAACCTCAATATCGAGGTTTTCACCGAGTCATTTGCCGGCACGTCGGCCAATCTGTACGCCGGTTTCCAGGTCGGCGTGATCGACTCCGCCGGCTACCTCCTCAACGGGTTCCTGACCGGCACCGAACTGCAACTTTTTACCGGCGATTACGTGGTGCTCGACGCCGTCACCGGCGTCAATACGCCGGCCCGGATCATCCTCGGCAGCGGCAATCAGACGGTCATCGGCGCCGCTGGCGACACGCTGATCGGCGGCAGCGGGAACCAGGTTCTGAACGCGTTTACGCAGCCCGGCGCCGAAACCATCCTCGGCGGCAGCGGCAATACCACGATCTATGGCGGGGCCGGGGACTCGATCGTGGCCGGGGCCGGGTCGACCTATATCGACGGCCGCGCCGGCGGCATGCGGATCGGCGTGGGGTCGGGTGGGACCGATATCATCATCGGCTCGACGGTAGGCGGCGCGCCCGACACGATCACCGGCGGCGCCGCTGCCGTGCAGATCCAAGGGCTCGGCAGTGGCGATGTTGTCGATTTCACCGCGCAGACTGGCGACGCCGCTATCAACGCGACGGCGGGCAACATCCGGGTGACGCTCGGCAGCGGCGCGGCCACCGTCTTCGGCGGCTTCGGCGACACAATCGCTTTCGGCACCGCGAGCCAGTATGTCGACGGCTCGGCAGGCGGGATGTTGATACAAATCGGCTCGGGCGGTATCGGGGCCGTGGACAACGTTATCGGGTCGGGCGCCGGCGGCGGCGGCGACACGATCGTCGGCGGGTCCTCGACGCTGCGTTACAACCCGCAGACCGACGGCGGCGGCGATCTGATCGACCTGTCCGGGTCGGCCGGCAACGCGACGATCAACGCGTTTCGCGCCGACGGCAACGATTTGTCCGGCAGCGACACGATCATCGCCGGCAACGGCAGCGACTCGGTCTGGGGCGGCGACAGCGACAGGATCGGGGTCGGCAACGGCGCGCTCGTCGGCGGGACGCATTTGTGGACCCATTCGACGACGATCGCGGGCGCCGCGATCGGGTTCGGCACCAACGACACCGTCGTCGCAACGAGCTACGACACGGTCGGCGGGACGGCCACGGTCAATTCGACCATCCCCGGCGCGTCGTCGGCGCGGGTGACGGTCGGCGACGGCGCTGGCGATTTCGATACGACGTTCGACTTCATCTTCTACCCGAACGAGACCGCGCAGACCAATTCGGCCATCGTCGCGACCTCGCAGGCGGCCGATGGCGGCGCCAGTTCGATCGTGACCCTGCCCGACGGCACCGTGATGACCCTCCTCGGCGTCACGCAGAGCGAGCTGCAAGCCGCCCTGACCGCCGGCACTCTGTTCAGCTAAAGAATTCGGCGGCTCGGCACGGTCCGCCGCGTTTTTTGCAACCTAGGATAGGCTGCCAACCAAGCGTGAAGCGCGAGTTCGACAATCCTGGGCGACGACGGCAACTCGCAGCAAGTCCGCGACTGGCTTCCCGAGCAGGGCGGCCCGATTTTCGACAATAAAAAACCCACCATCATCGGCAGTGGCACGCGGACCTTCGAGGGGCGCAACGAACAGCTTCTCGTCCGTTTCCCGGGTACGCTGCTCGACGTGCACGCCCGGCTGGTGCGTTCGTCGAACGAGGCCGACGTGGCGCTGATAAAGATCGACGCGACCCAGCCGCTGGCCACCACCGTGTTCCCCAACGACGACAACGTCAAAGTCGGCGAGCGCGTCATCGTGCTCGGCTATCCCGACTTCACGGCGCCAAATGTGGCCATCGTCCCCGCGTTGGAAAAGGGTTCCGCCCGCACCCTGACGGAAGCCTATCCGGAACCGACCGTCACCGCGGGCCACATCTCGAACATCAGCATGCGGATGCAGCAATTCGGCAACATCACGATCGGCGGCTCGATGGGCAACGTCTATCAGCTGACGGCGCAGAGCACCCAGGGGAATAGCGGCGGGCCGGTGTTCAACGCCGAGGGGCAGGTTATCGCGATATTTACCTACAGCAGCCGGAAATTCCCCGTCACCTACGCTGTGCCGATCCAACACGCCCGAGCGCTGCTCCAACTACAAAGGACATCGGCGAACTGAGACGCTGGAATCCGCTGAAATCAAGTTCTCGCGGGGCGCGAAAGACGGTGAATGACGCCGCAGCATTGGCCGTCACCGGGACCATGCTGACGCATGTCGGTCTGGTGCGTGAGGCGAACGAGGACGTGGTCGAATACGTCCTGCCCGGCGCCGCCGCGAACGGCGGTTGCCGCGGCCTGTTTGCGCTGGTCGCGGACGGCATGGGAGGCCATGCCGCGGGAGAAATCGCCAGCCGGCTCGCGGCAGACACGATCCGTCAGCGTTTTTTCGAGCTTGAAGGCCCGCCGCCCGAGGTGTTGCGCGCGTGTCTCGATGCGGCCAACGGGGCGATCTACGCCAGCAGCCGGAATGAGCCTGCCTACGCCGGCATGGGCACGACCTGTACCGTTCTGACGGTATGCGATGAAACGGCTTTTCTCGCCCATATCGGGGACAGCCGCGCCTACCTCCTTCGCGAGGGACTTCTTTACCAGATCAGCCACGATCACTCGCTCGTCGCGGAGATGGTGCGGGACGGCATCATGACGGCCGAGGAAGCCGCGTTCAGCCCGGAGCGAAGCGTCATCCTGCGCGCGCTCGGCACCGAGCCGCGGGCGGAGCCGGAAATCTGGTCGGAGGGCCTCCTGGTTCGTGAAGGCGATGTATTCCTTCTGTGCTCCGACGGTCTGACCGATCTCGTGGACGACAAGACGATCCGCGACACCCTCCGAATGCTGATCGCCTGCGATGCCTGCCAGGCATTGCTCGATGCCGCGCTCGTGGCCGGCGGCACCGACAATATTTCGATCGGCGTCTTTGAAATCGGCGTGCGCCGCGTCGAGGGATTTCTGCCGGGCGACACGCGCCCGATGCCGCGCCACCGGATCGAGAGCGTCGAATGATCGGGCGCCGGATCGGCTCGTACGAGCTGCAGGAGCTGCTGGGCGAAGGCGGCATGGGCGAGGTTTACGCCGCCTGGGACCACGCGCTCGGCCGACCCGTCGCGGTCAAGACGTTATGGCCGCAATACAGCCGCAACCCGGCCTTTGTCGACCGCTTCAACGCCGAGGCGGCGACCAGAAAATCCGACCGCTTGAAAAGCGGGACCGGCTTTTTCGTGACGCCGAACGGTTTTCTGGTGACCAGCGCCCATGTGGTCGCGGGTTGCCTCAAAGTCGGGGTGTGGGGAGAGGATGGCGCGCGACGAACCGCGACGATCGTCGCCGCCGATAGCGCGCTGGACATTGCGCTTCTGCGGGTCGCGGGCGGCGCCCTTCATTACGCTCCGGCGCCCTATCCGGGAAATTCACCGGTCGGAGAGCAGGTCTGGGCACTCGGCTACGGCGTCTTCCCAAAGGAGCCCCGCAGATCGCTTTTGACAAAGGGCACTTATCTGGGTGTCGAGACGATCCCCGAGGGCCACCGGGTTCGAATCATCCGCGCCCGGCTGCTACAGGGTGAAAGTGGGGGGCCGGTCGTCGGCGCGGATGGAGCGTTGCTCGGCATGGTCATCGGCCGTTATATCGAGCGCCCGGACCTCGGGATTGTGCTTCCGACCCCGACCATAGAAGCATTTCTGGCCAAACACCGGCTCAGGCTTTCGCCGGGCCCAGCAGACGGCGGACCGCCACCCAGCAAGTTGCTGGCGCAAATGTCCGTGTTCATTCAATGCGCATAAAGGGCCGCGGGACGCCATGCCTTGCGACATCCGCCATGCGCGCTAGCCTGGATCGAGGAGCCGCCGGCGGATAAATGATTGGTCGGAGTGAGAGGATTCGAACCTCCGGCCCCTGCCTCCCGAAAGCGCCTGTCCCGCAGAAAATATAGAGTTCTTGCGGAAATAGCGAGAGATTGCGCGCTGTTTCCTGAGCTTTGCAAAAAGGTCCTATCGGCCGTGAAGGTTCGGTTGCCCCAAAGCGCACTGTCCTACTCCAAAGCGGACGCGGCGCGGCGCAGATAGTCGGGCGAATAGCGAGCATAGGTTCTCTCGGTCGTGCGTGAGTCCCTGTGCCCAAGATACTGGCTTATTTCGCTCATCGGCGTGCCGGCCTCGGCAAGATGCACCGCGGCGGTATGGCGAAGGACGTGCGGCGAGACATCGGCGAGGCTGGCGCGGACGCACGCTGCCTGAAACGCCTTTCGCACCGATGCGACCTGTCGGCCGGCGTACTCGATCACGTAGTCCGAGATCGACCCGGCTTTGGCGACGATCAATGCGGCCCGAAGCGTGCTGGTCATCGGCACGGTCGCTCGGCCCTTGTTGCCGTGCTCGTCCTCAGTCGCGAGGCGGACGTGCCCCCGAGCAAAGTCCACGCGGTCCCATGTTAGTTCAAGCACAGCCCCTGCCCTGCCCGCCGTCGAATACGCTACGATGATAAAGAGCTGGCAATGCGGGGTCGGCGCCGCCGCGTCCCGGAGCGCGCGATATTCCTCGCGTGTCAGATAGCGGTCGCGAGGCGGCGGGTGCCGGGGCATCTCGATAATCGCCGGGGTGTGCGGGTCGTGCCAGCGCAGAGCCGCCCGAAGGGTCGCGAGTTCCTTAATAATTGTGCCGGGCTTCGCGCGTCGGCCACGCATAGCAACATATTCGCGGCAGGTCTGCCGGCCTATATCGGCGGGGCGCAAATGCCCGAAGTGCGTTCCCAGGCGCTTCCAGGCGTCCGAGGAGCGCGAATGGCTCGGCCTGCCCTCTCGGTCTTGAAGGTATGCGGCCATGATCTCTGACACCGTTTCCCGTGGCCCTGTGTTCGCCGCAACGAAGGCGACTAGGTTCCGCTCGGCGACGGCACGATCCTCGGTACGAAGTGAGGCTCGCTTCGTCTCGCCGCCGTCTCGCCAGACAGCGCACCATTTTCCGCGGTAGAGCTTGAGCCGGACATCTTCTCGCCGCATCCCTCGATCCCCTCAACGACGTGAAGCGGGATGCGATACTCCTTCCCAATTCGGAAATGAGGCAAGGCCCCTCGCCGGCATAGGTTGCGGACGTGCGCCGGGCTGCATTCCCAACGCTCGGCCAGCCGCTCCGGGGTAAAGGGCCGCTCAGCCATAGCGCAGCCGGCCGCGCGCGATGGTCTCGATGCGGGCGAGGGTCGCGGCGTCGGCCATCACCCGCGCCCCCCTTTGCCCACGTAGGGGGTGTGCCTGTTGCTGCCCGGCTCGGGGCATTCAAGACTCGGCAACGGCCCGCTGTAGATCGGGCCGAAATGCTCGCACTGAAGCCAGTCGTCGGCGTTCAAGCAGGCGCAGATGTCGTGCTTACAGTCGAACTGAACAGTCCCATCGGCGAGTGCTACCTCGCGCGGATCTTCGCGTCCGCAATCGAGGCACCAAGCACCAGGCCAGCCGCTCCAGCGACACTCGCTCATCCGATGGCCCCGTAGCGCAGCCTGCCGGCCTCGATCTCGTCAAGCAGCGTCTGCCGCCCGATGCCGAGCGCCGCGCATGCCTCGGTCTGTTTGACCAGCATCCGGCCGCGCGCGATGGCGTCCACGCGATCGATGGTCGCGGGGTCAGTCACCGGGAGCCTCGGGGCCATCGAGCGGCGCAGCCGCGGTAACGTGGGGCGCAATCGCCGCGAGAACCTCGTTGAACAGTCCCGGCGTCACTGTCCCGGGCGGGAAGTTGCGCACCGCCTCACCGGCTATTTTGGTAACAAGCAATGCGTCTCGAAGGCCCGCCCTGATCTTCTGTGCCGCGGTGCCCCGATCCGGCTCCCCCGCCCCCTTGATCAGCGCGAGGAAGTCGGCGCGGGCGGCGGCGTAGGCCGATTCTGCCTTGAGCTTTCGCGCAAAGGCAGCCTCCCGCTTCGACAAAAGTGGCTTGTCCAACCATTCCCAACCGTCGCGTGCATGGGAGCGCTCGTCAGCCGCTGCCAGGAACCGGCGCATCGTGGCGAGGTCGGCGGGGGTCATCGTGCGGGCTCCGCCTTCCGCGCCAACGCAGCTTGCACCTGGTCGTGCAGGTAGGGCTCGCGGATCTTTAGCTTGGCGATGCCCAGCTCGTTGGCCGCTTTGATGCGTGCGATGCGCTGCGGGGTCCGGGGCGCCTCGTCGATCAGCGACAGCATCTGCCGGGCGAAAAATGCCAGATCGCCCGAGTTCGGGTCGCGCGGCAGCGGCACCGCCAGGTTCTCGGCCGGCGGGTCGCCGAGAAGATCGGGCGGCTCAGAACGGGATGCAGTTGTCGTCGCAGTCGGGCCATTGCCAGCCTTCGTTCCACCGTCCCCATTGCTTCCATCGCCCCCAGGCCGCGCCGTGGCCGTTGTGGCAAAAGGGCGCTGCGTGCCCTCCGCGTGCGCCATCGCCGGATGCAGGTAGCCCAGATCCTGCACCTCAACCCCCGTCTGCCCGGTGATGGTGATAGCGGCGTCCGCTCGTGGCGCGCTGTGCGTGCGTTCCGTCTCGGGCGGCCTCACGCCAGGGTCGCGGCTTTCGCTCGCCGGCGGGGCTGTTTGAGCACTATTTAGTGCCTGATAACGATCCTCGGCCATGCGCCCGCTTTCGTAGCGGTCCTGTTCCATGACAACCCCCTCGACCGCCGGGTCCCGCGAGCCCAGCTTCCTTTCATCATGCGCGGCGGTCGAGGATGGCTGTTCGGTGGGCGGCGGCAGGCCGAAGGGGTCTTCGTCTGTTGCCGCAGCTTTGTCTGCCGCGGATGCTGTCGCCTGGTATTGCGGGATGTCGTCGCGCAACAGATCGCGCTTGGTTGCCGGCAAATCCTTCCACCAATCGCGGAACGCCTGCGTGCCCTTCTGCGCAGCCGCGTCGGCAGCGGGCCACAGATCATCGTCGCTGATCTCGTCACTACCGAGGATTTCGCCGGTATGCGGGTCCACGGCATCGGTCGACGGCAGCGCGGCGAAGCGATCGAGGTCGGCGCGCGGCGTAACGTCGATGGGATCGCGGCTCGGTGAAGCGAAGTCGGCAACCTCCTCCGGCACATACATTCCGCCCGTCGCCATTGGCCAGACGGTGCGCACGCCCTCGGATACGACGCGCGACCGCAGCATCTGTCTTGGGTATTTTCGATGCATCGCGTTCTTGTCGAGCTCGGCCCGCTTCACGCGCGCAGCGTCCCAACTGATCCGGGCGCTGCCCCCAGCGGGGTGCGAGAATGTCGCGTCGGCCTCAGTGTCGGTCAGCGCGTGCCACTCGACGCGGCCTCCCGCGCTGAGAAAGTCGCGCAGCATCGACTCGGCCTTTTTCGCTGGCGTGCCCGAAATGATGTGGTAGTCGCGCGCCGCGAGCGCGGGGTGGCGACCCTCTGCCTGCGCGATTAAACAAAGAGTGACCGCTTGGTCGACTGTTTTAATGCCGAACAGGCCCGATTTAGCTATCGCCTCCCCGA
Source organism: Rhizobium sp. Q54 (assembly GCA_945861155.1). Taxonomy (GTDB): domain Bacteria; phylum Pseudomonadota; class Alphaproteobacteria; order ATCC43930; family CGMCC-115725; genus DATARH01. The sequence continues at coordinate 14,392 of CAMATN010000111.1, forward strand.
TTTGGCGTATCTCGGGGACACTAAACACCGCAACTTCATTTGCCATCGGATATTGCCTCTTTTGTGCGGGTGACATCGAGCCGCCGGTAATCGCGAGCCGCGACCGTGTATTCCTTGGCGTGGATCGTCGGAAATTTGATCGTCCAGCCCGGCAGCCAGGCAGTTCGTGCCGGCCCGATGCGGTTCTTCAATTCGTAGTCGAGTTCCTTGAGGCGCTTTTCGGCGACGACGGTCGCGGCCTTTAGCCCCGCCCGCTCGGCGAGTAGGGCCGGGAGCATGTTGTCGCTACTCAAATCGCGATGGCTGCCGTCGTCGAAGTCCGCCGCGATCTCGGCCGGCGGCACAGCCGCGGCGATCTCGCCGGCATCCCAGGCGGCCCAGAACGCTGCGGTTGCATCGAGGATGCGGCGCTCTGCCGTTGGATGTCGAGGCACATCAAACAAATGAACGGGGTATGATGGCGAGCAGACCATGACAGCGAGCACGCCCCATGCGCGGCCCGTGACCAGCAGCTCGGTCAGAGTTTGCAACAGGTAACCAAGCGGAGGACGCCCGCGCCACTTCTCCCATTCCTGCGGCGCGACCGTTTTGACCTGCATAAGGCCGTCGCCGTTGATCCAGTAATCCGGGGTCGCGCCGAGCCGGTGATCCGGCATCCGGTGATAGGTCGTAGCCTTGGTGAGCAGCCATTCCGGCCGATCCTCGGCCACTGCGGCGGCGACCGCGGGCTCGAGAATGCGACCGCGGCGCATCGCCGGGCTGTCGCCGCGGCTGGCCTCGCTCCGCAGATCGGCGGCGAGCTGGTCGCGGGTCAAATAAGGGTGGCTATCGAAAAGCGCCGCGATCCGGCTGGCGGTGATGTCGACCTTTCGCCAAGCGAGCCATTCCCCGCGCCCGGTAATTTCGCGGACCTCGCGGACCTCACCGTCGCGGATGATCGCCGGCTCGCTCATGGCTTCGGCACATTGCCGGCGGCCTCGGGCGGAAAGGTCACGCCCTTACCGAACTGCCATTCGAACACCGTGTCGTCGCCGTTGTCGGTGATGATGACGCGCTTTGTCGTGCCGATCCTGGCGCCGATCGACGAGCAATAATGCCGGGCCGCCGTTACGGCGTGCTGCGCGTCAACGCGGCGCCGCACATATTCGTGCGTGTCGTCATCGAAGAATTGGACGACGGAAAACAGGTCGCTCAAATCACGCACTCCACAAAAAGCCAGATCAGCGCTGCGCCGGCGCACGCTTCGAGCACGGCGTCTATCGCCGGGTGCCAGGCCGCGGTCATTCCGAGCACGCGCTCCGTTGCGGGCACGATGTCCGGCCGACACACATCCTTGGTGAGTGGCAAAACGTCGGGCACTTCCCGCTCACGGGATGGTCGAACTGCCAGATTACTGGTGCGGCGGGATACGGCAGCCGCTTGGCCGCGATGTTTGTGTACTTCCCGCCAGCGACTGGCTTACCGCACAGCTTCTCGGCAATCTGTTTGGCGTCGAACTCGTTATGGCCTTCGCAATACCCGGATGTACCGTCTGTGAAAGTGAGCCAATAACCGTTCACGCCGCCCTCCCAATCTCGCCGGCCTCGGCCTCAAGCATCGCCCGCTCAAGCGCCGCCTCGGTTTCGATCGCCGCCTCGATGCACGCGCGGATAGCCGTGTCGGACGGGCCGAACGGGTCCGCCATCGCCTCCGCGCAATCGGCCAGCACGGCGAGCTGCGTCCGGTACGGATCGGCCACATGCTCGGCAGCGGCGCGGAACCCGCGGGCGGCGCTCTCGCATTGCCACGCCATGTGGGTGCCGTTCGTCATGTCGAGCGCGCGGTAGAGGTTACTGATCGCGCCGGCGGCGGAGGACCAGGCGAGGCGGGCGGGTGTTGCGGTGCTCAGCATGGGGCGATCTCCACGAACGCGTAGCCGCCGCGCTTGCCGCTGAAGCGGTCTGGCGAGGCGGGACCGATCCGGCTACGGGCACCGGCAATCCAGCGCGGGCCGTCGCGGACGACGGTGCGGATACCGATCTTCTGCCGCTCCACCGTTTCGACGCGGATAAACCGATCCTCGAACCTCGGGTCGACCTCGCGCCAGATGTCGCCGACTTGCGGGCGCCGAGCCGCCGGTGAGGATGCTGTGGCGAGGCGCGCGGGGGTTGTCATGGCCGCATCGCCTCGGCATACGCCCGGTTGAGCCGCCCGGCGCCGGTGACCGCGCCCGACCATGTCGCGAACGTCTCATTGACGACGAACGAGTTGGCGGTTGAGTCCCAAGCCCCGTGCGTTTGTCCGGCAAAC
>CAMATN010000112.1 GCA_945861155.1 Rhizobium sp. Q54
CACCGGCGCTTGTGCGGAGTGCGCCGGCTACCCACCGTGTCACCCTAATTGTTCAGCGTGCCAATTCAGCGTTGCCTTACCAGATCGGCGACCGGCCGCCATCGACGTTGATCGAGGTGCCGGTGACGTAGGAGGCGGCGGCGGAGGCCATGAAGCAGGCGACGCTGGCAAACTCCTCGGCCCGGCCCATGCGGCCGAGCGGCACCCCGGCGCCGGCCTTCTTGATGAAGTCGTCGAGCGAGACGTTGGCGCCCTCGCGCTGATGGCGGCGCACGATCTGGTCGCTGACGATGACCCCGACATGCAGCGAGTTGGCCAGCACGTTGTACGGAGCGCCTTCCTGCGACAGCACCTTGGTGAAGGCCAGCTGGGCGGCGCGGCTGATCGAGGTCGGCGCGCTGTCCGGCCCGGGCGCCTTGGCGCCGATATTGAGCACGCTGATGATGCGGCCCCAGCGGCGCTCTTTCATCTGCGGAAAGAGCAGGCGACAAAAGCGGACCTGCGCGAACAGTTTCAGGTCGAAATCGGCCTGCCACATCTCGTCGGTGATCGTCTCGGAGGGGCCGCGCGTCGACTGGCCGGCATTGTTGACAAAGATGTCGACCTTGCCCAATTCCGCCATGATCTGGTCGTAGGCGCTCTTGATCGGGGCCGCCTTCGACACATCGCAGCTGATCGCGACGATTTTGCGGCCGGGAGCGCCGGCCGAAATCTGCTGCTTTGCTTCGGCCAGCGCGCCGGGATCGCGCGCGAGGATCGCGACATCGGCGCCCGAGGCGGCGTATTCCTGGGCGATCGCCAGGCCGAGGCCCTTGCTGCCCCCGGTGACGATCGCGGTCTTGCCGTCCAGTCGAATTTCCATAACCAAATTCCTCCCCAGAATGACCCCCTCCCTACCCTCCCCCGCTTGCGAGGGAGGGTAGGGAGGGGTATGGCGGGCCGACGGACCGCCGGCGCGCGTCTATTTTGCCGTGAGCTGATCGATCTCGTCCATGTCTTCGCGCGACAGCGCCCACGCGGCGGCCCGGACATTGGCCTCGACCTGCTCGGGCGCGGTCGCTCCGGCGATTACGCTCGCCACCGCCGGCCGGTGCAACAGCCAACTGAACGCCAGCTCCAGTAGAGTGCGGCCACGCGCGGCGCAGAACGCTTCCAGGCGCTCGACGACAGCCCAATTCGCCGCGGTCAGATAGCGCTCGGCCAGCCGCGGCGTGGTCGCGAGCCGGGCGCCGGCCGGCGGCGCGCCGTCGCGCCGGTATTTCCCGGTCAACAACCCGTTCGCCAGCGGCGAAAACGGGATCAGCCCAAAGCCATAGGATTGGATGACCGGCATCAGTTCCTGGTCGAGGTCGCGGTCGAGGAGGCTGTAGCGCTCCTGACAGGCGACAAAACGGTCGAGGTTCCAATGGGTCGACGTCCACTGCGCCTCGACGACCTGCCACGCGGACAACGTCGAGCAGCCGATATAGAGCACCTTGCCGGCGCGGACGAGGTCGTCGAGCGCGCGCAGCGTCTCTTCGATCGGGGTCCGCGGATCGGCGATGTGCTGCTGATAGAGGTCGATGCGGTCGGTGTTGAGCCGCTTGAGGCTGGCTTCGACCGCGCCGACGATATAGCGCCGCGAGGCGCCCTGCAGCCGGCCCGCCTGATCCATCGGCCGGGCGAATTTGGTGGCGAGCACGATGTCGTTGCGTCGCCCGGCGAGGGCGCGCCCGAGATGTTCTTCCGACGCGCCGCCCTCGCCGTAAGTGTCCGACGTATCAAAGAAATTGATCCCCAGATCGAGCGCCTTATGGACGACGGCGCGCGTCGACGCGACGTCGATCCGGCCCCCGAAATTGTTGCAGCCAAGCCCGACCGCCGAGACGATCAGGCCGGACCGGCCGAGATTGCGCTGTTCCAACGCCGCACCTCCAATGCAAAACCCGCAGCGCGCATTATAGAGGATAGGCGGCGCAGCACATCAGCGCAGCCGTATGGGCGATATGGCGCACCGATCCGTTTATCTCTGGTTGCGCTATCTCCAGGCGGCGTCGGGTGTATGATGAATCCGGTGTGGAATCCGGCCTTGAGGAGAATACCGATGCGGCGCAGAGCATTGATCGCAACCGGAGGCTTGGGACTGGTCGGCGCGGCATTGGCGGCCCCGGCCATCGCGCAATCCCAGCCCGAACTGAAATGGCGGCTCGCATCGAGCTTTCCCAAGAGCCTCGACACGCTGTTCGGCGCCGCCGAATACATGGCGAAGCGGGTCGCCGAGGGCACCGACAACAAGTTCCAGATCCGCGTCTTCGCCGGCGGCGAGATCGTGCCGCCCTTCCAGGTCCTCGACGCGGTGCAAAACAACACGGTCGAGATGGGCCACACCGCCAGCTATTACTTTGTCGGCAAGGACCCGACTTTTGCCTTCGACTGCACGATCCCGTTCGGCATGAACGCGCGGCAGATGAATGCCTGGATGACACATGGCGGCGGCATGCAGCTGATGCGCGACTTTTTCAAGGACTATAACGTCCACAATCTTCCCGCGGGGAATACGGGCGCCCAGATGGGCGGCTGGTATCGCAAGGAGATCAAGACCGTCGACGACCTGAAAGGTCTCAAAATGCGCATCGGCGGCTTGGGTGGGGCCGTGCTCGCCAAGCTCGGCGTCGTGGCGCAGCAGATCCCGGGCGGCGACATCTACCCGGCGCTCGAAAAGGGCACGATCGACGCGGCCGAGTGGGTCGGGCCTTATGACGACGAGAAGCTCGGCTTCCAGAAGGTCGCCAAATACTATTATTACCCCGGCTGGTGGGAGGGGCAAACCCAGGCCTCGGCATATGTCAATCTCGCTCAATGGAACCAGCTTCCCAAGAGCTATCAGGCGGTCATGACCGCGGCCTGCGCCGAGACCAATGCGTGGATGATCGGCAAATACGACACCGACAACGTCGCGGCCCTGCGCCGCCTGATCGCCGGCGGAGCCGAACTGCGCCCGTTCTCGCGCGAGATCCTCGACGCCTGCTACAAGGCGTCGCAGGAGCTCTATACCGAATTTTCGGCGAAAAACCCAAAATGGAAGACGGTTTACGAGCCCTGGAAAAAATTCCTCGACGACGAGCACCAATGGTTCCGGGTCACCGAGTATCAATTCGACAATTTCATGATGTCCCCAAAGAAGAACTGATCGAGATTTGCCTGCGGACTCCTTCCGATGAGTAAGTCTCAGCGCGTGTCGGTATTAGTGGCAAGAATCAGATCACTCACCTCGTCGTCCCGGCGAAGGCCGGGACCCACGATTGAAGTGGATACCGGCCTTCGCCGGTATGACAGGAAGTGGATGGGGTTACGTTATACCAATCCGCGTTAAAAGTGGGTTTTTGCTGCCCAAGCCTGGGGTCCGATCGAAGTGATGTGATGAGTCAACGTTCGCGCGGGTTGGTCTAAGCACTCCGGCGGGTCGATTGCATCTCACTTGAACTCGACCTCGCTTCACCACCTGCGGCACCTCGATCCGGGTCCTGGTCGGATCGGTACTCCCGCAAGCGGCTGAAGCGCCAATCGAGAGGCAAGATGCGAAATTTGCTGCGCGCGAGCGAAGCCATCGATTGGGTCAACACCCAATTTGGCAAGGGCGCGAATTTGCTTGTCCTGCTCGCGTGCCTTGTGAGCGCGGGCAATGCCATGTCTCGCTACGCTTTCAGCGTCAGCTCCAACGGATTTCTCGAAATCCAATGGTACATGTTTGCCGTCATGGTGATGTTCGGCACGTCTTATACTTTTCGGCGCAACGAACACGTTCGCGTCGAAATCTTTTATCTGTACCTGAGCGAACGCGGGCAGCTGTGGCTCGATCTGATCGGCGCGATCGTGTTCCTAATTCCCAGCTGCGTCTTGATGGTCGCTCTGTCGTGGCCGTTTTTCATGCAGTCGTATGAGGTCGGCGAGTGGTCGATGAACTCGGGCGGATTGGTGCGCTGGCCGATCAAGCTCGTGGTCCCAATCGGCTTCGCGTTGCTCGCGTTGCAGGGCATTTCCGAGATCATCAAACGCGTGGCCGCCTTGAAGGGGTGGGTCGTCATCGATGCCAGGTATGAACGGCCGATGCAATGATCCCCTTCGCGATCCCGCTGGAAGCGATGCCGCCGCTGATGTTCGGCGGCCTGATCCTGTTCATGTTGATCGGTTATCCGGTCTCGTTCTCGCTGACGGCGCTCGGCTTTATCTTCGGCTTTATCTGCATCGACCAGGGTTTTTTCGGGATCAACTTTCTTCAGGCGATACCCGGCCGGATATTCGGCAACGTGCTGTCCAACGATCTGCTGCTGGCGATCCCCTTCTTCACCTTCATGGGCGCGGTATTGGAGCGCTGCGGGCTGGCCGAGGACATGCTCGATTCGATGGGGCAGCTGTTCGGCACGATCAAGGGCGGGCTCGGCTATTCCGTCATCATCGTCGGCTTCATTCTGGGCGCGATAACCGGCACCGTCGCGGCCCAGGTGATCGCGATGGCGTTGATCTCGATGCCGGTGATGCTCCGATACGGATACAACATACGCTACACGACAGGTGTTTTGGCCGCGTCCGGAACGATCACGCAACTGGTCCCGCCGTCGCTCGTGCTGATTGTGCTCGCCGACCAGCTCGGCAAGCCGGTAGGCGACATGTATCTCGGCGCCTGGGGCCCCGCGCTGGTCCAGATCGCGCTCTTCGCCCTCTACACGTTCGCGCTGGCGGTCTTTAAGCCGGAATGGGTGCCGGCGGCGCCGCGCGACTTCCGAACCGATACCGGCTGGGCGTTGTGGAAGCGGTGCCTGTTGGGGATCGTCCCGTCGGCGGTGCTGATCTTCGTCGTCCTTGGGACCATGATGCTCGGCCTCGCGACGCCGACCGAAGCCGGCGCGATGGGGGCGGTCGGGGCCATCGTGCTCGCCGTCGTACACCACCCCGAGCTGAGCCGATGGGGGCGGCGCATCTTCGTCGTCGGCCTGGTCGCCGGCAGCCTCGGCACGGTGCTCGGGATGTTCGGGGTCGCGCCGCTGGCGTTCAAGCTGTCCTTCGCCGCGACCTATTTCGCGGTCGCCTGGCTCTGCCTCGAAGCCGCCCGCATCCCCGATTTGCGCAGCCTGATCAAGCAGGGTTACGAGACGACGATGCGGATCACCGCGATGGTCGTCTTCATCCTGATCGGGTCGACCTGCTTTTCCGTCGTGTTTCTCGGGGTCGACGGCAATAAATGGCTCGAGGACATGCTGTCGTCCCTGCCGGGCGGGGTCTGGGGTTTCCTGATCTTCATCAATCTGTTTATTTTGTTCCTGGCGTTCTTCCTCGATTTCTTCGAGATCGCGTTCATCATCCTGCCGATGATCGCGCCGATCGCGCAAAAAATGTTAACCCCGGTCGTCGGCGCCGACGCCGCGTTGATCTGGTTCGGGGTCATGGTCTGCGTCAACATGCAGACGTCGTTCATGCACCCGCCGTTCGGCTTTGCGTTGTTCTACCTGCGCGGCGTTGCCCCCAAGGAGGTCAAGACCTCCGACATCTATTGGGGGGCGCTGCCCTGGGTCGGCTTGCAGCTGATCATGGTCGCGCTGGTGATCGCGTTCCCGGTCATGGTGACGGGTCTGCTCCAAGGGCCGTCCAAGATCGACCCGAGCAAGGTGCGCATCGAGATACCGGCGCTCGAAGACCCCGTCCCTGGCGACATCCCGACGATCAAGATCGGCCCGCCGGACAGCAGATAACTCGCTCGTCGTTAAGGTATGGAGGGATGCGCGATGACCGATGACGGCTCGGCGGCCCGCTATCGCGGCAATTTTCAGGGCGAAATCGACAGCGCCGCACTGTACCGCGCGATGGCCGACGCTGAACCGGACCCGCGTCTCGGCGAGGTCTATCGGCGCCTTGCCGCGGTCGAGGAGGCGCACGCCGAGTTCTGGGGCAAGGAGCTCGCCCGCATCGGCGCGACGGCGGCGGCAAAGCGGCCGGGCTGGCGCACCCGCTCGCTGGTCTGGCTGGCACGGCGCTTCGGCCCGCAATTCGTGCTGCCGACCTTGAGCACGCTCGAACGACGCGACAGCGGCCAGTACGACCGTCAGCCGGAGGCGGTTGCCGGCGGGTTGCCGGCGGCGGAACGCTCGCACAACCGGATCGTCGAGGCGATGGCGAGCGGGTTGCCCGGCGGCGCCTCGGGCAGCAGCTTGGCGCGGCTCGAAGGGCGGCACCGCACCGGCGGCAACGCGCTCCGCGCCGCCGTCCTCGGCGCCAATGACGGGCTCGTGTCGAATCTCAGCCTGGTGATGGGCGTCGCCGGCGCGGCGGTTCCGGGCGGCACGATCCTGTTGACCGGCCTCGCGGGGCTCGTCGCCGGCGCCTGCTCGATGGCGATGGGCGAGTGGCTGTCGGTGACCAGCTCGCGCGAATTGAACCAGCGGCAGATCGAAATCGAGGCCGACGAGCTGAAACGGATGCCGGAGGAGGAAAAGGAGGAAATGGTCCTGATCTATCAGGCCAAGGGGCTCGACGAGGCGGCGGCGCGCGCGCTCGCCGACCAGCTGATGGCGAACAAGGACACCGCCCTCGACACGCTGGTGCGCGAGGAATTGGGCATTGATCCCGACGAGCTCGGCGGCTCGGCCTGGACCGCGGCGGCGACCTCCTTCGGCCTGTTCGCGTTGGGCGCGATCTTCCCGGTCGCGCCGTTCTTCTGGCTCGACGGCACCGCCGCACTGGTCGCCAGCCTCGCCGCCAGCGGCGTCGCGCTGGTTTTGACCGGCGCCGGGACATCGCTGTTCACCGGCCGCAACGTGCTGTTCTCGGGCACGCGCCAGCTGGCGATCGGCCTTGCCGCCGCCGCCCTGACCTACGGCATCGGCCGGCTGGTCGGCGTGTCGCTCGGCGGGTGATGCTCGCCGGTCAGCGATCGAGCCACGTGTCTTCCATCCGCTGGCCGTTGTAGATGCCGTTCATGAACATCGTGTAGCCCTTGACGTGGGGGTGCCAGCACGTTCCGGAGCGGCTGTGATAGAGCATCGGCCGGGCGACGTCTTCGGCCAGCTTCTTCTCGATTTCCCAGACCAATTGTTTGCGTTTCTTTTGGTCGATCTCCGCCGACTGGCGGTCGATCATCTTGTCCATCTCGGGGCTGCAATAGCCGTCGTAGTTCGATTCGGCGTTGCACGCGTAATACTCGTAGAGCGCCTGGTCCGGGTCGTCGATGGCATTGGTGATCAGATTGAGGGCGATCGTGAAGTCCTTCTTGGTGATACGCGGATACCACTGCGTCGTGTCGAGCAGTTCCAGTTCGCCGTCGATATAGATCTCCTTCAGGTGGTCGATCAGGATGATCGCCGGATCGCGGTAGGGCGGGATGTTGCGCGTGGTGACTGTGGTCTGGAGGCGGTTGTTCGGCCCATAGCCAAGCTTTGCCATCAATTTGCGGGCTTCGGCGCGGTTTGCCGCGACGTCGGGACCATAGCCCGGCAGCGAGCGGACCATCTCCGAAGGCATCCCCCAGATCCCGTCGGGCGGCGCCAGCACCGCGCCGCCGAGGGTGCCCTTGCCCTGGGTCAGGGTTTCGATGAACGCCTGGCGGTCCAGGGTCAGCGAGATCGCCCGCCGCATGTCGGGAAGGCCAAACGGCTTCGCCTCATGGTTGATCATGACGGAGCGATTCACATTGGTCGGTGCGAGATGGCAGAGCTCCTTGCCCATCTGCTTGTTGGTGTCGTTCAGCATCGGCACCTGCAGGAAGTACCAGGAGGTGATGTCGACCTTGCCCGACACGAACGTGAGGATGCCGGTCGCGACGTTCTTGATGATCGTGTACTCGATACCGTCGAGATAGGGCCGGTCCTTCTTCCAGTAATCGGGGTTGCGCGCGACCTTGATGTGCTCGTTCGGCTTGAATTCGACGAATTTGAACGGACCGGTGCCGACCGGGTTCTGGCGCATGTCGCGCGCCGACACGTGGCAGGGGTAGACCGGCGAGAAGCCGGAGGCGAGCATCGCGAGCATGGCCGGCTGCGGCCGCTTCAGCTGGAACGTCACCTCGTGGTCGCCGTTGACGACGACCTCGTCGAGGTTGCGGTACCACGCCCTGCGCGGGTTGAGGCGAAGTTTTTCGGTCGCCTTGCCCTGCAGCAGATCCCAGGTGCACTTGACGTCCTTCGCCGTGAACGGCTTGCCGTCATGCCATTTGACGCCCTGGCGCAATTTGAACTTCAGCGCCGTCTTTTCCTCGTCCCATGCCCACTCGCTGGCGAGGTCGGGGACGATCGAATCGAGGCTGGCGACCGGTACATCCTGCTTGTACATGACAAGATTGTTGAAGACGCCCATCATCGGGCCCTGTGAGGCGAGGGTCGATTCCTCGTGGATCGACATGCTGGCCGGACTGTCGAAAAAATACATCTTAAGGGTGCCGCCCGGCTTTTGCGCGAACGCAGCGTTGCCGAGGGTCGCCATCAGCGCCAGCCCGGCTGCCGCCGCAAAAACCTGTTGCCTCAATGCCATTTCCGCCTCCTCGCCTGCTCGATTGCGGGGTTCGCCCCGTCTTGCGAATGCGCCGATAATGCCTCGATCGGCCGGCACGCGCCATCAATTCCCGCTCGCGTCAGCCGCAACTGGGATACCCTGCCCGCGGCACAATAGGGAGGACAAGGCGATGTTCGAAGGTTTCACCCGCACGGAAATCGAGACCCCCTCTTCTGTCTTTGGGGGCGCGCGCATTCACCTGCGGCACGGCGGCGACGGCCCGCCGCTGTTGCTGCTGCACGGCAACCCGATGACGCATGTATCGTGGCACAAGATCGCCAACCGCCTGGCCGAGCATTTCCACGTAGTCGCCGCCGACCTGCGCGGCTACGGCGACAGCGTCGGCCCCGACGATGCCGGCCCCAACAACATCAACTATTCATTCCGCGCAATGGCCGACGACCAGGTCGAGGTGATGGAGAAGCTCGGCTACCGCGAGTTCTTCGTCGCCGGGCATGACCGCGGCGCCCGCACCACCGCGCGCATGTGCCTCGACCACCCCGAGCGGGTGAAGCGCGCCGCGCTTGTTGACATATTGCCGAACCACTACATCTGGACCCACACCTCGAAGGAATGGGCGCTTCGCTCGTGGCACTGGGCGATGATGGCGCTACCCTACGACTTCCCCGAGCGCATGCTGGCCGGCATCCCGGCGCAGTATTTCATGGAAAAGAAGCTGTCGAAGCCCGGCATTGGCCTCGGCTTCTTCGACCCCGAGGCGTTCGCCGAATACGTCCGCTGTTTCAACTGGAAGACGATCAAGGGTTCGTGCGCCGATTACCGCGCCTGCCCGACCTGCGACTTCGAGATGGACAGGGCGGATTTCGAGGCCGGCAACAAGATTACCGTGCCTCTCCAGGTTATCTGGGGCGCCCGCAGCCACACCGAAGGGGTTCACGGCGACGTCCTCGCCGTATGGCAGCGCGATTACGCGACCGACGCCAGCGGCGGCGCCCTCCCCTGCGGCCATTACGTGCCCGAAGAGGCCCCCGAGGAGACCTACCAGCATTTCATGCGGCATTTCGGCAGCTGATCGCACGCCGATCCGGGCTCAGTCGAGCGCGACGGCGATGCTGTGTCGGTCGGCGGGCTTTGCCAGCAACTCGTAATTGTAGACGTTCGGTTTGTGCGTATTCATCAGCTTCGTGGTCGAATCGGTGGTGTTGGTCACCACGATCTTGATCGTTCGCCCCGCGGCTTGCGCGGTCTCGACGATCCAGGTCAGCGTGGCGTAATCCGGATTCCCGTCTCTGCCGTTGGCCGAAATCGCGTAAGTATCCGCGGTTATCGCTGCGAAGAACTTTCGTGTCGCGTTGCGGTCGCTGCCGTGATGCGGCACCTTTAGCACATCGACGTGGAGCTTGCCGTTCGTCGTCAGTTTCGCCTTGTTGAGACCATCGAGGATGAAGTCGCCGCGCGCGTCGCCGGTCAGTAAGATCGTTTTTCCACCGGATTCTACGTGAATGACGATGCTGCTGAGATTGGGCACGCTTTTATCGGCCATCGCGGCGGTGGAGGGATCTTGGCCGACCTGCGCGCCGGCCTTTGCCAGCCACTCCAGCCACTCCTTTTGCAGCTTGCGCAAATTGGCTCGATTGGGCCCGGCAATTGTCAGGGTCAATGGGCCCAGCCGCAGCGGGTTCTTGGCGGTCTCCAACAGGATCAGGTCGTCGGCGAACCCCTTGTTCACCGCGACATCGAGCTTTCTGGCGAGCACCCGCAGACGGTTGCCTTCGCGCACCCCAAAGAACGCGTCGGCGGCCAGCGGCATCGCGAACCCCGACGATCCGGCCAGGTTCATCATCGACTGGATCCCCTGTTGAATGTGGCCGTGGGGATCGAGGGTGCGGGTGAACGAGTTATGCCACAAGCCACCGATATTGACGCGCCGCGGGTCGGAATTGGCCTCGTCCTCTTCGAGCGCGGCAAACAGGTCGACCACCCCGACAATGTGGTCGTTGTCGATGTGGCTCAGAACGACCAGGTCGAGCGTACCCCCCTTGCCGACGATGTCGGTCAACGCGGCGGCGAGATCGGCGTCGAAGTTTCCGTGCGGCCCGCCATCGATCAGTACATACCGGCTATTTCCGGCCGTGCCGAACTCGAGGACGACGCTGTCCCCGAACTGCGCCTGTATCATATGGAGCTTGAACATCCTCGCCTCCCGATCCAGCGCGCCATTCAAAACGGCATGAGGTCGGAGCCCAGGCTGCCGCCGACAACCAGGGCGAAATGTTGCGGCGGTTCGAGCAGCGTTCCCGCAATCACGGCGATCGTATAATCCCCCGCAACCGGGTTCGGGATCCGGACGACCTGAACATTGTTGTAGGGCTCTTGCGCGGCGCCCGCGACCGAAAGGGTTGCGGCGGCGCTTGAATTCCCGATGTATTTCTTTCCGTTCGGCGCCCCGACGAGCAGCGTCGCTGTGTTCTGCACTCCCCGCCGCGGCGGGTCGGTCCACACCAAGCATAGCCGAAGCGTCATTTCAGCCCCGACTGTCACAGCGCCGACCGTCACCCGCCAGAGCAAACGGCCATCCGGCTTCAGCGCCTGGTTCAAATCCTGCCAGGTATCGACGAATGCCAGCTTGTACGCGGGTTGTGCCGGGTTCGGTACGGTCGTGGTCATGTCGATGCGGCCGAAGCCCTGATGGTGGTTCGGCTCGCCCGCGATCATCGCATTTGCGTCCCAGCCATTCATCCGCCGGGTTCCGTTGATCAGCGTTGCCTTTAAGAGAGCGGCACTGGGGTTCGGCCAGCCGGCCTTTTTCACGTACCACTCGCGGACCAGAGCGGCACATCCGGCGACATAGGGCGCGGCCATGCTGGTCCCGCCCATAAAGCCATATTTGCTGTTCTTCGGGTACGCTCCCCAGAATTTTCGGAGCGGGGCGTCCTTGGACCGGGCCGCGGCGATGTCGGTTCCCGGCGCGACGACATCCGGCTTGAATTGAAGGTCCGCCGACGGCCCCCGACTGCTGAAGGCCGCGAGGCATTCGGGATCGCCCGAGATCTTATCGGTGGCGATCTGCGGGTTCGGGTAGCGGTCCGACCAAGTATCCCCCCAGGTCAAATTCGCGTATCCGCCCGTTACCCTCGAACTGCGGCTCGCGCCGACGGTCAACCCGTTCTTGGCGATTGCCGGCGAGGCGACCGAGGGCCAGTCGATAAAGCCCCTTTTTGCGTTGGCGCGCGGCGCGCCTGCTCCGTCGTTGCCGGCGGCGATGACAACCAGCATGTCGGGGTTCGCCGCGACAAACCTATCGACCGACAACGCATTGATCGAATATTGGGCGTAGGAGAAAGCACCCCAGCTGTTGTTGTGGATCCGCACGCCTTGGGCATAGGCCTCGGCGAACAAGGTCCCGAGGTCTTCGGGAAGGCCGCCCAGCCGGCCGTTTGCGTCCAATATGGATTGGAAAAAGATCTTGGCCTTTGGGGCAGCGCCCTTGACCTCGCCGGCCGACGCGGAGCCGTCGCCCGCCGCGCAGCCGGCGACGTGGGTGCCGTGTCCCTCCGGATCGCTGTGATCGCCCGGTCGACCCCAAGCCTTGATCCCGATGATCCGCCCGGCGAAACCCGGGTGCGTATCGTCGAGGCCGGTATCGGCGATCGCGATGATTTGCCCCTCCCCCTCCAGGCCGGACGGCGGGTCGGCAACCGGGGCAATGCCCAGAATATCGCGGACATGGGTATCGAGCAGGCGGGGAGCGACGACTTGCTCCACCGTGGCGGTCTCCGGCAGTCGCGCCAAGGCGAGAAGGTCTCGGGAATTCTCGGCCAAGGCCACGCGAAATTCGTCGTCCCCGACCCAAAGCGGTTTGCAGCCGCGCGAGTCGAGCCAGGTCAGCACGCGCTGCATGTCCTCGCCGCGATGCAGGCGCGCGGTGTAGAGGCAGGTTTGGCGGGCCCATTTCGGCGGCGGCGTGGCGGCCGAGCCATCGATCGGCTTCCCGGTCGCGTCGGCGGGAGCAGGATCGGCCGTCTGCAACGTGTCTTCTTCCGTATACATCCGGATGGCGTCAACAAACGGCAATGCCGCGAGCGGAGTGATCTGCGCCGGCGTCAGACGAAGGGTGTAGCGGTTGCGCGAGAGGCGCTCGATCGGCTGCAACCCTTTTTCCCGCAATTGCTGTTGTCGATCTTCGGTCAGCGAGCCGTGAAACCGCACGATGTAGAATTGCGCGCGGTGCGGGTCCGACGATGCAATCTTTTGCTCCGGCGAGCGGTTTATCGACGTCGTCGACAGACGACGAACAGCGGCGCGCCGCCGCGCTGGCGCCGCCGCCGACGTTGATGGGCGGGGGCGAGACGCCACCAGCGACGCGGTCTCGGGATGGGTCGGCGGTTCGACCGAGCCGACCTGCGGGATCGGCGCCGGCTGGCGTCGCGCGCGTTGCAGCTTCTCGATCGGCGCGATCACCAAGCCCTGCTCCGCGAGGGCCGGAAACTCCTTCTCGTCGACGATGCCGAGCACATAGCCCTGGGTCCATTCCGCGCCGGCGATCCGCTGTTGCGCGACCGCGTCGCGAGCGGCTTGCTCCTCGTTTTCATGAACAAAATAAAGCTTTACCCGATACTTAGCCATGCTGCCGACCTCCCTCGATCATCATGCTCAAGCAGCTATCAGCTGATGCCCACTACCGCTGATATATCAGTATCGGGTCGACTCTACCTCGGGATCAAGACCTCCTCCGACAAATGCGCGCGAGCTTTTAATTCGGCGCGCGCCGCTGAATTAAATTCGGTCCGCCGGCTCCACCGGATGCAGCACGAACCCGGCGGGACGGCCGGCATGGCGCGCGGCGTCGGCCGGCGGCAGCGACGCATCCCAGGCATTGGCGTCAAAACGGTAGCCGTTGATCCGGTCGGCCTCGCGCGACACGACATAAAGAAGCGGCGGCACCATGTCGTCGGGCTCGACCAGCCGCGCCGCCCGGCCTTCGCGGCTCGCCGCGCGCATCTCGTCGGCCATCCCCGGGGTGTTGGCGCCGGCGCCGGGGTTGACGATGTTGATCGTCAGCCCGGTGCCCTCGGCCTCCTTGGCCCATACTTCGGTCGCCATTTCGAGGGCGGCCTTCGAGGCGCCGTAGGGGTGGGTGCCGAGCCGGTTCATCGTATCGAGCTTGGTCGTCACGTTGACGATGCGGCCCCAGCCCTCGGCCACCATCGCCGGCGCGACGCGCCGACCGAGCCGGTCGGCCGCCAGATAGTTGGTGGCGATGACATTGTCGACGATGTCGTCGGAGACCTGCCAGAAGCGTTGCAGCGCCTCCCGGCGATAGCGCTCGGGGTCGATGTAGGTGAAAGTGAGCCCGGCATTGTTGACGAGAATGTCGATGCGCCCGAAGCGCTCGCGGGTCTCGTCCACCACCCGGTCGCATTCTTGCGGCTCGCGCAAATCGGCGACCAGCGGCCACACCAACGCACCGATTTGGAGCGCGTCGGCGGCTTCCGCCATGTCGGCGACGTCGCCCTCGATGTGGCCGATCGCGGCGACCCGGCATCCGGCGCGCGCCAGCCCCAAACTCATCGCCCGGCCGAGACCGCGCAGCCCGCCGGTAACGAGCGCTACCCTGTCCTGCATCGCGATCACTCCGTTGCGCTGCTCACGCGAGCAGCGATTTGAGCCTCATCACCGCGGCACCCGGCGCTGTCAGCACCGGACAGGCCAGCGTGGCACGCACGGCCGCCTCGGCTCGGGCTGTCGAAAAATGGGCGAGCAGCACCGCGTCGCATTGGGCCAGACGCGGCGCCGCTTCGGCGAGCAGGCGGTCGTGCGTGGCCCCGTCGCCGGATTTGAGCGCGCGCATCGCGTCCTCGACACAGATTGTCTCGATCCGGGCCGGCGCGCCGCGTTGCGCCGCGAGCTGGCGGAATTCGTCCTCCATGCCGGCGACCGAGGGCCCGAATGTCGCGAGCATGCCGATGCGCGTGCCCGAGCCGAGCGCCGCCTCGAACATCGCCTCGTTCGGCTTCAGCACCGGAATGGGGCTCGCCGCGGCCGCCCCCTCGATCGCCTCGCCGAATGCCGAGCAGGTAAAGAGGATGCCCGCGGCGCCTGTACCCGCCGCGTAGTCGGCGAGCGTGGCGATGCGGCGGCTCATTGCCGGGGTCAATTCGCCGTCGCGCTCGCGATCGACTGCGAGCGCGGTGTCGAGCAGGTCGGTGCATTCAGCCTCGGGCCACAACAGCGCGAACGCCTCGTGCACCGGCGCCATCGCCACGATGACGGCATGGATCAAGGCAATGCGCATGTTTTCTCCCGCGGGGTATCGATCCGCGATGCTAATACAGCCTCGGCTCGGCGATGGTAAGGAGAACACGCATGGAAATCGTTGGTCTCGGCCTCTCCTACGAGGATCTCCCGGTCGGCCGGCAATTCCAGACGATCGGCCGCACCGTGACCGAGGCCGACATCACCAATTTCGTCAACTGCACCGGGATGGTCGAGGTGCTGTTCACGAATACCGAGTTCCTCGCCGATGAAAGCGACATCAAGGGAAGGCCGGCGCCGGGGGCGCTGGTCTATTGCTTCGCCGAGGGGCTGCTCGTACAGGCGACGATGCAGCACACCGGCTTTGCCTTCCTGCACATGGAGCTGACGATCGAGAACCCGGTCGTCGCCGGCGACACGATCCACGCCGAATGCGAGATCGTCGAGGCCCGCCTTTCCAAGAGCCGGCCAGGCCGCGGCCTCGTGCGCACCCGGGTCCGCGTCGTCAAGCAGGACGGCACGACCGCGCTGGTCTACACCCCGCTGCGCATGGTCAAGTGCCGCGACGCCGCGGGTTAATGCGGCGATCGCACCGCCAGAGCCAAGCGACCGGCGGCCCCGGAGAGCCGCCGATCGCGCGTCCACAAGGCAGCTTCCGCCGTCAGTTGCACCGCCGCCAGGAGGTGGGCGTCGATGTAGCCGATACCGAGCCCGAACAGCCGATATTGATTGACGAAATGCATGACCTCCCGATCCGTCGCGACAGTCGCCTGCGGCAGATCGTTGAGGAGGGCCAGAACTGTCTCCCGTTGCCGCAAATGGCCGAGCGCCAGCTCTCCAATGACGAATGGGTGCGTCATCACCTCTCCGTCATCGAGAAGAGCCGCGAGGTCTTCGTCGCCAACCCGTAAATGATCGATCCAGACCGAGGTATCGACGAGGATCATCGTTCGGCGATCAACGTGTCGGCGCACGTCGCCGTGGCGCTGCCGTCAACTCGGGTTGGCTGCCGCCGAGCCGCGCCAATCGCCGCGCGCTCTCGCGCTCGATCAAAGCCTTTAGCGCGGCGCGGACAATTGCGGCGTTTTCTTGCAATCCGGTATAGACCCGCGCCTTCGCCAGCAGTTCATCGTCAAGCGCTATGGTCGTGCGCATCCCGCCCTCCGATCGAAGGGGTTAGATTTGGCTTCAGATGATGCCGTATTCAATGCCTTAGGATGCGCTCCTCACGGCGCGCATAGGGCGACATAGGCGCGTGCCTTGTCGAGCGTCCGCGGATTGCGGCCGTGTGCTCGTTCGTAGATAACACCTAACGTAGCGCACCCCTTTCTTGTCATACCGGCGAAGGCCGGTATCCACGGCAGACATGGATCCCGGCCTTCGCCGGGATGACGAGGTGGGTGTGAAGCATCTGACTCGTACCACCAGAACATAAAGCTTTACCGCGGAGGACGCCGAGAATGTGCAAAGCGCCCTCCGCGTTAGGGAAACACTGAGCAATGCCGGCGCGGCTGATGGTTTGGCGATGCGGGCCTAATTTCTGGCCGCGACGCGCCGGGTAACGGCATCAATCGGCGGAAATCGGGGTTGTTTTTGTGTTTTCCTGTGTTGTTTTAGGGATCGAGACG
>CAMATN010000113.1 GCA_945861155.1 Rhizobium sp. Q54
GCGCCGCGGAGCGCTACACCATCGCGCCGGGTTGATCATGATCACCGGATCGGGTGATCACGTTCGACCGGAATCCGTGATCACGTTGCACCGGATTGAGTGATCATCTTCCACCGGAATCCGTGATCACGTTCGACCGGAACACGCAGCACCGATCCCGGCCGGCTCAAAGGGATTGCGATGATTAACCTGGACGATGTCCGGGACGCGACCAGGGAGCTGGAGCGCACCGCCCGCCTTGGCCTCTGCGGTGCGATGATCACCGAATATCCGCACGAGGACCGGCGCTACGACCAGCCCGAGTACGAGCCGTTCTGGGCCGCCGCCGAGGCGCTCCAAATGCCGCTCAGCCTGCACACGGCAACGCGCCGCCAGGGCAAGATTCGCGGGGCCGGTCCCGGGACGCTGCGCGACGCCAGCAGCCGCGCGACGAAAGCGTTCTATCCGGCGCTGTCGATGTGCGACATGATCTTCTCCGGCGTGTTCGAGCGCCATCCCCGGATGATGCTGGCCATCGTGGAGTTCGAGCTGGCGTGGGCGCCGCACGTGCTGTCCACAATGGACTACACGTACCGCGAGCGCCACGGCGAAGCGATCTACCGCTTCAAGGATGGGATGCTGCCGAGCGACTTCTTTCGCCGCAACGTCGTGCTGAGCTTCCAGGAGGACGCCATCGGCATTCGCCTGCGCGACGTCATCGGCGTCGACAACATGATGTGGGGCTCGGACTATCCGCACAGCGAGTCGACGTTTCCCCAATCGTGGAAAATCCTCGCGGAGATACTGGAAGGGGTGCCGGAAGCCGAACAGGCCAAGATCGCCGGCGGCAACACCGCCCGCGTGTACAATTTCGACGCGGCGACGCTGACCGCCCCTGCTTAAAGGGCCAACCCCTCTGCGATCGCCAAGACGTCGAGGTGGCCATGGCCGGGCTCAAGGGCGAACGGTTGTGTCGTGGCCGGTCGACCGATGCAGTGACGATCAGGCAGAAAAAGACGAATCGCATCAACCGACGGACATGAACACATGAGGTGAAGAACACTTGCGACCGGTTGTGTCCTCACCCTAAGCTCGCACAGACCCCCTCCAACCGTCTCGCGCAGCAGCGCGACGAGGGTGGCGTACTCTTCGGGGGAAAGACTCGGCTGCATGGCAGCAATATGAAGCGGGAGGCGACGTAGGCGAATCAAGATAGAGTGCGCGGCGGCGGCCGGAACGCCCGTCCGTGGAGCGACACGCGATATGCGATACGTCGTCGGCTTAATGATGGTGGCCTTCTTTCTGGCCGGCGTTGGCCTGTTTGTCGCAGGGGTGCGTGCACTCATCCGCCGTTTTGCGGCTTGGCGCCGCCTCCGGCCGGCCGAGGGCGAGATCGTTTGGATCGAGAAACGCCAGGAAACCACAGACTACGAATCCGGGAGGACGGCAGAGTATCACTTTCCGGAGATCAAGTTCCGTCCCGAGCGGAGGGGCGACCAGAGATTCGTCTCCGAAATCGGCGCCGGCGCCCGGGCTTCGCGCTATGCCGTCGGCCAGAAGATCGCCGTGCTCTACGACCCCGACGGCAAGATTTCGCCCATGATCGACTCGTGGGCGGGCATCTGGGGGCCCCACCTGGTTCACACGATCGCCGGCCCGATCTTCATCTCCGGGGCGCTGCTCATCTACTGGGCGTTCGGAGACAGGATTCTGGGGCGGTAGGATGCGCCTCGACGCGCGGCCGAGGCCGCTGCGCAGCTATCGGCCGGTGATGCCACTGATTTCAGCACGCTGGCAACAACGACAGCTAGGTCAAGAAGGCAGTTCCCCTTGTTGTGGAATGGCGCCACTCAGATGGCGCTTGTCCGATACTACTCGGCCTTCTTTCAGGACCAGCTGCAGATGCCGCACATTGGAGATGTCCTCGAGCGGATTGGCCCCGACCACAATCAGGTCGGCGAGCTTGCCCGCCTCCACTGTGCCCAGTTCGGCGCCGACGCCGCACACCTCAGCGCCATGGCGCGTGGCCGCTACCAGCGTCTGCCACGGCGTAGCGCCGTCGCGAACCCAAAGCCCCATCTCGAGCAGCGCGGCCTCCTTCAGAGGGCGGATGTCGGAGCCCAATGCCATTCGTACACCGGCATCAAGCGCTTTGCGGAACCACGTGGCGTGCACGTCCGAGGCTGCCTCGGCACGGCAACACAGGGCCTGCGAGAGCCCGCGCTCGGCAACCCAGGCGGCTTCGAACGGGTTGGTGGCCTGACTGTCCGTAAGATGGCTGATGGCGAGGGTCGGCACGTACCAGGTATCGTGCTCGAGCAGGAGCGCGATGCACTCGTCGTCCATGATGTAGCCATGCTCGATGCTATGAGCGCCTAGCCGGATTGCATTCTTAACCGCATCCGGGTTGGCGGCATGCGCCATGACCTTGAAACCCCGCTTTCGGCAGATCTCGAAGGCAGCACGGATCTCGTCGTCGAGCAGGAATGAGTGAGTGTGGAGGTCCCATGTCGGCCCCATGATGCCGCCCGAGAGGTTGAGCTTGATGTGGTCAACGCCGTTCTTGATCTGCTCGCGGATGGCTTTCACCCAACCATAGGGGCCGTCGACCTCCAGCGCATGACCCGAAGTCAGGAAGTGCCCGCCCGTGGTGGTGAGGAAATAACCGCTGGCGAACAGCCGAGGGCCGACATGCTGTCCAGAGTCGAAGGCTCGCTTCCACGCGACGTCCATGAAGTGATGGGCGCCGGCGCAGCGCAGTCCGACAATGCCGGATTCGGTCAGCGCGGCGGCAAGCCGGTGGCCGAACAAGGTCACCTGATCGGCGAGCGGCATCTCGTCGAGCGACAGGTAATCGGGATGGATGTGCACGTCCCAGAGGCCGGGCATCAGGTACCCGCCTTTGAGATCGATCAGCTGCGCGTCGCCGGCGCTGCCAGCCTCTCCGCTTGGCAGGATGGCGCTGATGCGGCCATCCTCGATCAGCACGGCAGTATCCGGCCGTACCTTGGGCTCGACGCAGTCGATCAGGTTCGCATGAGAAAGGATTGTCTTCATTCTGGCCTATTCAGGATGAGGTTGGAGATACTTGGTTCAAACAGCGGCACAGCGCAGATAGGCGTCGCCGAGCGCGCCTCGGATTACCGCCTGGCGCCACCGCGAGTTTAATAGAGAAGGATCGTGATGGGACATACCTTTGCCGAAGGACAGATGCCCAGCCGGATGCAGCGCGGGTGTTTGGTTACCAAAGGACACGGCTGCCGCGACACGCTTGATCGGGAGGACAGGAAGAATGGCCGAGACGCCGGTGCTGAGGGGTTCCCTCGACCAGGGCCAAAAGTTGCGGCCGGAAGCGATCGCGTTGCGCCGTCACATCCATGCCAAGCCCGAACCCGAGCACGCTCCCGGCCTCCGGGAGGTGCTGACCCGGTCCGGCCCGGTACCCCGCGCTTGGCTATGCCCGGCGCGAGCCTCACGCGATGATTTCGATCCGCGAGCAGGTCTCGATCGCATCGCCGCCGGAAGCGGTGTGGCCATTGCTATCCGACCCGGCTCTCGTTGCCTCGTGCATTCCAGGCGCAACTCTGACGAAGACTGACGACGACGGTGCCTATCAGGGGACAATGCGCGTCAAGTTCGGCCCGACCGTGGCGCAGTTTCGGGGCGAGGCGAAGCTTGCCTACGACCACGCGGCGCGGCGCTGCACAATCGAGGGGCGCGGGATCGATGGACGCGGCGCCTCGCGGGCCAACGCATCGGGGGTCGTCGAAGCCACGGGGACCGAGACCACCCTCTTGAAGGTCGAAGGCAACTTCAATGTGACGGGACCGTTGGAAACCTTCGCCAATGCGGGCGGAGTGCACCTCGCCCGCGCGATCCTCGCCGAGTTTGCCGAGAACGTCGCGAAGCTGGTCGCGGAACCACCCGCTGGGATCGCTAATCCTGCCCGCGAGGAAAAGGCGCCGATGTCGTCGGAGCGGCTCGAAGAACGTCCTCATCGGGTGGAAGCGGGATGGATTGACGCGCAAATGGCGCCAGCCGCGGGTCGACCCGCCGCCGCGGAACTAAGCGGCGGCAAATTGCTTTGGCGCATGTTCAGGTCGTGGCTGCGGCAGGTCTTTTCGGGAAAGAGAGAAGCACGATGAACGATAACCAAGTTTGCGATGTCTTGGCGCAAGCCTTCGCCGCCGAAGGCGTCGACACGCTGTTCACGCTGATGGGCGATGCCAATATGTACTGGTCGGCCTCGATGGCCGACAATCAAAAGGTTTCGCTGATCCACGCTCGCCACGAGCATTGCTGCGTCGCAATGGCCGATGCCTATGCGCGCGCCACCGGCAAGGTCGGGGTCGCCTCGGTAACCTGCGGTCCCGGCTATACCCAGATCATGACGGCGCTGGCGATGGCGGCGCGCGGCAATGCCCCGGTCGTGGTGTTTGCGGGCGATGCGCCAATCAATGCGTCCTGGTACCTGCAATCGATCGATCAAGCGCCGCTAGCGCTGGGAACGGGGGCGCATTTCGTGCCGATCCGCTCGGTGGACCGGGCGCTCGATTGCGTGCGCGAGGCCTTCTACGTCGCCCGTGCGGAACGGAAGCCGGTGGTGCTAAGCGTGCCACTCGACCTGCAGAAGGAGGAGTTTCCGTATTTGCCCGATTACACCCCGTCGACCGACCTGATGCCGCGCGCCCAGGTGCTGCGGCCCGATCCGGCGCTGGTCGACGAGGTCGCGGCGATGGTCGCCGAAGCCGAGCGGCCGATCGTCATCGGCGGGCGCGGTGCGACCTGGTCTGGTGCAAAGGGCGCGCTCGAAGCGCTGGCTGAGGAAAGCGGGGCATTGTTGGCGACGACCTTGCTCGGCAAGGGTCTCTTCGACGGCAACCCGTTCGCGCTCGACATCGCCGGCACGTTCGCCACCGATCTCGGCCGCGAGTACTTTGCCGAAAGCGATCTGGTGATCGCCGCCGGAGCCGGACTCGGCCACTATACGACCGAGGGCGGCTATCTATTTCCTAATGCCAAAGTGGTGCGGATCGACACCCAGCCGCGCGGCCTGTGGCAGGGCCTTCGCACCGCCGATCTGCATATCCAAGCCGACGCCAGGGCGGCGGCCGAGGCCGTCGTGGCTCGGCTCAAGGAAAAGGGCGTTCGACGGCGAGGGTGGCGCAGCAACGAAGTAGCCTCGAAGATTGCCGCGACTGCCGAAAATCCGGACCCGAAGCCCTACACCCCCACCCCCGGCACGCTCGACCCGCGTCCCGTGATCAAGGAGCTGGACGCCGCGATCCCGAAGGATTGGGACATTATCGTCGCCGGCGGCCACTGCTTCAGTTTTGCGATGACACACCTGCGCGGCCGCCCGGCCGGCAAGTATCACATCCCGATCGATTTCGGCGCAATCGGCTCGGGCCTGTCGGCGGCGATCGGTGTTGCCGTCGCGCGAAACAACGACAAGGTACTGTTGATCGACGGCGATGGCAGCCTCTATCAGCACATTCAGGAACTGGAGACCTTACAGCGACACGGTGTCAAGTTATTGATCTGCATCATCAATGACGGGGGCTATGGGGCAGAAACGCACAAGTTCCGCGCTTATGGTGTCGACCCGATGCACGCGACCCACGGCCGGGGCGATCTTGCGAAGGTCGCCCGCGGCTTCGGCCTGAACGGAACCAAGGTGACCAGCCTAGGCCAGTTGGAAGGCCTGTTTCGCCAGCACCAGGCGCAGGACGGCGCCTCGTTGTGGGACGTGCATGTCGATGATTTGATCCCTTCGCGCAACTTCCGCCGGGTTCATTACGGCGAAGCCTAGGCCGTTTCACTCCGAGGGTTTTGTTATTTATCGAGCCAGAGCCTCGCCAGATCCTGGTTGATGAAATGGGTCGGAGCGATTTTGAAGCCTTTGAGATAGGATTGGTACGGCACGATCCGGTGCCACCACAGCCCCCAGATCTGATGCACCTGGTCGTTGAGGACGTGTGTCTCGAACCGGCGCATCAGGGCGCGCTGCTTGCCCGGATCCGGCTCATGCAGCATCTTTTCATAGAGCTCGACCAGGGCTGCGTCTTCGTAGTGGCCGTAATTCTCGGACGAAACCGAAGCCGGCAGGAATTTTTGCACGTCGAGCGGCGGGTTGACAATCCCGTAACCTGGAGCCTCGACCACGACATCGAAATTGCCGCTGCGCATCGCATCGAACCAGGGGCCGGTCGGCACCACCCGCTGGGTGACTTTGAGCCCTACTTTGCTCCACTCGTCGACCAGCCAGGCGCCGACATATTTGAACGGCTGGTCGACGTTGCGGTTGAGGAGTTCGAAGGAGAGCCCCTCGGCCCCCGCTTCCTTGAGCAGCCGCCTTGCCTCGGCCCGCGACTTCCCGATGTCGGGCAAGAACCCGGCGATCTGCTGCAACTCCTCCTTGGTCGCCGCCAAGGGTGACCCCGGAAAGACAAGGCCGCCGACCGTGTGCAATATGGCGATCTTGGAGAGGCCAGGAGCGCCGCCCCAACGATCGATCGCCAAGGTCAGGGCGCGGCGGACTCGGACATCATCGAACGGCTTTTTCTTATGGTTGGGGGTTGCCGCGCTGGCGACATCCCAGTCGCCCTCCTGCACGGTGATCTTGTTGCCGAGCGCGCCGGCCAGTTCGTCGCGAGCCGAGGGCGGCATGCTGCGGAACTCGATCGCTGCGCGGTCGGCGCGGATCGCATCGACCCGGGTCGCCTGCTTGTCGGCAAAGATTGCGATAAATCCTTCAAGATAAGGCAGAGCCTTGTCATAATAATCAGGGTTGCGCACCCCCTTGATCGACTGACCGGTTTCGTAGGCGGTGAATTTGAAAGGGCCGGTCCCCATTATGTTCTTCTCGTACCAGTGCGGGTCCTTGTCGAGGACAGCCTTCTGGTAGATCAGGTTGAACGGGTTGGCGATTGCCGGCAGGAATGCGCCGGTGGCGAATTTGAGCCGGAACACGACGGTCGCGGGATCGGGCGCCTCTATCTTGTCGATCATCAAAAAATTGCTGACCCGCGCGCTCAGCACCCCCTGCGGCGGAAAGACCAGGTAGTTCCATGTCGCCGCCACGTCCGCGGACGTCAGCGGCGAGCCATCATGGAACCTGACCCCGTCGCGGATCTTGAAGGTGTAGGTCCGGCCGTCGTCGGTCGGCTGCGGCATCTCGGTGCACAGATCGCAGACGATGTCGGTCGTCGAGGAGGGGTTTGCCGGGTTGATCCGGATCAGGAGACTGTAGAACGGCGCCACCGCATGTACCGTCGCATAGGTGCTCTCGCGGTGCGCGTCGAAGCTTGGTGGCGCATCCGCCGGGATCATGAAGGTCAGCGTACCGCCGCGTTTGGGCGTCTCCGCAGCCACCGTGGGCATTGCGAGCGCGATCCCGACAAGGCCGGCAGCAAACCCTAGCATCAATCTCATTTTCTTCTCCCGAACTGCCTGGTGGTGGTGGGGGGCATTGCATACATCGCGGGAACGACCGCGCGCTGGCGCCAGCCCGAGAGGCTTTCCAAGCTCGGACGCGGCGCGCGATTGTCGATAGCACCGGCCGACTTGGCTAGCGCGATGGTAAGGTAGGGCAGCATCGCCGCCGCAATCAGCATCCAATAAGCAAAATTCATGGTCTCCCCGGGAGAATGCGGATCAATCCCGGCTTCGCGGACGCCCAGACACCTGTTTCCCAGCGCGCTGCGATACTTGATCGCGTCAAGCGATGGGGCAAATGGACGGCGCGCTTGGCCGCTGCCCGCCGGGGTTTCCCTGAACGGCAAGCCGGTCAACAGCATCGGCCGCCGCTCCACAGATCGATCAGGTTGTTTGTTGAATGGTTCGGCTTGCCACCGCAAGGCCAATCGCGATGTCCTCTCGGGAAGGGTGACCGCCCGGCAACGAAGACTTCTCATGCGGCCTGCGCCAGCGGCTACCGCGCCAACTGGCGCCTCGCCGAAGATTTCTCGCGTCAGGTCGTGGCACGGGTGTATCGCGGGCCGATAGCGGGACGCTGACGGTTGCGCCGCCGCACGAGGCGGGACTACGCTTTCGCCAACAATTCCGCCACGCCGTTTCGCAAAAGGGGAGAAGCGCACATGACGACGTTGATCATCGGCGGCACCGGGTTTATCGGCCGGCGGCTGATCCCGCTTTTGGCGAAGCAGGGCGAAGACTCCGTGGTCATGGACATCAACCCGCAGACCGCCAATTTCAGCGAGCTGGCCAAGGTGCGGGTGCTGCGCGGCGATGTCAGCCAGTTCGACGACGTGATGGCCGCGTTGACGGCGGTGAAGCCTGACCGGGTGATCAACCTCGCCTATTACATCAGCAGCGACCTGCCGCCGCGCGTCGCGTTCAAGCTGAACATCCTCGGCATGGACAACTGCTTCGAGGCGGCGCGCCTCGCCGGGTGCAACCGGGTCGTCTATGCCAGTTCGGTGGCGGTCAGCGGCGAGCAGAAATTTTATGGCGAGCGCATCGTCAACGAAGACGATTTTAAGCACGGCCACCTGCAATACGCGATGCACAAGATCTTCAACGAGTGGCAGGCGCAGGATTACCGCGAAAAGCACGGCATGGAGATCACGACGATCCGACCGGCCAATGTGACCGGCCCGGACAAGGTGGTCGGCTAGGTCGACCACGTTTTCTGCATCACGAATCCGGCGCGCGGCAAGCCCGTCAAGTTCCCGTACAAGGACACGATGCGCGCGCCGATCCACGTCGACGAGATCGCGGAAATCTTCGCCCGGGTGGTCATGAAGGACAAGCCGGACCACGCCATCTACAACACCGGCGGCCATACGATCAGCCTAGGCGACCTGGCCGATATCGTGCGCGAGTTTCTGCCCGATGCGCAGATCACGTTCGAGAACGAAACCGGCGGCCGGGAGCGATCAGGCAACTTCATGATCGACAACAGCCGCGTCGTGACCGAATTCGGCATGCAGTTCCGCCCCTATCGCGAGCGCGTGTTGCAGATCATCAACGAAGTCCGCGCCGAAGAAGGCAAGCCGCCGATCACCGCCCCTTAACAGGATGCACTCGTCGACATTGGCGATCTCAGATTGAGGGCGCGCTCGGGCACATCCCCCCGATGCATCAGCCTGCGCCGATATTATACGTGGATTAGGGGGCGGTATGAGAGCCTATCGCATCGAGAGCTTTGGCAGCGTTGATGGCGTGGTACTGGGAGCGGGCGACGATCCGCAACCGGGCACCCGCGAAATTCTCGTCCGGATGCGCGCGACTTCGCTCAACTACCGCGACCTGATGGTGCTGAAGGGTGGCGGGCGCGGTCCGGCCAAGCTCGGAGTCGTGCCGCTGAGCGATGGCGCCGGCGAGGTTGCCGCCGTGGGTGATGGCGTTAGCCGTTTTGCGGTCGGGGACCGGGTCATCGGCTGCTTCCATCCGCGCTGGTTCGGTGGACCGATCAAACCGGACTATCTGACTGACCGACTCGGCGCCAATCTCGACGGCATGCTGGCGGAGTACGCCGTCGTCAGCGAGGAAGCCGCCGTTTCTATGCCGACCCACCTCTCGTTCGCGGAAGCGGCGACTTTACCCTGCGCCGCGGTGACCGCCTGGGTGGCGCTCACCGGCCATAACCGCGTCACCGCGGGCGACACCGTATTGACCCAAGGTACCGGCGGTGTGTCGATTTTTGCGCTGCAATTCGCGCGCCTGCTGGGTGCCCAGGTGATCGCGACGACCTCTTCCGCCGCAAAAGCCGAACGGCTCAAGGCGCTCGGCGCTGCCGCCGTGATCAACTATGTCGAAACGCCGGACTGGCACGAGAAAGTGGTCGAGCTGACCGACGGCAGGGGAGCCGACTGCGTCGTCGAAATCGGCGGGCCAGGAACGCTGGCGAACTCGATCAAAGCGCTGGCCGTCGGCGGGCATATCAGCCTGATCGGATCGAGCCTGTCGCGATCCGGCGTCATGCTCGACCCGCTGCTGCTGGGCGGGCGCGGCATGACACTCAGTTCGATCAGCGTCGGCGGTCGGGCCGATTTCGAGGCGATGAACCGGGCCATCGCGCTGCATCGCTTGCGGCCGGTCGTTGATCGGGTATTCCCGTTCGAGAAGGCGCCCGATGCATACCGCTATTTCGAGAGCCGCGCCCATTTCGGCAAGGTCGTGATCAGCCACGGCTGAGGCTCAGGCAGCAACGTACCGCCCATCGCGGCGGGTCACCTGGTTCGCCTTGGTCAACGCGGTCAGCGCGTTCGACACCGACATCTCGCCGGACTTGTCGCCCTTCACTCCCATGCGTTCTAAAATCTCTCCGCGGGTAAGACCGCTCGGGTTGCCTTTGATGACTTGCATCAAGGCGTCGCGCTTGCTGCCTCTGCGAGCTTGTGTACGCGCGCGAGCAGCACGGGGTTGACGGGCGGCAGCGGGAGCGTTGCCAGCTTTAGCAGCTTCGTAGGCATCAATCGCCGCCAGCTCGCGATTGATGTCGGCGAGCTTGCCTTCCAGTTCGTGCTGCTGGTTGGAAATCTGCTCCCGCTCAGCATGCAGCCGCTCGCGGTCCCGGGTAATAAAGTCAGCGAAGGTTTGCTCAGCCATCGTCCTCTCCTTGATCAGTCGGAGAACCTATAGGCGGAGCTGTCGTTTGTGCAACACCTCGGGTTGCTTGTTGGATCGCCTCGGATTGATAATCCAGCCAATACCGTCACAACAACCCGATGCATCGAACCATGAGCTGCCGTTATAAACGTGCTATAACTCGTCTCAGAGGGGTTCTACGCTGGTAATCCTGCTGGATTTTTGTAGGTGATTCGCGCGTACTGCACTGGTACCGATGGCGGCGCTTTTTGATTGCGGCCTATCGTATGATCCCAATTCCTGATAGTGGGGTGCCCCCCATAGCGCTCGGCAGTTCCTAACGACGAATCCGATCCACGAGCCGAAAGACATAAATTCCTGAGGCGAGTCGTTCGTTTCGGAGCGGGCATGGTCGCGTCGCAGGTTTCGACGAATCCACGATCAAGAGCCTCGTTGCGAGGTGGGTTCTACCTCCTCGGAGGGTCGCCCATCCGCTTACCGTATTTGCGCATCAGCCAGACACGAAGATGTCGAAGTGCCGCTTGGGTAACCTCCCCAGGGCGGTCGACATCACCCTCGAACTTGACCCTATAAGTGGAGGACACCACCATTGGATCGGTGGGCAATCGATCCGACTCGATCGTCATGCCCGTCAGGACATGGACGACGCGGCGAATCCCTCCGTCTTCCTCGATGGCAAAATCGCTGCTCGGATAATCCCCTCCCATCACCCATCACCCATCAAGGCCCCAGCCTGTCGAAACTGCCAAGCGCCGGTTCCTCGGAGCGGGCCGAGCGGCGGGCGTAGCTTTCTTCGGTGCTCCGACCATTGGCCAATGCTGTCGTCGGTCATATCGACCATGATGGGGTCTCCCCCTCCCGCACGACGCAGCGAGATCATGGCCGCGATCCGTAGCAAGGGTACCAGACCGGAGATTGCCGTGCGGCGGTATCTCCATGCTACCGCCCTCGGTTGCCATCTCTATTCCGGGCGGCAGATCGCTGGGCGCGACCGATGACCAGCGGTCATCGATGGGCATTCAAGGCAAGGTTTCGTGCACGCTCCTACGGCTGGCGCGGATCCGCCCTTGCCAGCAAACGGCTCAAGGAGGCGGTCCGCGAGATCAATTCCGTCGCCAAGTCGGACCGTGTGCTGGCGGCGGAAGGCTGTGTTTCGCTGATGGAACGGCTCTGGCCAGCGCTGGAGGATATCGACACGTCATCGGGCGCCCTCGGTGGCGCCATCCATCGCACACTGGCCGAGCTGATCCCGATACTGATCTCAGCGCCGGCTGACGTGAAGACGCGGGGCGCATGGCTTGAACGGCTGTTCCAGGCGGTCCTGGACGATGGTGTGCAGTATCTCGCGCCGGTTGAGGAGCGCTGGGGCGAGATCGCCGCCTACCCCGAGCTCATGGCGGAATACGCGGAACGGCTTCACGCATTGATCCGGCGCGTCTGGGTCAATGAGCCGCCGGGCGGCTACGTCACCGGCACGGCGATCTGTCTGTCCTGTCTGCTGGAGGCTGGGCGATACGGTGATTTGATCGAACTGCTGGCGTGCGCTCGGAAGAAATGGTGGCATTGGCACCACTTCGGTGCCGAGGCACTCGCGAGGCAGGGGGCGTGGGATGCCGCGATCGCCTATGTCGATGGCTGCCGCACGCCGCAAGGTTACGACGACCGCCGGATCGATCGCTTCTGCGAGGGGGTGTTGATCAAAAGCGGTCGGGCCGACGACGCCTACCATCGCTATGGGCTGAAGGCGGCCACCGGCCCGACCTACCTCGCCATCTTCCGGGAAACGATCAAGCGCTACCCTGACCGGGACCGGCGGCAAGTATTGCTCGACCTGATCGAGACACGGGGCGAGCGCGGCAAGTGGTTCGCTGCGGCGAAAGACGCTGGGCTCCTCGACATCGCCCTCTTATGCGCGCGGGACGACGCGGCCGAGCCCGCGACCCTCGTGCGCGCCGCGCGGGATTTTGATGCCAAGGACCCGAAATTCGCGGCGGAGATCGGGGTGGTCGCTTTGGGGCGGTTGCTCAACGGCGGTGGCTATGACCCAGAAGTCGCGCTGGTCCAGCAAGCCTTCGGTCATCTTCGGGACGCGGCATCGCGCATCGGTGCGCGCGATTGGGCTATGCAACAAGTGCAGGCGCTGGTCGACGTCCCCTGCCATTCGAGCCGAAAACACTTCCAATGCGTCCTGGCCCAATGCTTGGCGCGGTGCGGTGAGTAGCTGGTCCGGGATTGGAGCAGGGTCTGGCAGCAGCCCGGTCTGCACGCCCGGTTTTCGAGCATCCGAGGGCGGTGCCGCAAACGCATTGATGAGCGCCGGAGGTCGGCAGATACAAACCAAGGCTCTGTATTACCAATCACCAAAACATTGGGATGGCAACTTAGTGCATTTGCCGATTTTCGTACTCAGTTCAGATTACGAAATTACGGTGTTTGGAGCTATACTCCTGGAGCAAAATCATCACGACGCTTTATGGTCTCGGTGCGATTAGGAAAAACTGCCATAACGCGACGATTCGACTTTTTGGCAGATTGGTTGCGCTGAACGTCACGCGGCTTTGCTTGGCGTTGCTGAGCGCCTTTGGGGTAACTCTGTGGTGGCTGATCTGTCGCCGCCACGGCCGATTGCGGGCGGTTGGACAACGCCGAGGAGCCAAGTGCGCCGGCCTGGTTTCCGGCATAGCACTCGCGCAATTTAAGGCCGCCATCCCAGTAAAACGCACCATCGACAACGATCAGGTCGGCCAAGCGTCGCCTAGCCAACCACATCAGGTACATACTGTGATAAGGCTCACGCATGCGGTTGATGGTTGGTGAATTGCCGAGCGCTGCAGCTTGGCGCTCGCGCAAGTAATTGGGCATCATTCGGGTTAGTTGCTGCCGCAGATCTGTTATAGGATGGATGGTAACGAGCCCGCGACGGGCAGGGCGCAATGAAGTATGGTGCGCCGGCTGCCGCAGCGCTTCAAGCTTATCGCCGAGAACCAACCCGCGGTATTCCAGATGGAATTGCTCGCGCTCCGGATCCAAATGGCCATGGAGAAAAGTGATCAGAAACCCTGTGGCGGAGCTGACGCCGAGGACCTGGAGCTGCTCGTGTAGGCGGGTCAGCGCCTCGGCGGTTGCCCACGAGCCGCGGCCGTCGGCACGGAACTGCAAAGCCGGATGGCGGGCGGTGAACCAAGCTCGATCAAGGTCTGGATGGGCTGCGACTAACTCAAGGGTCGCGCCGAGCACCCCGATACGCCGGTTACGCATATACACCGACGATGCAAGACACGGCGGTGCTGGTAGCTTGCGGTCTGGATCCGCGATGTTCTCCAGTAACGTCGCCAGTTCGTCGGCGCTGCTCTCAAACAGCCACTCATCCTCATTGTCACCGAAGGCCGATGACAGCAGACCTTCATCAAATTCCCTAAGGGCAGCCGCCCGGCTTTTGTCTTCGTGCTGACACGCCTCGACGGTCTCGAACCGAACCCAAGCCTGATGCTGGGGGTGTCGAGGTCCTAAGAATTCCAACTGCTCAGTCGTCAAGCTGCCCGCCATGTTCGTTTCTCCTCGGTAACGGTATATGGCCAATTACCTCGTGGTCCGTGTCAGTCTTTTGCTGCGATAGTTTTGCCAGGCGTATCGTTTTGCTGTGTGGAGTTTCGTGCGAGCGATTGCCACAACGAGCCAATCGTTCGCATGTATTTTACATAGATCCGGAGCATGCAATTGTACCTTGCGGCCGGCCACCCTGCGTATGTCACGCAGCTCCGATTGCGCGGAATAGAGCGAGTGTAATGCCCGTTTTCAACTATCAACGATGATTAACTGACCCTCGCGACGGCACAGTGACTGCGCTATCTGGGACCGCCACTCTTCGGCTATATCAATAGCAGCTTTCGCTCGCATATACGCACCCCATCCAACACAAAGGTGTCGGATATGGCCTTGCGCTCTAGCCACCGCAAATACAGGAGCTGATATACTGGTTGCAATGGGGTCTGTACCGCTCGCCGTTCTGGCTTCAGTCGGTAACCAAAGGTGCCCCAGGTCTGTTGCGGCCAAAAGCGATTCAGTGCCGCTGCTATTTGGACGCGAGAGTACGGTCTCGGCCCAGCTATGATGGGGCGATAAGATACGGATGCACCATCGTAACCATGCGCTTTTCGCAGATTTTGCAGCGCCTTTATCTTTGCCCCAGTGACGATACCACGAAAGTAGACCTGGAATCCGTCGTCAGCAGGGTCGAACTCCACCTCCGGGTAGGCGATCAAAAAACCGGCCGAATCTGATACACCAGTGACCGTCAAATCCTTTCTTAGCTGAACTGTTGGGTGTCCGTCCAGAGGCAGCACGAAGTGGCTGATCGGGAACTGCCAACTCCGGTGTGCGATGGTGACGAGTTCGAGTGGCATATTGGAGTGGTCGTCAATCAGCGAGAGAATAGCCCCCAAGAGTCGTTGCCGCAGGATGCGCTTGAATATGGCTGATGGCAGAGCTGTTGTTAGGCGGCCGCCGGTTGCGCTAATGTCCAGGCGAGCGGCTAGGTCCAGAGCCAATTCCCGGGTACCCTCATTCATCCTTGTCACAAACGATTTGGGGAAATGGTACTGGGAGACGAGATCAGCTCGGTTCAGGGGAATTTGCCGAGCCGCGGCTCTCAACCCATTTGCACGCTTCCGATCTTCAGTCTCGCACCAGCTTTCCGTTTCAAATTGCGCTACGAGTTGGCCAGCCGACCGGCCAGACTGCGGTTTCAGCAGCCGGTCCAGGCAATACGCATCTGGGGGAGTTGATATCTCCTCCAGCAGACGCCTGATAAATAAGAACGCAAGGAATTCATAGTCGGGCGACGTTGGAGCTGCCGGTGATCGCATGGGGATCGGGGAACGCAAAACTGGTTGAACTGACGAGGCATTCAGGTTGCTTTTCATCTTCATCTCCATTTTTGCCAGGGGTTAAATTCATCGAGTACGGGCTTTGAGACGATGATCAGCTGTCGGTAGCTGTTCGCAAGTACTTTAAACAGGTCAGAAATTGTTCTAATTATCGCTGAAAATCTCCCGGGAAAATTGCCGGGATTAGCCTGTGATGGGATGAGGGTGGTTTCGGCTTGCGAAACTTTCCCGATCATCTCACACCTTATTGATCGGCGTCAGCACAAATTACGCTAGTAGCGCAGGCAATGATTGTAGCCGATAGCA
Organism: Rhizobium sp. Q54; assembly: GCA_945861155.1. Classification (GTDB taxonomy): domain Bacteria; phylum Pseudomonadota; class Alphaproteobacteria; order ATCC43930; family CGMCC-115725; genus DATARH01. Next base: position 15,747 of record CAMATN010000113.1, read on the forward strand.
GGATGAGGGAGCTGCTCGCCGTCTGGTGAGGTGAAGCGCAAATCACCTTAAGGGAGTGCGGTCATCCAGCCGCATCCACAGGAGGAGTACGTGCCGCAGCGTGCGAGCGGGTCCCCAAATTGTCCATTGGACCGAGAGCATTATACACCCTTTTCGCTGCGTTAACGTCGAGCTTACGGGTTCCCTCGTTTGGAAATGGCACAGCAATCCTGGGAACCATTCCCCGCAAGGGAATGCCGGTTATCAACTTAGGATTGGACATTGCCGGCACCTCAAGTTGGGCAGAAGATTCACTAGTCATGATGACGCCTGCCATGCTTTGGTATTTGTGGATGTGACGGATGCGGTGACTTCGATAGGTCACCCGTAAGCTTCAACGTTTCTAAGACGACGAGATAGACACGGAGCGCGTTGTACACCCCTTCAGCAATGACTCTCAGTTCGCTCAGGCGTGGTCGTGCGCCGCGAACACCATCTCCTGGGTCTCGCGCGGATAGGCCCGCACCAGGAACATCCGACTGTGGCAGAGCCGGATGTGGGCGACCTTGACCGTGGTCGTCACCCCGCCGAGCACCACCACCTCGTGCGACCAGTCG
>CAMATN010000114.1 GCA_945861155.1 Rhizobium sp. Q54
GCGGAGCGCTACACCATCGCGCCGGGTTGATCATGATCACCGGATCGGGTGATCACGTTCGACCGGAATCCGTGATCACGTTGCACCGGATTGAGTGATCATCTTCCACCGGAATCCGTGATCACGTTCGACCGGAACACGCAGTTCAAGCGCGTCGACTGTTTGCTTCAGCAGCTCATGCACGAGTTCCCCAAAGGTCCGCGCATCGAGGCTCAGCGGCTGGTCATCCTCGATCGTAGAGCGCCATCCCAGCGCGTAGCGCCAGATGAACGCCAGCGGGTCGCGCAGCATGAGGCGCAGGGAGGTGGCGGACTGAACCTCGGCGACCGCACGGCGGACAATCGGGTGCTCGGGCCGGACGCGTCCGTCGTGGGTTGTGACCACCGGCTTTTGCCAGTCGGCCCAGCATGCCGTGGCGGCGGCGATCGCCGGCGAAGCTGATGCGTCCTACGGCCGCGCCGTAAGGCGATCGGCCTCGCTGAACGCGTGCCGCGGCGTTCGTCCGCGCTTCAAGACCACGGTTGAGCTCGACTGACCCAGGAGGGGACTTGCCGCCAGGAATTTGCCTTGCGCATCCCGGCGGCTTCGCGAGAGTACGCACCCGCCCGACGCCATCCTGGTGATGACCTCAAATGCGCAGCGGTCCCGGTGCGTGATTGGCTCGGGATCGAGCTTATGCCGGGACAGGATGTGGTTTGGAAGGAGCGGGTCCTCCGCAGCGGGACGAGGCCAGGAACGGCTGGTCAGACCAAGGAGCCGGACCCATGGGCGGGGCGCGCCCGCCAGGTGACTTGCGGGGCACCACGCGACGGACGCGCCGGGATCCCGCCCATCCGGCACGCGCAACTCCTGCAAGGAGAATTCGAGCGCTTCCGTCGGCGCGCGACGGAGGGCCTCGATCCAGAGCGCTCTGGCGGCCGATCCGAGCACCATCTCGCCCGCCTGCTCCGCAATCGCAGGGCCGTTCGCCAGAAGTTCGACGACCGACATGAGGATCGGCGTCGGATCGAGGCCTTCGGGCCGGCGGGCGGCCGCATCGTCGAGAGCCCGGTGCCAGTGATCGATCTCGAACAGGCCGGCCCCTGGCCGGAGCCCCACCGCCCAGTTCCGCGGCAATTCCTCCAATGCGCCGCTGCGGCCCGCGGCACGACCGAGGAGGCGGCGCATGCGATCCTGGCTAAGACCGTTGAGGAGCACATCGGCAAGTGCGGCGCAGGCCTGACCTTCGCGCGTCGAAAGCGCCGGCACGCCGTGCGAAAAATGAACCGGCAGCTCCGCGTCTGCGGCGAGAACCAGGAAATGATCATCCCAGGCTCCGGGCGAGGTGGCGGCGATCGCGATCTCTTCCGGCCGGGCGCGACCTGAAGCGAGCAGCTCGCGAACCCATCGCAATGACTCGAGAACCTCGGTGTGGGGATTTGCGCATGAAACGACTTCGTTCGGAGATCGAGGTAGCGCGGCTTCCGCAACCACCTTTCCGGGAAACCAGGCGTGATCGGCCCCTCCCGAATCGTGCCAGTGCAAGTCCACCGCATGCGCCAATGCTTCCAAGAGCGGTCGCCAGACCGGCGCCACGTTCAGTACGCGGTCCAGTTCCACGGCGCCAAGCACCGCCCCGGCATGTGCGACGCGGCTTAAAGCGGCATCACGAAGATCTTGAGGCGTCAACACGCCGGCCGGCAAGGCCGCGCGAACCCGCTGCTCTATCGACGCCAGATCCGCAACGCGGGTGCTGCCGGCGGCGAAGTCGGTCAGGCAAATATCGGCATCCCAGGCCTTGCCGAGCGTCCAGGCAACCGAACGCGTCATGCCCGGAAGCTGGCGCATCCTTTCGAGCTCGACGAAATCGCCTCGATCAAGCGCCGCCCTGATAGCGGGTTCCAGATCCTGGGATCGCGCAGGGCGACAGAATCCGCCTGCCAGACGGGCCGCAAGAAGCGGCAACGTCATGATTTGGAGACCTGCTTCGGAATTCCGGGCAGCCGCCAAGCGGCGCATGCGGAAGGCCAGAGGGCCTTCTACGACGACAGTCCGCCGTTTCATCGGCCCTCTATATCGGGCCGCGGCCGCTGGGCGGGGTTGCCGGAGGACTCTCCTCGGTTCATGCGCCACCTTCCGCAAGACGGTCCCTGACCTCAAGTACAAACGGCGAGGGCAGGCCGGCACTGTGCGCGACATGAAGCTCCCGTTCCGCGCGCGTGACGCCCACATAGAATAACCGGCGTGACTCCCTGACCTGGCCCTGCGAAGCGTTGTTCCAAGGAATGCGGCCAGCATCCATGCCGAAGAGAACGACAACCGCGAATTCCCGTCCCTTCGCGCTGTGCAACGTACTCAGGACCATCTGGTCGCTTCCCTCGCCCTGGCCGGCAAACTGGCCGAGCGTAAGCCCTGCAGCGGTGCCGCCGGGCGCTGTCTTGGCGAGAAATTCACCGAGGACCTCCGCCTCATCGTCGAGCGTCCGGCATCCGGTGAAACGGGTCCGGAGAAGCTCGTCGTTCATCGCAATCAGCCAGGCATGCAGGTTCAGGCCGGGATCGGGGCGCGCCAGAAGCAACGCCAGAAGCTCTCTCTGAAAGGCCAGCCTGTCCGCTTCGGCATAGAGAGACTCGGAGAAGAGGCGATAGGCTTCCCCCATCATCCTCGAGAGACGCGGCTCTCCTGTCGCCCATCCCCCGCAGGACCATATTGCGCATTGTTCAAGCCACCGCATGACCCGGCTGAAGCGCGGATACAGCGCATTTCCATCGGTTCGCACGAAGGGCAACCCGTGGCGCTGTGCCGCGCTCGCTACCGCGTCGCCAATCGTCGCCGTAGGGTAGAGAATTGCGATCCTACCGCCGGTCAGGCCCGGCTGGCGTTCCATCGCCTGGGGAATCAGGTCGGTGAACAGAAATTCGGCCTGAGCGTCGTAGTTTCCCGGCCGCGGGTGAAAATAGATGGAGCCTCGTTCGGCGCCGTCGGGAGCCCGGTAATCCCGCGCCTCGCCCAGGGCGTAATGAGAAGCCCGGACGATTTCCGATCCGCAGCGGTAGTTAAAGCGGAGATGGACGCAGTCGACGCCCTCGCGCTCCGAAAGATTGCGGAGCAGAGCCGGATTGGCTCCGGTGAAGCCGTAGATCGATTGGTCCGGGTCGCCGACGGCAAAGAGCCTGATCCCCGTTCGCAGGCAGAGACCGAGAACCATCCCGTGGAGGGCATAGCCAAGATCCTGATACTCGTCGACCACAAGGATCGGGAATTTCGCGAGCAGAGCCCGCCTGATCCAGTCGTTCTCCCTCAACAACCGGATGGCCAGCAAGGGCATGTCGTCGAAATCGATCAATCCCCGTGCCCGCAATTCCTGCTCATAACCCTCGATCAGGCGCGCGGTCGGCACGTCCGTCCGCCAAGCCTCGGCTGTACGGTCAAGGTGAGTCCGCCGGTAGCGGTCGAGCCGCAGGCGCCACGCGTTGTGAGGATTTTCCGGCGTCCCGATCACCCGATCGAACGCCCGTTCCAGCGCACCGCGGCGCTCCTGATTGTTCGCAACACGAAAATTGTCGGGGAGCGCCAGCCCGGCCGGCGTCGCGTAGGGTAACACGATCTGCGTCAGCGAAAACGAATGGACGGTTCCAATGAACACCCGCCTTCCGGCCTCGACGCCGAGCGCGCCGAGGCGGCGCTCCAGTTCGCGGGCGCATTCATTGTTGTAGGTAATGCAGGCGATGCCGCGCGGCTCCTGCACGTCTTCCGCCAGCATGCGGGCCATCTTGATGGTGAGCGTCTTTGTCTTCCCGCTGCCGGGGCCCGCGAGGACGACGCAGTGCCGGTCGGCGTTGTACGCATCCCATTGCCCCGGATTGCACCTCAGCTCTTCGGCTGCCTGCAAATAGAGGGCGCTGCTAGGCACGATCCACCACGTAATCGATAGCGCGCCGAATGTACGCAGGCGGTTCCATGCCCGCTATCTTTGCCGCCAGCCGTTGTGCGAACCGCCCCTTGCCGATTTCGTCAATCAGGGCGATCAAGGACGCCCGGTCAAGCGCCCGGGGATCGTCGCCCCATCCGCGGATGCGCTGCTGACGCGCGGCGCCGAAACCCGCTTCAAGCAATGTTTCGGTGATCGGGCCGTGGAATTCCTCAAGAAACAGGTCGATTTCCAGGGTGTAATCGTTCAGGAAGCATCCGCGGGTGGCAGCCGTCTCGCGGAACGGTGCATCCTCTGCCGCCAGAGCCGCATCGAATCCCCTCGATACGGCGCCCGCTCGGATGGCTTCCACGGCCCGGAGGACCTCCGCGATACGCCTCTTTCCGAGACTGCTGCCGCCACCCTGAGGGTCCCAGTCGGTGACGATGCTGAAGGGTATGCCTAGCCCGGCCAGAAACTTTGCATAGGGCAGGAAGTGCGTGCCGCCGACCGAGCAGATGCTGATGCCCAGGTGGTCAAGTTCTCTCCCCATGCTCCTTGCGAACACCGGAAGCAGGAAGCGCTCGGCGTCCCCTTCAACTAGCACGACCCCACGGGCGAACAGGATCTCGGCCCGCGTGACATCAAGGTAACGTTGAAGGTCCGCGGTTTCCCCATCGGTCAGAGAAATCGCAGCAGCCGACTGGCCGACGGTGCCGTCTTCTCCGTTATCTTTGAGCAGCACAATCGAACGCAGCGGCGCAACGCTTGCGATGTGCGGCGAGTGGGTGGTCATGAGCAAAGAGATTGGCGGAGGAGGGTCGTCGCCGACCGGCTCGACGCTTTCGAACAAATGCCGGTAGACGGACCTCTGCAAATGCGGATGCAGGTGAGCCTCGGGCTCTTCGATCGCTAAAATCGTGTGGTCGCGCCGGTTCTCCTCGATCTGCCGCCTTATCTCCAACGCCTTCAGGCTCAAGAACACGAGATTTGCGGAGCCGAGGCTCGCATCGGCGATTCCGCGGCGGCCTTCGTCGATCAGCAGGCGGATGCTGCGGTACAGCCGCGCAGGATCGGTCGGGTTGAAACCCAAACGCGGCCTTACGTCCTGTCGTTCGCCGCTCATCCCCACGAATTGCCGGCCGATCAGCTCCTCCAGCGCCCTCATCTGCTCGAACTCGATCAGGCCGGCTGTCGCTTCTCCGATTCTCTGGCTGATGTCTGCCAGGGCTTCCGCATCTAAACCTCGTGCAGCGTCTTCGATCAGCGGCCGGAGGGGCGAGCGGCGCCAGTTCGACAGGTCGCCCTCGGCATCCCGCAAGGCCGGCAAGAGATCGATGGTGAGACGGCGGCGAAGCTCGTGGCCGAACCGCCGCGCCTCGTCCTCGCCTCCAAAACAGACAAACTCGTAGTCGTCGTCCGTCTGGGGCAGATGATCGAGACCTGCTTTCGGCCGGAATTCGTATGTGAGCCTGGCGCGATGCGGGTCCGCGGCGAGACGGTAATCGGTGAGCAGGGCGAGCACGTCGAGATCATCCTCAAACCCGGTGATTTCGACGAAAATTACAATCTTCGTTTCGGCATCACGGGCCGGAAGCCCTTCCCAGAAATCCGCTAAAACCAATTCGCGCGAACTGTCGGGCAAGGTGGGGTCGACCAGGAGCCGCAAGCCGTAAAGAAGGTTGCTCTTGCCGACGCGGTTTTCGCCCACGACTACGACGTTGCCCGACACCGCGATGTCCAGGTTTGAAAAGTTCCGGAAGTTCTCCACGCGGATACGGGACAGGCGCATCGGCTTTGCTCAGGTTACGTGGGCGAACAGCTCGCGCACCGGCACGAAGCTGCGATTTGTCTCAGCGGCGCGGCGGATCTTTCGTCGAAGAACATCATCCAAATCGAGGCTGCCGGAGAGGATGTGGAACAGATCAAGGCCGTCCAGGCCGATGATATTCGTCTGCTGCCCTTGGCCAAAGGCGTGCAGTCCGTCTTCGCTAAAACCGGAGTAGCTGACAAATACCCCTCGTGACCATTGCGCCTTCCTGCCGACTTTCCCGGAAAACGTCAGGAGATCGCTGATTGCCGCCCGTTCGTTGCGCCAGCGTGCTTCGACAAGATATGTCTCGTTATCGAGCTCAAAGCTCCCGTCAATCTGCTCCCCTGTCAGACGAAATCCTTCCCGCGGCGCCAGACCGTGGAGAGCGAACATCGTCTTCAGGATCTCCTCGAAGGCGAAGCCGCGTTTCACGGGACCGAGTGCGCTTAGCTCCATCACCTGCTGGCGGAGGGCCGCTATCGCCTGCTTATCTGGCTTGCGGCTGTCATTCGCCGCCTTGCTACCCTCCCGCGGCAGAGCATCGATGAATTCAGGATCGTGAAGCTCCGGGATCTTGTAGCCGATGCGGACAATGATGGCGTTGATCAGCTCGATTTCGCTCCTGGTAAGTAAGCATCCGCCGAGCACCGCGGCGGGTTAAAGGGATCAGGCGGCGACGGCTTGATGGGCGGGCTTTTTCCAATGCCAGGGCAAAAGCTCGGCGAGGCGCGAGGCCGGATGGTCGGCGATGCGGCGCAGAACGTCGGCGAGCCAAGCCTGCGGATCGATGCCGTTGAGTTTGGCGGTGGCGATCAGGGTGTACATCGCGGCGGCGCGCTCGCCACCGCGATCGGAGCCGGCGAATAGCCAGGCGCGGCGGCCGAGCGCAATTCCACGCAGCGCCCGCTCGGCGGCGTTGTTGGTCAGGCAGATGCGGCCGTCATCGAGGAAGCGAGTGAAGGCCGGCCAGCGCTTGAGCATGTAATCCATGGCTTTGGCGGTCTCGGCATGGCGCGACAACCGGGCTCGCTCGACGCGCATCCAGCTTTCCAACTCGGTGAGGAGCGGCACGATGCGCTCCTGGCGCGCCGCCAGGCGGTGATCAGCCGACCGACCGTTGATGCCTCTGAAATGGTCGCTGTCTTAGTGAATGTTATTCCCATGGGTACCTTATATTAAACTTCTACGGGAACGGAAAGTCTCTGTTCTGCTTATAAAACCCTCTGTCCCAGTGCCGGGCCGGCCCCCACCGGCTCGAGCCGAAACCACCCATCACATCGCTCCGCGTTTACCGAAATCGCTCGGGACGCCCCTATAAGGAGCTGGCCGGTAAGCTGAGGATATAGTCAAACCGGAGGCTGCTCGTAGGTCATCTCGAATACCGTGTCGGCGAGCCAGCGTTTGAAATCCGGGTTGTCGCTGAACTGCTTAAACAGCTCGGTGTCGTCCTTCATCAACCCGACGATCACCCGCGCTAATGCCTTGTCGTGCTCGATACGCGCATTCTGCTTGTCGGAGTTTGTATTGGCGTTGCGGTAGGCTGTATCTGCCGCCACTCTCTGGGGGATTTCCTCGGTGATGAGCCGCCGCACTCGATCCGCATCCTCCCAGGTGAGGTTCCCGAACTGATCGTTGAAGGCTTTGAGGATGTTCGAGAGCCGGTCCAGCTCCGGCTCAGCCTTGTGCCCTCCGCCATCGGTGGGCACCGGGCCGATTTCGCCGTCGTCATCAGGGAGCTGGAGTTTTTTAGCTGCCCGCTTCTCCACCCGGTAGCTGTCCATATCGATTGCTTCGAGAATGCCCTTTGAGAGGTCTTCCTCCTTGGGCGCGGGGAGCTTCGGAACCAAAAAATTCAGAAGGATCGACAATTTCTCCCAGCCGGCGTTGGCATAGGGCAGGATCGAGGCGAGGAAGGCATAGGTGCGGGTGAACGCCTTTGCCTTGCCCTTGAAGTCGACCTGCCCGTCTTCGTCGAGCCGCTCCGTGTAGGTCGCGACACAGGCGTCGAGGATCGGGTCCAGTCTGTCACGATCGGCGCCGCCGAGATAAAGCGCTACGAAGGCTTCGAGCTGCGTGTCGTCATAGACCTGATATCCGTCCAGTGCGCTTTTCAGATCGTGCAGCTTGTTGGCGTCGGTCTCATCGCTAAGGATCGTGGTGCGGTAGTAGGGCTCGAACGACTTCCGGATAGTTTCGGTGTCATTCTGAAAATCGAGCACAAATACGTCGTACTTCTGCGGGTGCGCGCGATTGAGCCGCGAAAGCGTCTGCACCGCCCTGATGCCTGATAGCGGCTTGTCCACATACATCGTATGCAATAGCGGCTGGTCGTAGCCGGTCTGAAACTTGTCGGCGCAGATCAGGAACCGATAGGGGTCTTCCTCGATTCGATCGGCGATGTCGCGCGAGGGGAAGCCGTTGAGCGTCGCTTCACTTACCTTGGCGCCGCCATACTCATGCTCGCCCGAAAACGCGACGATCGGGCGATACGGACTCTTGCGCTCGCCGAGGTAGTCGCGGATTGCGTGAAAGTAGGTGATGGCTCGTTCGATGCCAGAGGTTACCACCATGGCGCGGGCCTGTCCGCCGATCTTGTTGAGCGCGAGCACCTGCTCACGGAAATGATCGACCACGATCTCGGCCTTTAGCCGGATTGCGTGGTCGTGGCTCTCGACGTAGTGGCGCAACTTCTTCTGCGCGCGCTTGGTATCGAACTCCGGATCGGCTTCAACCGTCTTCACGAGCCGATAATAACTGTCGATCGGCGTATAGCTCCTCAGCACGTCGAGGATGAAACCCTCATCGATAGCCTGCTTCATCGTGTAGGTGTGGAAGGGGCGATGTTTGATCTGCCCGTCCTCCGAGAACGCCTCACCAAATATCTCCAATGTTTTGTTCTTTGGTGTCGCCGTAAACGCGAAATAGCTCGCGTTCGGCAGCAGCTTGCGCGCTTCCATGATGCGGTTGATCATATCCTCGACCGTCTCGTCGTCTTCTTCGGCGCCTGCGGCCGAAAGCGCCATGCTTACCGCGCTCGAAGCCTTGCCGCCTTGGCTTGAATGTGCCTCGTCGATGATGATCGCGAAGTGCCGGTTGCGATGCTGGCTGCCGATATCGTCAAGGATGAACGGGAACTTCTGGACCGTGGTGATGACGATCTTTTTGTCGCCCTCGATGAACCGGCGCAGATCGCCCGAATGCTCCGCGTGCCCCACCGTCGCACCTACCTGCGCGAATTGCTTGATCGTGTCGCGGATTTGCTGATCCAAAATCCGTCGGTCCGTGACGACTATGATCGTGTCGAACACCGAGGCGTCGTCCCTTCTCATCCCGATGAGTTGGTGAGCGAGCCATGCGATGGAGTTGGACTTGCCGCTGCCGGCCGAATGCTCGATCAGGTACCGTTTGCCCGCGCCGTGCGCTGCGGCATGAGCGAGTAGCTCCCGGACCACACCAAGCTGGTGATAGCGCGGGAAGACCTGCTCGCGTTTCGCCCTGCCGGTTTTCGGGTCTTTTCGCGCAACGATCTGCGCATAGCTCTCCAGGATGTCCGTGAGGCCCCGAGGCGCCAGGATACGCGTCCAGAGGTAATCCGTTTTCAGGCCGTTTGAGTTGGGCGGATTACCGGCGCCGTCGTTCCAGCCCTGATTGAAGGGTAGAAACCACGAGCTCTTGCCCTTCAAGTGGGTGCAGAACCGCACCTCGGCATCGTCCACCGCAAAGTGCACAACGCAGCGGCCGAACTCGAACAGCTTCTCGCGCGGATCGCGGTCACGCTTGTACTGCTCGGTCGCGTCCTCGACCGTCTGCTTCGTCAGGCTGTTCTTCAGCTCGAATGTTGCGATTGGTAGGCCGTTGATAAACAACGCGAGGTCGAGCGCGTTTGCTGTCTCGCCGCGGCTGTAGCGCAGCTGCCTCGTCACTGAGAAGCGGTTCTGCATGAAGCGCTCCCCGGCCTTCGCATTGCCGGGCGAGGGCGTTCCGTAGAACAGGACAACGTCGAGCGGCCCGTGTTTGAGCCCATGCCGGAGCACGTCGATGACGCCGCGCCTCCCTATCTCCCCCTGGAGCCGGGCAAGGAACTTCTGGCGCGTCGGGGTATCGCTCTCGAGGTCGAGGGCGGCGATGAGCGTAGGCTGTGTCGGCCCGAGGAAGGCTCGGAGCTGCGCGAGGTCAACTGTCCACGAGCGATCATAATCCTGCGGATCGCCGAGTAGCCAGTTGTGGAGGCCGACATAAGGCTCGGGTTTGTCGTCGAATTCGGCACCAGTGGGTGACGCGGCTGCTCGTCCCGTCATCTGAGAGACGATGAGGGCTTCGAGCCCCCTCTCGGACGTATCGGTGTTCATGCCACCGCGAGCCAGTCCTTAGACTGCAGCACATCCAGCGCCAGGCGGATCTGCCGGGGCGAGAACCGGCGCTTGCGGTCGTTCCAGGCATAGGTCGTCGTTACCACGGCGTCCGGTGTGCTAACGCCCAAGTGCCGCACGACCCAATGCACGGTCGCGAGCAGTTCGAGCCCGAATGGGGTCTCGAACCCCGCTACGAGATCGGCGACCCGATCGAACCGGGTGCGTGTGTCGGCGTGGTCTCGAAGATAGTGCTCCGCTTCCTCCACCGCGCCGGGCACGAGTTCGAGCTGCTTCTCGGGGTTATCGCCACCATCTGCGTACCCCGAGACGAGATGTCCCTCGATGCGCGTGAGCACGTGGCTAAGGTTCTCGGCATAAGGGCCGTATGGACCCTGCACATACCGCAACCGCAATGGCTGTCCGGCTTCCTGCATGAAATATAGGAGCTTGTGCACTTCGAGCAGGGTAACGAACGGGTCCATGAGCCCGCCGAGATAGCGGTACATCAATCCGACCAGCGCGGCACGACCCGGCGTCATCTCGGGTGTTTCGCGCGAGCGCGCCATCACTTTCGGGTCGGGCGCGCCCGTCGGCTCGAACACGACCATGGTGACATTGTTGAAGCCGCGCAGCGCCGCTTCGATGCGCTCGCGCACCTCCGCCCAATTTAATCCGCCAAGCCCGCTGCCAAGCGGCGGAATGGCGATAGAGCGGATCTCCCGAGCGCGAATCTCCTCCGCGAGGGCCGCGAGCCCAGCGTCAATATCCTCGATGCGGCTCTTCCCGCGCCAATGCCGCTTGGTCGGGAAGTTGATGATGTATTTCGGGTTCGTGAACATGCCCGTCTCGAACACGAACATGCGGCCGGGTTGCACCTCGCCGCGCCGGCATGCAGCCGCATAGGCTTTGAAGTTCGCCGGAAAGGCGTTCTTGAACTGAAGCGCGATGCCGCGGCCCATGATGCCGACGCAATTGACCGTGTTGACCAGCGCTTCGGCGTCGGCGGTCAAAATATCGCCCGTGCGGAATTCGATCATCGAGGCGCTCCCCGCCTAATAGTACCAGTCTCGCTTGATCTCCACCATCGGCCGGTGATCCGCACCCTGCATCGCTTCGGCTGCTTGTTGCGCGACCGCGCGAGAGTGGACGCCGATCCGGTCGACAAGGCTCCACGGGAAGGACTGGTGGATCAAGAACTCGGCCTGTTTGCCTTCCTTGACGGACTCAGCGATGCCACGACCCGACCATCTCGTCGCCCTGACCGCATCCCAGTTGATCTCATGAAGCTGGTCCAGATTGCATCGATCCTCGAAGTAGTAGGCACCTGCATTGGAGAGGGTAAAAGCCCAGCGCCGGTTGTTCTGTTGAGCCCAGAAGACACTCCCTCTCAAATCCGCCTCCAGATGCACGATGGGGCCTTGGCCACTTCTGTATGTGAGGTTAGGATGATTGCCTTGCCATAGAAAATATAGCATCACTGATCGCGGGCAGAAGTAGAACGGCACGCAATCTCCGACCTTGAGATCCGGATGGCTGGTTAGCGAAAGTCTGTTCAGGCGTCGCAACTTGATATCGTTCATTCCGATCGTTGTTCCGGTCCCTTGCCGCGTTACCATCACGGCATCGCTCCAAAGAGAACCGTCGGCGATTATCGAGGGAAGTCGATCGACGTGGACAATGTGATAGATCTTGGGGCGCGTCGGTACCGGCATCGTCAGGCGGCAGCCTCCTCGAATTCGGAGTCTTCCGCAGCGTCATCGGCCGAATCGTCCGCAGCCTCGAGTTCTTCGGGAGAATCGTGCGCCCCGGCCGTCTCGGTTAACGCCCCGGCTGCCGCGCGAACATCCAGCTTGCCAGTCACCGCCTCGGCGACAAGGCGGGTGCGGAACTCGCGGTATAGAGCGATTTCACGCTGAACGCTTCTTATGCCCCCATCGAGCACGGCCGTTTCAGATTCAATTCGAGCAACGAGCGCGTCCTGTTCACGGGGCGGCGGCAGCAGGATGACATAGTTCTTCACATCATCCAGCGAGAGCCCCTGCTTGGTCCCGCCGTACATGCATAAGGTGCCGTGAATCTGACCAACGGGGGAGAGGAGTACATACCCAAGCCATTTTGGGTTTGCTGCCGCCTTCCTCGGCCGGCAGCAGGCTACATGCTGGCTCACATATGCCTCGCCAAGGCCGCGTGGGACAACCGCGACGGAGCCAATGTACGCCGTGATGGATAGAAGGAGGTCGTCCGGCTGAATCCGCGTTCGCCCGCTCTCGCCGAGCACCGTCTTCGGCAGGTTTAAGCGGACGATATCCTCAAGCTGGATATCAATCGAGGAGCGGGTCAAATTCCCAATCCGGATGAATAGTGGGCCAGCATCGGAGGCGTATCTCGACCAGCCCCGAGAACCACTTGTCACATGGCTCACGAGGTTACGCAGGCGAACCACCTCCCAGTGTTCCGGCACGTCACCGAGCCAGGGGACCCCGGAGGGTTTGAAGCGGACATTCTGGTCAAGGCCCCGGGTAACCGCGCGGTGGATGACTACCTGCTTCTGCTCGTTCAACAGTGCGATGAGCTTCCTCTTGGCGCGGATCAGCTTCGCGACTTGGTGCTCAGCGTGATTGATGAAGCGGATGATGCACGCTTGTTCTTCAGCCGGCGGATGGGGTACCGAAATCGAGCCGAAGCGGTCTGTGTATAGGCGCAAGAATCCTGATTCACCCGTGCCGAGCCCTTTGGACTCGGCTCGAAAAACCTTGGCCAGACTCGGGAGGCAAAAGGTGTGAAGCAGGTAGCCCGTATCGGCGTCCAATTTCGGCTCAAAGACGGCATAGTCGGGGCTAACCAAACCCGTCGAACGCGCAACACCGAACAGGCCGCTCGCCGCCCGCATTCGGTTCATGACGACATTGCCGCGCTCGATCAGCTTGTAGCCGACAAGGGCATCGGCCGGGATCGGAGTCCCGCCCGCATCCAAGTGATCCACCAGCCCTTGCCTCATTCGCAGCGACAACAGCCGTTCTCCGCCGGACTTGGTACGGTTATCGACTTCCTTGAGCAGGGTCTTGATGCGCCGAACCTCCCAATGCGCCGGCACATCGCCGAGCCACGGCAGCCCGGTCGGCTTCATCTCCGCATATGGGCGAAGCCCGTCGATCATCGGCTGGCCCCGATGATCTCAGCCATCAATCCCTCCGTCTCGCGGTCCAGCGCTAGAATATCGGCGCGGATCGCGTCGAGCGGGCGTAGTGGTTGCGGCTTGTAGAAATAGCGCGCGAAGCTGATCTCGCAGCCGATCGCGGTCTTACTCTCGTCGATCCAGGCGTCGGGCGCGTGCGGCAGCACCTCGCGACGGATGAAGGCCTCGATTCCGCCGGGCTCGGTGAGGGGCACCGTCTCGGTGTCGCGCAGGTCCGCGTCAGGCTCGTATTCGATTACGGATCGCCGGCCATTGATGGACGCGACGAAGAACCCGCGCAGCGGATCGGGTTCGATCTTCCCGGGGCGATGAATCCTGGCGATTACGGGCTCTGCCGTCTCGTCCCGTTTGGCCAGCGACGATTGCAAGAGCTTGCGGCGTTTGGCTGTCATCTTGACGCCGTGTTGCCCGGCATCGCCCTCGACCTCGATCATGAATCGGTTGAAGTCGGCATGCGGTCCAACGCCAAGCCGCTTCGCCACCGCGTCAACCAGGTCAGCGAGTTGCTCCTCGTCGGCCTCGATGCAAACTCTACGGAAATCGCTCCGATTTGCCGCCGACAGATCGATCTTCAATCGCAAGGGACGGTCAACCGTGACCTTCCAGTACCCGAACTCGGCATTGTCGAAGATCTTCGATTGTTCCGTTTCCTCGAACCCCAGGAACGCGTCGCAGATACGCGCGATGTCGCCCTCCGACAGCTCGCAATTCTTCTTGCCAAGGTTCTTGCGCAGCGGCCTTGACCAGCCCGTCGCATCGATCAGCTGAACCTTGCCGCGACGGTGCGCGACCTTGCGGTTCGTCAGCACCCAAACGTATGTCGCGATGCCGGTGTTGTAGAACATGTTCAGCGGCAGGGCGATGATCGCCTCCAGCCAGTCGTTCTCGATGATCCAGCGGCGGATGTTGCTCTCGCCCTGGCCGGCGTCGCCGGTAAACAGCGAGGAACCGTTGTGCACCTCGGCGATGCGGCTGCCGTGCTTGGTGGCGTGTTTCATTTTAGACAGCATGTTCGCGAGGAACATCATCTGCCCATCGCTGGAGCGGGTGATCAGGCCGTATTCCGGGTTGCCGTCATGCTCAATGACGAACCGCGGGTCGCGAATGCCGGCCTTGCCGCCCATGCGCTCCTGGTCGCTCTTCCAGCTCTTGCCATAGGGCGGGTTCGACAACATGAAATCGAATTCGCGCGACGGGAACGCATCGTTCGCGAGCGTTGAGTACTCCGGCCCGCCGATCAGGTTGTCCGCCGCCTCGCCCTCGCCCTTTAGGAGGAAGTCAGCCTTCGCAATCGCATAGGTCTCGGCGTTGATTTCCTGGCCGTAAAGATGGGTCGCGACCTGCTTCCCGTGAGCCTCGGCGAGTTCCCGCAGCGTCTCCTCCGCCACGGTCAGCATGCCGCCGGTACCGCAAGCGCCATCATAGACGAGGTAGGTGCCCGACTCGATCTGGTCGGCGATCGGCAGCAAGACGAGACGCGCCATCAGCTTCACGGCATCGCGCGGCGTCCAGTGTTCTCCTGCTTCTTCGTTGTTCTCTTCGTTGAAGCGGCGTACCAACTCCTCGAACATCGTACCCATCGCATGATTGTCGAGGCCGGGAAGCCTGATCGAGCCGTCCGTGTTTCTCACCGGCGTGGGGCTCAGATTGATCAAGGGATCACGCAGCTTCTCTATCAGCGTGCCAAGCGCATCCGCCCTCGACAACCTCGGGATTTGATTGCGGAACTCGAAGGATTCGAGGATCTCCTGCACGTTCGGCGAGAAGCCGTCGAGGTAGGCCTCGAAGTCGGCCCGGAGCTGCTGTTGGCTCGCTCGGGCGCGCAGATCGCGCAGCGTGAAGCGCGAGGTGTTGTAGAAAGCCTGCCCGCCGGCTTGGCGAAGCGCGGCGTCCTGGTTCGTGATCTGCGCCTTGTCGAGCGCGGCCTTCATTTCGATGACCGCCTTCTTGCTCGGCTCCAGCACCGCGTCGAGACGGCGCAAGACAACCATCGGCAGGATCACATCGCGGTATTTGCCACGCACATACAGGTCGCGCAGCACATCGTCCGCGATGCCCCAGATGAAATTGGTGATCCAGTTCAGATCGCCGTTGCTCATTCCCCCTCCCTGGCGCAGCGATGCCGTTGCAACGATCGCTCAGGGTGCGCGCCAGTTCTGGCCCCGAACGAGATCCGCACGATACGGGCCTGGTAATCCGCCCGTACGGCTTCATCAGGTAAGGCGGCTGAGCTGCGCGCATACAGTTCGCCGTAGATGGCCGCAGCGGTTTTCGCCGCCGTCGGATCGATCGGCAGAAACAGGCGCTTTGCCAGCACGCGCAGCAGCTCCGACGCATCGACTGGGACGACCGGGGTGGCGTAATGCGAGATGCCCTGCCACAGGCTCGCCGGGGAAATCTCGGGATTGAAGCTCCCCTGGAGAATCCCCTCTCGCGGCCGGCAGCTGTCGATGATGCTGCTCACGTTCCCCCTCCGCCCCGCCGCATCCGGCCTTTCGCCGTCTTCGCGTGTTACGTTAGGCGAAACGACCGTGGAGGAAAAGGCGCGGTGAGGGCCGGATGAAAGGCCGTCAGCTCGCGGGCTGGCGCTTTATCGAACCGGACGCGAACCGTCGAACCAGCGACTGTGAGGTCCGCAAGGGGCCGCAACGCCAGAAATTGCTGTTAGAGGTTCCGATAAACTTAGGCCTACGCCCGACGATTAAGGAAACACTGAGCAATGCCGGCGCGGCTGATGGTTTGGCGATGCGGGCCTAATTTCTGGCCGCGACGCGCCGGGTAACGGCATCAATCGGCGGAAATCGGGGTTGTTTTTGTGTTTTCCTGTGTTGTTTTAGGGATCGAGACGGAT
>CAMATN010000115.1 GCA_945861155.1 Rhizobium sp. Q54
GGGGCGCTCGATTTCAAGACGCCGGAGAAGGCGGCGGGCAATACGCTGCGCCAGACGATCGTGCTGCGCCAGGGCATCGACGCCGACCTCGCCAAGCAGCTGGTGCGCGACGTCAAGGACAGCAAGCTGAAGGTGCAGATCGCGGTACAAGGCGGCGAATTGCGCCTGACCGGCAAGAAGCGCGACGATCTGCAGGCGGCGATCGCGCTGTTGCGCGGCCTCAAGATCGAGCAGCCGTTGCAGTATGTGAATTTTCGCGAATGAGCATCTGGCCGTAAGGCACCATCGCCGCCTGCCGGCTCGCGGCGTGGTGGGTCAGGATCGTCATCACATCGCGCCGGATCTCCTGTAGCGGGTCGCTGTCGTAGACCCAGCGGGCGCCGCTCAACTCGCACAGCCGCTCAAGCGCCCAGCCCACCTGATGCTGCGCGTAGACCATGTCGCGCCGGGCGCGCAGCGCCTCCGCCTCGGTGATCTGGCGGCCCGAGCTGACCGCATCGGTGCTGCTGTCGCGCCCACTGTGCAGCATCAGCGTCGCGACATCGATCGCCGCGGCGGCCTCGCCGACCGCCATCTGCACCACCTCGGACTCCGCCACTTTGGTCACCCCCCGCGACAGCCTTCCGCTCAGCGAGCGGCAGACGATTTCGAGGGCGCGGCGGCCGAGCGCGATGCACACCGGCGGCAGCGAGTACGACACCAGGAAGCCGCGCGGCGCGCGCAGCACCGGATATTCGGGATGCACCAGCCGGCCCGGCGGCGTGCCGGCGAACAGATCGCCGACCATGACCGAGCGGTGTTCGGGGATGAATACATCATGCAATACCAGCGACTTGCTGCCGGTGCCGGCGAGGCCCAGCACCTGCCAGTCGTCGACGATCTCGATCTCGGCGAGCGGCGCCAGCAGATAGGCGATATGGCGGGGATCGCCCAATTCGCCGAGAAAGGCGCCGAGGATCGCCCATTGCGCGTAGTCGCAGCCGCTCGAGAACGGGTAACGCCCGCTGAGGCGCCAGCCGCCCGGCACGCGCTTTGCGGCCGCGCGCGGCGCCAGCGACGATGAGGCGACCGCTTCGGGGTCGGCGCCCCACACGTCGATCTGCGCCTGCTCGGGATATTGCGCGAGGATCCACTGATGCTCGGCCAGCACCGCGTAAACCCAGGCCGACGACGCGCAGCCATAGGTCAATTCCTCGACGATCCGCGAGAACAGGCTGAACCGGCCTTGCTCGCCGCCAAACCGCCGCGGTTGCAGGATGCGCAGGATGCCGGCGGCGCGGTATTCGGCGATCGTGTCGGCGGGCACCGTCCGCGCCGCGGTGGCGGCCGGGGCGCGTTCGGCGAGACGCGGGATCAGCGCCCGGGCGCGCTCCAGCATCGCGCGCTCGTCGTCCGGCAGCGTGCTGTCGTCGCCGGAGAGGGATAACCGGCCAGAGCCTGTCATGTGTCGGCCTCGCGTCGAAAACCTCGACCCGCACACTATCGCGGTTAGGTCCGGCCCGTCGCGGTTTGACTTGTCGGGAGCCCGCGCCTAGCCTCCACCGGCAAAACAGAAGCGCGTTCCGCGCTTGTTGCTTGGGAGGGTATCGATGAGTCTGACGCTTGACGAAGCCAATCGTATCGTCGCCGGCGCCTTGGCGAAGGCGAAGGATCTCAACATCAGGGTCAGCGCCGCGGTGGTCGACGCCGGCGGCCGTCTCGTCGCGTTCGGGCGCATGGACAACGCGATCTGGGGCAGCGCCTACGGCAGCCAGGGCAAGGCGGTCGCCTCGGCCGCGTTCGGGCGCGCCAGCGGCGACATGCAGGCCCGCGCCGACCAGCCGACCCCGCGCGGCATCAACGCCGCCTCGGGCGGCGAGATGATCATGGGCCAAGGCGCGGTGCCGATCCTGCGGGCCGGCGTTGTCATCGGCGCCTGCGGCGTCGGCGGCGGCACCTCGCAGGAGGACGAAGACTGCGCCCGCGCCGGGGCGGAGCGCCTGTAGGCGATATAGAAAAAGCCCCTCACCCTTGTCCCTCTCCCCGCAGGCGGCGCAGGGGGGAGAGGGACAGGGACAGGTGGCGAGCGCACGTAGACCTGGCAAAGAACAGCCCGAGGGCGCCACATCTCTCCCTCTCCTCGCCTGCGGGGGAGAGCCGGTGGCAAGGGGCGGGGTCTCCTCAGTGCCACTTGGCGGCCCGGGTATAGCCGGCATCGGCGAAGACAGCCTCCTCCCGGCCGTGCAGCAAGGCTGCCGTCTGGTTGGCCGGTTTAGCTCCGCATGAAGCTTTCGAGTTCGGTGGCGGCGAAATCCATTGCCGCGTCGATCGAGCGGCCGTCCTGGGTGCATTTGGCGATCATCTTGCACGCGGTGCCCTGGGCGTAGATCTGCACCCCGATCTTGGCCGGCGCCGGATAGCCGGTGACCGAGACCATCGTGTCGCCGCGCGGCGGGAAATTGGCGAGCGTCCCCTTGGGCGGCTCGGCCTGGCCCCACACCGGAAAATCCTGCAGCTTGTCAAAGGGCGGCATGTCGAAGCCCTGGCTCGCGGTGACCAGGCGCTCGACCGCGGCGCGAGTCGACAGAAAGGCAAGAAGGCTCTTCGCGGCGGATTTGTTGGGCGAGAAATTCCAGATCCCCAGGAACCGGTATATCCCCGTAATGAACCGGCCTTTGGGTCCCTTCGGCGGCTGGAAGGTCCATAGCTGCTCGGCGATCTTCGGGGCGTCGCGTTTGGCCACCGCCCAGGCGCTCGGCGCGTTCATGATCAAGGCGCTTTGGCCCGAAATCAGCGCCTTGTTGTTCGACGCGTCGTTCCACGCGAAGACGCCGGCCGGGAACAGCGGCACCGCCTTCTTGAACCATTCGAGCACCTGCCGCGTCGCATCCGACTTGACCGTGATGTTGCCGTCCTTGTCGACCATCTGGGCGCCGTGGGCGGTGAACATCGTGCCGACCCAATTGACCGCGTCCGGGGTGGTGCCCATCGGCATGCCGAACGGAACGCCGGCCTTGTGGCATTTGGCGGCGGCCTCCAGGAAGAAATCCCAGGTCCATTTGTCGACGAGGTCCTTGTCGGGCACGCCGCTCGGCGAATACATCTTGGTCAGGTCGAGCCCGACATGCTCCTTGAAATAATCGATGCGGGCGCAGGGCGGCGACACGGTGGTGCCGAACGAGGTCGGCACCGCGACCCAATGGCCGTTATGATGCCCCAGATATTCGGCGCCGGTGCTGGGCTTGCCGTGCTCGGCGATGATCGCGGCCATGACATCGTCGACCGGCTCCAGTTTTTCGGCCTGCCCGCCCGCGTACCAGCTGGTGATCGACAGGATGTCGTGACCGGCGCGGGCCTGCCCTTCGGCCATCAAGGTCAACAGATCCTTGTCGCCGTTCGAGGTGATGAAATCGACCGCGACGTCGACCTTTTCCTTGGCGCCCCATTCGCGGCACAGCGCCTCGATCGGCGCATTGGCGCCCGGGACCCAGTGATCCCAGAAGCCGACGGCGAGCTTGCCGGCGGCGTAGCTGCCATGCATGAACGGCAGCGAAAGCGTGCCGGTCGCCAGCGCGGTGGTCCGCAGCACCGATCGTCGCGTCACCCCAATCCGCATCGCTTCCTCCCGCGTCGATTGCCCTTTCGCAAGGCGTTGGCGCCAGTGTAATCGATCGGGAAGCGGACCGCGCGGGCGTTTTGCGCTGGCGTCGGCAGACGGCAAGAATCTCGCGGGCAGAAATAGAATCCAGATGCCGGCCGTCGGCGGGAATGCTAGACATAGTCATCGTCTATAATATCTACCGACCTACGCCCCGAGAGGCGCTGTCATGAAAAAGGGTGCGATCGCGGCGTTCGCGGTCCTGGCGATTACGGCGGGCGCCTTATTGGTGCCCCGCTGGCTGGAGCCGTCGGCGCCGGTCGCAGCTCCTGCCGCCGCCGCTCCTGCCGCCGCTCAGGCGCCGGCCTCCCCCGGCCCGGGCGTCCCGGTCATATCCGGCACCGTCGCGGTGGCCGACGTTCCGGTCCTGTTGAACGCGATCGGCACGGTCCAGGCGTTCAACATGGTCACGATAAAAAGCCGGATCGACGGCCAGATCGTCGGCGTCGAGTTTACCGAAGGCCAGAACGTCAAGGCCGGCAGTCCGCTCATCCGGATCGACCCGCGCCCGTTTCAGGCCGCGATCGAACAGGCGGAGGCGGTAAAGGAGCGGGATGCGGCGCAACTGGCCAGCGCCCAGGCCGATCTCGCGCGCTCGGCGGACCTGGTCGGGCGGGGTTTCAAATCGCGCCAGACCTATGACCAGCAAAAGGCGCTCGTCGATCAGCTGACAGCCTCCCTGAAGGGCGACGACGCACAAATCGGCACCGCGCGGCTCAATCTGAGCTACGCGACGATCCGCTCGCCGATCGACGGACGGCTCGGCGCCCGGCTCGTCGACATCGGCAATATGGTGCGGGGGAGCGATGCCGCCGGGCTCGTCACGGTGGCCCAGCTCAAGCCGATTTTTGTCAACTTCACGCTGGCGCAGGACAATATCGACCGGATCCGCGAGCATCAGGCGAAGGGGCCGCTGGAGGTCCAGGCCTATAGCGGGGATGGGAAGAACCTGCGGGCCACCGGCAAGGTTACGCTGATCGACAACGCGGTCGACCAGGCGACCGGGACGATCCGGCTCAAGGCGAGCTTTGCCAATGACGACGAGCGGCTGTGGCCGGGCGAATTCGTCAATGTCCGGGTGGTCCTGACGGTCAGGAAAGGCGTCTCCACGGTTCCGGCGCAGACCGTCCAGGACGGCCCGACCGGCCACTATGCCTACGTCATCAAGGACGACAATACCGTCGAGCGCCGCCAGGTCGATGTCGCGGCGGTACAGGACGGCATCGCCGTCGTGTCGAAAGGACTGGCGCCCGGCGAAAAAATCGTCGTCGAAGGCCAGTACCGGCTGACCCAGGGCGCCCGCGTGCGGCTGGCGTCGCCGAAACGGGGGGCCGCCGGATGAACGCGCGACCTGCACCGCCGCCGATCCGCGCAACCTGCTTCCGGGGCACGCGCCGATGAGCATCTCCGAACCTTTTATCCGCCGGCCGATCGCGACCTCGCTGTTGATGCTCGGCATTCTCGTGTTCGGCATCGCGGCCTATAATTTGCTGCCGGTCGCGGCGCTGCCGAGGGTCGATTTCCCGACGATCGTCGTGACGACCAGCTATCCCGGCGCCAGCCCCGAAACGATGGCCTCCGCCGTCGCCACCCCGCTCGAACAGAAATTTGCCGCGCTGCCGAGCCTGACCGAGATGACCTCGACAAGCGGCGTCGGCAATACGACGATCACGCTGCAATTCGATCTCAATCGGAATATCGATGCCGCCGCACAGGATGTGCAACAGGCGATAAACGCGGCCAGCGGCCTGTTGCCCCGGGACCTGCCCAACCCGCCGACCTACCGCAAGACCAACCCCGCCGATCGCCCGGTCCTGATCTATGCGATCCATTCCGATGCGATGCCGATCTACCGCATCGACGATTACGCCTACACGATCATCGCCCAGAAGCTCGGCACCGTAAAAGGCGTCGCCGAGTCGCGAATTTTCGGCCAGAAACCCTTTGCCGTGCATGTCCAGGTCAATCCCGCCGCCCTGGCGGCGCGCGGGATCGGCATCGAGGAAATCCGCAATTCGATCGCCCAGGCGAGCGTCAACCGGCCCAAGGGCAATCTGACCGGCCCGCACCAGACGATCACGATCGACACCAACGACCAGATCTTCGACGCGGCCGGGTTTAGCAAGGTCATCGTCGCCTGGCGCAACGGCGCCCCGATACGGCTCGGCGATATCGCCGAAATCGTCGACGGCGTGCTCAACGACCGCACCGGCGCGTGGTTCGAGGGGAAACCGGCCGAGGGGCTGGCGATCCAGCGCGAGTCCGGCGCCAACACGATCGAGGTCGTCGACACGATCAAGGAGCGGCTGCCCAAGCTGCAGGAATCGATCCCGCCATCGGTGCATGTCGATCTGGTCGCGGACCGCTCGCTGGTCATCCGCGCCGCGGTGCATGACGTGCAGTTCACGATGATGCTGACGATCATTCTGGTCGTCCTCGTGATCTTCGCCTTCCTGAGGACCTTGTGGGCGACCGTTATCCCGAGCCTCGCGCTGCCGCTGTCCTTACTCTCGACCTTCGCGGTCATGTACGTGCTCGGCTACAGCCTCAACAATATCTCGCTGATGGCGCTGACGATCTCGGTCGGGTTCGTCGTCGACGACGCGATCGTGATGATCGAGAACATCGTGCGCTATCTCGAAAAGGGCGAGCGCCCGTTCGAGGCGGCGCTGAAGGGCGCCGGCCAGATCGGCTTTACGATCATCTCGATCACGATATCGCTGATCGCCGTCTTCATACCGCTGTTGTTCATGAGCGGGATCATCGGGCGGCTGTTCCGCGAGTTCGCGGTCACCGTATCGGTCGCGGTCATCGCCTCGGCGTTCATCTCGCTGACCCTGACCCCGGTCCTGTGCTCGCTGTTCTTGAAGGGCCACAGCGAGAAGCCGCCGGGCCGGGTCAACCAATGGGCCGAGCGCGGTTTCGAGGCGGTGCTGAGAGGATACGATCGCGGCCTCAAATTCGTGTTTCGCCATCAATTCGCGACGTTGATGGCGACGCTGCTGCTGATGGCGGCGACTGTCTACCTGTACATCGCGATCCCCAAGGGCTTTTTCCCGCAGCAGGACACCGGCTTTATCTTCGGCTCGGCCGAAGCGCGGCAGGATACCTCGTTTGCCAAAATGCAAGGCATCGTGCATCGCCTCGCCGCGATCGTCCGGGAGGACCCCGCGGTGTCGGGCGTCCTCTATTTCGCCGGCGCGGGCGGCGCCAACCCCACCGAGAATACCGGCCGCCTCTTCATTCAGCTGAAGCCGCACGATCAGCGCGCCGTGACCTCCGACCAGGTGATCCAGCGCCTGCGCCCCAAGGTGGCGGCGGTCGAGGGCGCCAAATTTTTCATGCAGTCGGGGCAGGACATCAGCGTCGGCGGCCGCCTCAGCCGGACGCAATACCAGTACACGCTGACCGATACCGACCAGACCGAGCTCAATCACTGGGCGCCGATTGTCGAGACGGCGATGAAGAAGCTGCCCGAATTGCAGGACGTCGCCTCGGACCAGCAGATCGCAGCGCCGCACGTCGCGATCGAAATCGACCGCGACGCCGCCTCGCGGATGGGGATCTCGGTCTCGCTGATCGACGAGACGCTATACAGCGCATTCGGTCAGCGCCAGGTCGCGACGATGTATACGTCGACGAACCAGTACAAAGTCATCCTCGAGGTCAAGCCCGAGTTCCAGAACGACGCATCTGCGCTGTCGAAAATCCATATCCCCGGCCCCGGCGGGGTGCAGGTGCCGCTCAGCAGCTTCACCCGGTTTACCACCCGGGTCGAGCCGTTGCTGGTCAGCCATCAGGGGCAGTTTCCGGCGGTGACGTTGTCGTTCAACCTCGCCCCCGGCGTGGCGATCGGACAGGCGGTCGACAAGATCCACGCAATGGAGCGCGAGCTGCGCATGCCGCCGACGGTCAACGGCGCGTTCCAGGGCGCCGCGCAGGCGTTCCAGGCCTCGCTCCAGTCAACTCCGCTGCTCGTCGCCGCCGCGATCCTGGTCGTCTACATCGTGCTGGGCATGCTCTATGAGAGCTACATCCACCCGATCACGATCCTGTCCACGCTCCCCTCGGCCGGGGTCGGCGCGCTGCTCGCGCTGATGCTGCTGAAATACGATCTGAGCGTGATCGCGCTGATCGGCGTCATCCTGTTGATCGGCATCGTCAAGAAGAACGCGATCATGATGATCGATTTCGCGTTGTACGCCGAGCGGTACGAGGGCAAGAGCCCGCTGGAGGCGATCCACGAGGCGTGTCTCCTGCGCTTCCGGCCGATCATGATGACGACGTTCGCGGCGCTGTTCGGCGCCCTGCCGATCGCGATCGGCGGCGGCGCCGGCTCCGAGTTGCGCCGGCCGCTCGGTGTCGCGATGGTCGGCGGTCTCCTCGTTTCGCAATGGCTGACCCTCTATACGACCCCGGTCGTCTACCTCTACCTCGATCGTCTGAGCCGCTGGCTCGGGGCGTCGCGGCGCCCGTCGCGGTTGGCCGATGCGCTGACCGACGCGCCGGCACAGGGTCTGCCGGCACGGGGCCTGGTGGAGCAACGGCATGGCGCCGCCGAATGATCTCGGTCCGGTCGCGCCGCTGACGCGGGGACCGGCCGAAGCGCGACGCCCGGAACCGACAGCGCTGCAGCCCAATATAGGGGCGCTTGTGCATGACGTGGCGCGGCTGATCCGCCGGCGCTTCGAGCGGCGCGCCCGCCAGACGGGATTGCCGCTGACCCGCCACCAAGCCCGCGCGCTGCTGCTGATCGCCCGCAACGAGGGTCTGCGCCAGGCGGCGGTCGCGACGATGCTCGACATCGAGCCGATCGCCCTCGTACGCATGCTCGACCGGCTGCACGAGGAAGGCCTCGTCGAGCGCCGTCCGCACCCGACCGACCGCCGCGTCCGCACGCTGTGGCTGACCCCCTCGGGCGGGAGCGTCATCGACCGGATCCTGGCGATAAACGTGGAGGTCCGCGAGGAGGCCTGTGCCGGGCTGCCCCCGGCCGCACGCGAGATGGTGCTGTGGGCGCTCGATCGCATGAAGGACAACCTCGTCGTCGCCGAGGAGGCCGAAAGCGCCGCCGCCGAGTGAGCCCTGTGCCGCCGGCGGGCCGCTACGCCGTGGTCTTTTCCTCCAGCATCTCGCGGATCGCGCGGGCGATATCCTCTCGCCGGTAGGGCTTGCTCAGCAGCTTGATATGGCGCGGCTTGCCGTCGCTGGCGATGCGGTTTTCGGGAAAGCCCGACGTCAGCAGGATCTTGATGTCGGGCCAGCGCGCCAGCGCGGCGCGCGCCAGCTCATAGCCGCTGGTGCCGCCGGGCAGCACAACGTCGGTAAACAGCACCGCGACGGTTTGGCGCTCCAGAACCTCGATCGCGGCACTTGCGTCTTCCGCCTCCAGCACCCGATAGCCGAGCTCGGTGAGCTGGCGGACGACGACCCGCCGCAGGCCGGGGTTGTCCTCGACCGCGAGCACGGTCTCGCCGCCCCCCTGCGCGAACGCAAGCGGCGCGGCGGGTTGGCTCGCCGGCGCGCCGACATAAGCGCGCGGCAGAAAGAGGCGGACCGTCGTCCCGCCGCCGACCTCGCTGTAGACGTTGATGTGGCCGCCCGATTGCTTGATGAAACCGTACACCATGCTGAGGCCGAGACCGGTTCCCTCGCCCGGCGGCTTGGTCGTGAAGAACGGCTCGAACGCCTGCGCGAGCACCTCCGGGGACATGCCGGCGCCGCCGTCCGTGACCTCGATCATCGCGTAGTCGCCGGGGGTCACCTCGGCGTGTTGCGCGGCGTAATCCTCGTCGAGTTGCCGGTTGCCGGTGGCGATGGTCAATTCGCCCCCGTTCGGCATCGCATCGCGAGCATTGGTGGCGAGGTTCGCCAGGCTCGATTCGAGCTGGGCCGGATCGACCACGGTGGGCCATAGGGCATCGTCCAGATCCAGCGTGATCTTGATCTCCTCGCCGAGCGTCCTGTCGAGCAGCCTGGTGATTTCCGTGACCAGCGGGTTGATGTCGGTGCGTTGCGGCTGCAATGGCTGGCGGCGGGCAAAGGCCAGCAGGCGCCCGATCAGATCGGCCCCACGCATCGCCGCCGCCGTCGCGTCGCGGATCAGTTCATCGGCTTCGGGATCGCCGGTCACGCGCTCGCCCAGCACGTCGAGGTTGAGGATGATAACCCCGAGATGGTTGTTGAAATCATGCGCCATCCCGCCGGTCAGCGTGCCGACCGCCTCCATCTTTTGCGCCTGGCGCAGCTGGCTTTCGAGCTTCTTGCGTTCGGAGATGTCCGCGACCGCGAACATGATGCCGAGCCTGCCCCCGGCCTCGTCGTTGACCCGCGCCCAGCGCACCGACACGTCGATGACGGCGCCGTCCTTGCGGCGGCGTTGTGTTTCGTACTCCCCGGAGGCCGAGCCGTCATTCGCGGCCCGAACCAGGTTGGCCCGAAAATCGGCCATCTGCGGTTCGGTAAGATAGGGTGGCGCCCGGCCGAGCGTCTCCGCCTCGGTATAGCCGAAGCAGCGTTCGGCCGAGGCGGTCCACAGCACCACGAGGCCGTCGGGGTCGACCATCAGGATTGCGACCGGCGATGCCGCCAATATGGCTGTGAGCTGGCGGTTGGCGCGCGCCAGCTCGCCGGTCCGCCGGCGCACGCGCCGTTGCAGGTCGCGGGCGAGCGCCCTCAATCGCGCCGTCGCCGCCGCGAGTCGGATGTGGAGCCCGTTCGTTTCGGCCAGCAGCACCGCCAGCACAAAGCTCGCCGCCAGCAGGCCGTAGAGGCGGCCGGCATAGAAGCCGAGATCGAACTGCCCGGCGTTGAACACCGCGCTCAGCGCGATGTCGAACAGCCCTGAGAACATGACCACGATCAGCCAGAGGTCGAGCACCGTGTAGGGCCGGTTGACAAGAAGCGCCAGCAGCGCCGCCCCGGTCAGCGCCCAAACCGTCGCGACCACGAAAATCCTGACCGGCGCATGGAAGTTGCCGTCCACGAGCGCCGGGAGCAGATCGTGCGGGTCGGTCGCGAAGAGCGTCAGCAGAACGGCGATCGCGCTGACCGCGCAGGCGACCCCAATCGCCGGCCAATGGCCGTAATCCGCGCGCAATTGCCAAGGGGAGCGCCGGTTCAGTCCGGCATAGGCGATCACGAACAGCGGAAACCCGCCATTCCAGAACATGTAGATCCAGGCGGTGGTCTGGCTCCCGTCGAGCCATCCGTCCGGCGAGATCACCCCGGGAAAGCTCAGCACGCGCGGGATAACCATCAGCCCGTCGAACAAAAACCCGGCCGCCAGCGTCAGCAGCGCCGCGCTGCGCAATTGGCGGAACTGCCCGAGCAGCAGCACGGCGGTGATCAGTTGGATCACCAGCAAAGCCGATCCATAAGCGGGAACGAAGGCGGTGACCGGCGCAAGCGGCGTTCGGGCGAAGGGCAATGCGGCGCCGAAGGCAATCGCGGAAATCGCGACGACGGCGAAGGCAAGACGGCGCTGGCGCGGGCCGGCGACAACGCTCGACAGCACCGCGCCGTTCGCCAACGCTTCCTCGCGCGGATCGGCGCGACGATCCGCGGGTTCGGCGGCCTCGCCGAATGGGCGCGCCGTCGGCCGAACCGGCGAGGATGGTGGCAAAAGCGACATGTTCCGACCTATCGCCGAAGCGCGGTGCGGGCGGCCCGCACCGGCAGAGTCGTCGTTTCTAACAAGGAGCGACCGTGGTTAAATATCGCCCTTAACATAGCTATATACGAGCAATATAATTATCTATAGTTGTAGATTGTATGATGGGCGGAGCATCGAGATGATCGACATCCTGTGCGGCGACCGGCTGCTGGTGATCGACGACGAGCCGATTTACGGCAAACTGATCAAGAAAGTCGCCGAGGCTTCCGGTTTCGAGGTGGTCGTCACCGATGACCCGGTCATTTTCGTGACGACGACACGGCTGTGGCATCCGACCGTCATCATGATGGATCTGAACATGCCCGGAACCGATGGGATCCAGCTGCTCCGTACCCTCGCCGCCGACCAATGCGCCGCCGATGTCGTCTTGACCAGCGGCGCCGACGCAAAGGTGCTGGAATCGGCGATGCAGCTCGGCCGGGAGCGCGGCTTGAGCATGACCGAGGTCCTGCCGAAACCGATGCGGACGGCAACCTTACGCGCCCGCCTCGACAGCTTCAGGCGAATGCCAAAACCGTTGTTGTCCGCCGACCTCGCGGCGGCGATCGCCGCGGAGCGGCTGTTCCTCGAATACCAGCCCAAGCTCGATTGCCGGCTCGGGCGGATTATCGGGGTCGAGGCGCTGGTGCGCTGGCGCCATCAGCGGCAGGGCATCATTCCGCCCGATCAATTTATCCCGATGGCGGAGGAGAGCGGCCTGATCGGCGAGCTGACCGACTGGGTGATCGCCGCGGCGGCGGCGCAGAGCGCCGAGTGGCGCGCGGGTGGCCTGGCCCTCGCGGTCGCGATCAATATTTCCGCGCGCGACATCGAGGATCTCGACCTCCCCGACCGGCTCGACCGACGCTGCCGCGACGCCGGCGTCGAGCCCGCCTCGCTGACCCTCGAACTGACCGAAACCGGCGCGATGCGTAGAGACATCCAGATGATGGACGTCCTGACCCGGTTGCGGCTCAAGGGCTTCAAGCTGTCGCTCGACGATTTCGGAACCGGCTACTCCTCGCTCGTCCAGCTGCAAAAGATGCCGTTCTCCGAACTCAAGATCGACCGCTTTTTTGTCAGGCAGATGCTGACCAACCAAGGCTGCCGGGTGATCGTCGAGATCGTCATCGATCTGGCCCGCAAGCTCGAATTGTCGAGCATCGCCGAAGGCGTGGAGGACGAAGCGACATTGAACAAGCTGATCGAGATGGGGTGCGACGCGATCCAGGGCTATCATGTGTGCCGCCCGATCGCCGCGAGCCGGGTCCCGGCATTCGTCCGCGAGTACGAGGCAACCCACACCGCCCCGGCGGCCCCGGCGGATCGCGCCGCATAGAAGACCGGCCGCAATCCGGTTTCGCGTCCTTCGAGACGCCCGCGTCGCGGGCTCCTCAGGATGAGGTTCTTTCTTAATGCCATCAATAATATACCCTCATCCTGAGCGAGGCGCGAAGCGCCGTCTCGAAGGACGCGGGATCGTGTTGCAGCCGGGCTTTTGCCGTTCGCTGGATTAATTCCCAGACTCTGAGGAGCCGCCTGTGGCGGCTCCTCAGAGTCTGACAGTCACACGCTGTCAGACGGCGAGAAACCCGCCATCGACGTAAAGCTCGATTCCGGTGATGTAGGACGCCTCATCGGAGGCGAGGAACAGCACCGCGTTGGCGACCTCCTCGACCCGTCCGTCGCGGCGCAGCGGCACGCCTTCGAGCATTTTCGCCCGCACCACCGGGTCGGCGGTCCGCCCCGAGGTGCGCATCGGCGGCATCAGCCCGGGATGGACCGAGTTGACCCGGATGTTGTCGCGCCCGTGCTGCACGGCGGCCGCCTTGGTCAGGGTCCGCACCGCGCCTTTCGACGCGTTGTAGCCGACATGGATGCCGCGCTGGCCGGTCACCCCCGAAATCGACGAGATGTTGACGATCGAGCCTCCGCCCGCCTGTTTCATCAGCGGGATCGCGAATTTCATGCCGAGGAACGTCCCCGTCGCGTTGACCGCCATCAGCCGGTCCCAGGCGGCGGTGTCGAACAGATCCTCGACCGCGCTGCCGCTGATCCCGGCGTCGTTGACCAGGATGTCGAGCCTGCCGAACGCCGCCACGGTCGCCTCGGTCGCGACCCGCCACTGCGCCTCGCTGCTGACGTCGAGTTTCTGAAAAATCGCGGCGCCGTTGGCCTTCACGATCTCGGCGACGAGCTTGTTGCCGTCGTCTTCGAGCATGTCGGCGACCACCAATTTGGCGCCCTCGCGGGCAAAGACCCGCGCCATGCTGGCCCCCATGCCCGAGGCGCCGCCGGTGATCAGCGCGACCTTGTTTTCCAGTCTCATGCGTCCCTCCCCGAAGCGCGGGCGTCGCGCCCGCCGACCCCCACCCTAACCCTCCCCCGCTTGCGGGGGAGGGAACGACAGATTGCGGTCCCTCTATACCCCCTCCCCCGCAAGCGGGGGAGGGTTGGGGTGGGGGTGCGGCCCGCAGGCCCCCGATTACGCTAATTCACCCCGACCGCGGCACCAAGCGTGTCGCCGATGCCCTCGTGGATCACCAGATCGGCGATGCGGTCGAGCCCGGTCGGCTCGCGGTTGACGATCGCCAGCGCGGCGCCGTTGCGTTTTGCGATCTCGGGAAACCCGGCCGCCGGATAGACCACCAGCGACGACCCGAGCACGATGCACAAATCGGCGGCGAGCGTCTCCTGTTCGGCCCGATGCATCGCCAGGACCGGCATCGCCTGGCCGAACGAGACCGTCGCGGTCTTGATGTGGCCGAGGCATTTGTCGCAGGGCGGCACGTCGCCGTCGCGCTCGAAGGCGGTGCGCAGATCGGCGATTTCGTAGCGCTCGCCGCAATCGAGGCAGGTTGCGTATGTCGTGTTGCCGTGCAGTTCGATGATTTTCTCGGGCGGGATGCCGGAGGCCTGGTGCAGCCCGTCGATGTTCTGGGTGATGACGGCGCCGACCTTGCCGCGCCGCACCAGCGCATCGACCGCCCGATGGCCGCGGTTGGGCTCGGCGCCGCCGAATTTATCCTCCATCGCGAAGCGGCGCCGCCAGGTTTCGCGCCGCGCCGTTTCGGAGGCGAGGAACTCGTCGAAATATATCGGCGCCATCTGCGTCCAGATGCCGCCGGGGCTGCGGAAATCCGGGATCCCCGACTCGGTGCTGATCCCGGCGCCGGTGAACACGACCGCGCGCCGCGCCTTATCGATCAGGCGGGCGAGCGCGGCGATATCGCGATCGGTGTACATGCGGAGAGGGCTACCAGGCTTCGCGGCCGCGGGTCGGCCGCCCCAGATCCGCGCCCTCGCGCGCGGCGCGCTGCTCGGCCTCGTGCTTGTCGAACATCGCTTTTGCCGCGGCTACCCGCTTGGCGCTGAACTCGTCGCGGTTGTCGCCGCACCATTCAAAGGACGCCGCGCGCGGCCGGTTCGCGTTGCTGAAATGCGGGATCACATAGCGGGCATAAAGCTCGTAGGAGCGCTTGGTCGCCTCCCAATCGGCCCAGTTATGCGCCTGGTGCAGGAACGCGCCGAACGCGCCCTGCTTGTCCTGCAGCCGCTCGATCAGCGCGATCGCGTCGTCGGGCGTGCCGCACACCCCGTAGCGGTTTTCGCAAAACCATTCGAGCGGGTCCTGGCCCGCCGGCACGACAAAGCGCCGCTGGTTGTTGTTGGCGTAGCCGAGATAGCGCTCGAACCCCCAGCGAGCATTCTTAAAGGCCTGCTCGCGGGTCTCGGCGATATGCATCGGCCCGACGAGGCGCAGCCGGTTTGGATCCATCGTGCGCCCGTGCTCGGCCGCGACATCGTTGGCGATCTGCCAGTTCGCCGACAGCGCCTCGTAGCCGAACGGGTTGGTGGCGGCGACGCAGATCATGCCGAGATCATACTTGCCGGCAAGCCGCCCGCCCGACGGCGTGTTCGAGCTGACGACCGCGACCTCGGGATAGGGCTTGGTATAGGGCAACAGATGCAGCCGCGCGCCCTCCATCGTGTACCAGTCGGTCTTCTCGGTGACGATCTCGCCCCGGAACAGGCGCAGGATGGCATCGAGCGCCTCGGCCATGCGGTCGCGCTGGGTCATCGGGTCGATGCCCAGCATGATCGCGTCGGAGGCGAGGAGGCCCGGACCGGCGCCGAACATGATCCGCCCGCGCGTCATGTGGTCGAGCTGGACGATGCGGTCGGCGATCATCATCGGGTGGTGGTAGGGCAATGACACGACGCCGGTGCCGAGGCGGATGTGCTTGGTGCGCTCGGCCGCGAAGGCGATGAAGATTTCGGGCGAACTGATGATCTCGTAGCCGGCCGAATGGTGTTCCCCGATCCAGGCTTCCTGAAAGCCTAGTCTGTCGAGCCACACCATCAGATCGAGGTCGCGCTCGAGGCACTGGGTCGGATCCTCCTCGTTGGGATGAAACGGCGGCAGAAAGATGCCGTGCCGAAGGTTGATCTCGGTCATCGCGATCCTCGCTGTAGTCTGGTGATCATGCTAGGGAAACACTGAAATAAGGCGCATTCCGCCACTCGCATCGGGTAGAATCTGCTGTGGGGATGGAGACCAAGGGGCGGGACGATGCAGCGCCAGGGGAGCTTTTCGCAAGCGGAATACGCCGGCAAGAAGAGGCAGACGCGGCGCG
>CAMATN010000116.1 GCA_945861155.1 Rhizobium sp. Q54
CCCTGGCCTGGCTCAACCGCTGCCGCAGGCTGGCCAAGGATTGGGAAAATCTCAACCGCAAGGCGCTCGCCTTCCTGCGCCTGGCATCAATCCGCCTGATGTTGCGAAAACTATGCAATCCCAAATGATGTTCCCGGACAGACTCTGAGCTAATTCAGTCACCGACGGCACCGGAACCGGCGCGGTCCTCACGTTGCAGTACAACACAACCACTACGCTGCCGGCCTTGGCGACCAAGGCCAACAATTGTTGGTTCGCTAACGCGACGCAAGATAGCGCTGTGTTCGGGACCGCTTTCTCATCGACGATGAAGCTCGGCAATACCTATCTATGCTATACTTCATCTTTGGCGGCTTGGAACTTCGTCGTCTCTAATGCCTCGGCCCTGCAAATCTACTCCTCTCAGGTCGTCTCGGCCGTAGACCACACGATCAACCGTCATGCCCGATCGGGCGGAACCAGCCCGGCGCTGACATCGTGCGGGACCAGCCCGGCGATTGTCGGCGGCGATTTCGCCGGCACCGTGACGATGGGAACCGGCAGCCCGACCGGATGCACGATCACCTTCGCCGTCGCCTATACCAACGCGCCGGTCTGCACCGTGACGTGGCGGGCGACCCCGCTGGCGTCGCAATCCTACACCACCAGCACGACCGCGCTGACGCTGACCCAGACGGCGACCAGCAGCAATTTGATCGACTACATGTGTGCCGCCCGCAGCTCGGCGGGGTAGGCAGGCGCGCTCGGCGGCGCCTTTAGGCACGGCGTTATCAGCACACAGCACCAACCGAGGAGCAATTCGGATGCGCTTTTACTGGCCGATCGCCAAGGTCGATGCCGAGCGGCGGATGGTGTGGGGCTATGCCTCGACCGCGGCCGAGGACGATCAGGGCGAGATCGTGACGCGCGAGGCTCTGGCCGCGGCGCTCGACGACTACATGCGCTTCGCCAATATCCGCGAGATGCACCGGCCTTCGGCGGTTGGCGTGGCCAAGGAAGCGGCGGTCGACAACAAGGGCCTTTATCTCGGCGCCAAGATCGTCGACGCCGAGGCTTGGGCCAAGGTGGTCGAGGGCGTCTACAACGGTTTCTCGATCGGCGGCAGGGTCACGGCGCGCGACCCCGCCGACCGCCGGGTG
The DNA here is from genome assembly GCA_945861155.1 of Rhizobium sp. Q54. GTDB lineage: Bacteria > Pseudomonadota > Alphaproteobacteria > ATCC43930 > CGMCC-115725 > DATARH01. Next base: position 1,140 of record CAMATN010000116.1, read on the forward strand.
ATTACCGGATTGTGTCTCACAGAAATTTCGGTGGTCGATCGCCCGGCCAATCCGGAGGCGGTATTCGATTGCTGGAAGTTTTCCAACGGCCCCGCGACAGCAGGCAGGATGGCCAATATCGCGGCGGCGGGTCGCGCGCCGGTGCAGATCTGGGATTGCGGCCTGGCCAGTCACCACCATTTCGCAAAGGCAGAGGCGATCGGGTGCATCGGACGAGATCAGGCCTCCATTGCGAAAGCAGCTGACGACAGTCCGAATGCGGCGGGCAGCGGCGCCGGCGATACCGCGCCGACGGCCAATGATCCGGCGCTGCCAACGCGGCTGCATGCGATCATCGCAGAATTGGGCTGTTTGGTTGCGGCCCTGGCCGCCGAGGCGAGCGCCGAATCGGGGGATGGGGGCGGCATGGCCGCGGCCGGGATCGCGGCAATGGGCGTCGCCACGCTGCGCAAGACCGCCCAGCCGGATCTCGCGCCGCTCACCAACGATCTCGCCAAGCTCGCCGACGCGATCGTGCCGCGGCTCGACGCTCTGCAGCAACGGATCGAGGATATCGCCCGTACGCCGCTGCCGCCGCAGACCATCGCGCGTGGTTTTGCCGCCATCTCGAAGCGGGAGGACAGTGGAGGCCCGGCTCACCCGGCCGAGGATATTGTCGCGGCGCTCGCGCGGATGAGCGAGGAGGAACGCACGCTGATTTTAATCAAGGCGGCGCATGCCACTCCGACTACGCCCCGCGCCATCGCGCGATAGCGGCTCAACACCAAATCGTGACCCGACCCGGCCTCACGCGGCCGGGTTTTTTTATGCCCGAGCGGAAGGACAAATGATGAACCCAACCCAGGACACGCTCGATCTGGTGAAAGGCGCGCTGCGCACGCCCGACGACCAGCTCGTCAAATCGATCACCACCGGCACCGGCCTGGTCGCCTATGATTTGCAGGCGCCGGCCAAGAACCTCTACCCGTTTGTGACGCCGATCCGCAATGCGCTGCCGCGGATTGGCGGCGGCACCGGCACCGCCAGCAACTGGCGCCAGGTGACCGCGCTGGTCGGCTCGGGCTTCGACGCGATGGGGTGGGTCCCGGAGGGCCAGCGCTCCGGTCAGATGTCCTACACGACCGCGTCCAAATCGGCGGCCTATGTGACGATCGGCGAGGAGGACGCCGCGACTTACGAGGCGATCAGCGCCGGGCGTCACCTCGAGGACATCCAGGCGCGCATGACCTTTCGCCTGTTGCAGAAGCTGATGCTGAAGGAGGAGATGGCGATCCTCGGCGGCAACGCCTCGCTGCTGCTCGGCACGCCGGCGGCGCCGGTCCTGTCCGCCTCGGGGTCGGGGGCGACCTTGCCGAGCGCGACCTATTCGGTGATCGTCGTCGCGCTGACGCTTGAGGGCTACCAGAATTCGAGCCTCGCCACCGGCATCGCCACCACCAAGACCATCACCGGCGCCGAGGGCAAGACCTTCGTGCTGTCCGGCGGCTCGTCGAACAAAAGCGCGAATGCGACCCAGGCGGTGACGTTGGGGCAGACGCTGTTCGCCAGCGTCACCGCGATCCAGGGCGCGGTCGCCTATGCCTGGTATGTCGGCCCGGCCGCATCCGAGACGCTGCAGGCGATCAGCACGATCAACAGCGCCACCTTCACCGCGCCGCTGACCGGCGGGCAGCAAGCCGTCTCCCTGATCACCGCGGACAATTCGGCCAATGCGAGCTACGCCTATGACGGGCTCCTGACCACCGCGCTGAAAGCCGGCTCAAACGCCTATGTCAACAGCCTGCCGATCGGCATCGCCGGGACCGGCACGCCCTTGACCGCGTCGGGGCGCGGCTCGGTGGTCGAGATCGACACGATGTTCCAGCAGATGTGGAACCTCTACCAGCTGTCGCCGACGGTGCTCTACGTCAATGTCCAGGAGCTGAAGAACATCACCACCAAGGTGCTGTCGAACGCTTCGGGGCCGCTGTTGCGCTACGAGGTCAGCGCCGACGGCAATCCCTACGATCTGGCGGCGGCCGGCGCGGTGTCGTTCTACTTCAACCCGTTCACGCTGAACGGCGGGCTGCGCATTCCGGTGCGCATCCACCCGCGGGTGCCGCCCGGCACGATCATCGGCTGGGCCGAGAACCTTCCGGTCCAGTACCAGTCGAACGAGGTGCCGAACGTCGCCGAAATCAAGACCCGGCAGGATTACTACCAGATCGACTGGCCGATGGTGACGCGCCAGCGCCAGGTCGGCGTCTATGCCGAAGAGGTGCTGACGGTGTACGCCCCGTTCGCGATGGGTGTCATCACCAATATCGGCAACGGGTAGGCTCATTTTACCACGGAGGCACGGAGGCACGGAGGCGAAATCATGCTCGGTGCCTTCTGTGTCTCAGTGACCTAGCGCAACGCACATTCTTGTCATACCGGCGAAGGCCGGTATCCATGGCAGACATGGATCCCGGCCTTCGCCGGGATGACGAGAGGGGTGACGCGAATTCCTTTGCCATCACTGCCGGGAGCATGAAATGGCGTTTGCCGATCTGACGACGCTCGACAATGTCAAACCCTGGTTGCAGACCGGACAAGCCGCGTTTCCCGACACCGACGATGTGTTGCTGGCGCGCCTGATCACGGCGGCGAGCCGGTTTGTCGAGACTTGGCTGAAACGCCAGATCGCATCGGCCGATTGGCAGGAGGTCCGCGACGGCACCGGGGGGCAGCGCCTTGCCTTCGGCAATTTCCCGGTGACCGCGGTGCTGGCGGTGTCGATCGACGGGCTCCAGATACCGGCGGCTCCGGCGGATGGCGGCTTTGACGTCGGATACGTTTTCACGCCGACCGAATTGGCCCTGCGCGGCTATGTCTTCACCCGGCGGCCGCAAAACGTGATGATTACCTACACCGCCGGGTTTTCGCCGACGCCGCCCGACATCGCGCAGGCGTGCATCGAATTGGTGTGCCAGCGCTATCGCGAGCGTACCCGCATCGGCGAGGTCTCGCGCGCCGGGGGCGGCGGTGAAACGGTGACGTATTCGCAGCAGGACATGAGCGACGACGTGAAGCTGCTGCTGGCGCAATACCGTGTCGTCACGCCGGTGTCGGGCTTTGCCCGCCGCGTCGCGGCGACGGCGACCGATCCCGCGCTGCTCGCGGCCGTTTTATGATTACGCGCGAGCCGATCTACGCCGCGCTGTTCGGGCATGTCGCCGGCGCCGCTCATTTCGTCACGGCGGCGCGGCGGTTTCGGCATTGGAGCGATATGACGCCGGCCGAGCAGCCGTCCCTGTTCATGCGTCAGAAAAGCGAGGTCGCCTCGGCGCCCGCGCCGGGCGCGCCGACAGTGTGGACGCTGCTCGTCGAATTCTACGTGTACGCCCATGCCAGCGACCCTTACGTGGCGCCGGCAACGGTGCTGAACCCGTTGATCGACGCGGTCGAAGCCGCGCTGGCGGCCTCGCCGGTCACCGGAATGCAGGATCTCGGCGTGCCGGCGATGGTCCAGCACGCCCGCATCGCCGGAAAGATCGAAACCACTGAGGGGGTCCTGCGCGACCAGGCTGTCGCGGTCATCCCGATCGAAATCCTCTGCCTCTAAGCAGGAGCCGAACCATGGATGAAACCGCCGCATGCGCCGAACCGCTCGGGCCGTTGGTCGAGCGCTGGTGGGACGATCATTTTCCCGGCTCGCCGGTGGCGCAGGTGACGCCGGCCTGGAACCACGCCTTCGCCGCCAAGGAAGAGCTGAAGCGGCGCCTCGCCGGGGTCAACCGTCTAGGGGGAGTTCTCTGACATGCAGCTCGCATTCGGCGCCGGGGCGCTGTGGGGCAACCGCACCGATGTCACCGGATCGGGCATCGGTCCCGATCAGTTCGGCATCCTCCAGGACGTGCAGATCGACTGGGATTGGACCACCCGCGAATTATGGGGCCAGTTCCAGTTCCCGGTCGATATCGCGCGCGGCCAGGGCAAGATCATCGGCAAGGCAAAATTCGCCCGCATCTTCGGTGCGATCTATGGCGATCTGTTCTTCGGCCAGACCGCGGCGACCGGCCAGCTGACGGTCTCGGAAAACGAGGCGGCGAGCGTACCGGCGACCAATCCGTATACGGTAACGGTCGCCAATGCCGCCAACTACGTCGACGATCTCGGGATCTTCTACGCGACCGGCGCCGCCGCCGGCAACCGCTTCACTCGAATCACGACGCCCTCGGCGGCGGGTCAGTATTCGGTCAATACGGCGACCGGCATCTACACCTTCGCCGCCGCCGATGCCGGGGCGTCGCCCTTAATCAGCTATCTCTACAATAAGAGCACCGGCAAGAAGCTGGTGCTGACCAACCAGCTGATGGGCTACACGCCGACCTTCAAGGCGACGTTCTACACCAGCAAGACGACGCAAGGAGCGCCGGCCGGTCTGGCGCTGGTCTTGAACGCCTGCACCGCGACCAAACTGTCACTGCCGACCAAGGTCAACGATTACGAGATCCAGGAATTCGATTTCAGCGCGTTCGCCGACGCGACCGGCGCGATCGGCACGCTCAGCGTCAACGAGTGAGCGCGATGAGTGAAACGATAGCGCTGGGCGCGAGGCGCTTCGAGATCCGCCCGTTGAAGCTCGGCCAGTTGCGCCATCTGCTCGACGCGATCGAGGAGATGGCCGGCAAGTCGGGCGGTGGATTGATCGAGGCGGCGGCCAAGATCGTCGCGTCCGGCCTGGCGCCGGCGCACCCCGACTTGACGGTAGATGCGGTGCTCGATCTCGAAGCGACGGTGGAGGACCTCAACGCCGCCGTCGCCGCGATCCTGCGCGTCGCCGGGCTGCGCCCCCAGGAGCCGGGCCAGGGGGAAGTCCCGCCGGTGGCGAGCCCGGGGTCTCTCCCCGGGGAGGACTCGGCGCTATTTACGGCGCCCTCGCCACCGGCTGCGGCTACGCCTACCCGGTCATCGACGGCATGACGCTGGCCGAGGCGGGCGAGATTTTCGGCTATTGGGAACGGAGCCCGCCGGCGCATTTGATGGTGCAAACAATCGCGCACATGCTCGGCTGGACGCCGCCACCACCACCCGCCAGCCCTTTGCGGGTCGAGGAGATCGCCGCCGCAGCGCCGCCCGGCCTTGCCGTGGCGCACGGCGGCGATCTCGGCATGCCGGCCCCGCTCGATCCCGACGCGCTCGGCGCCCGCAACCGCACGCGCGCCGTCGCCATCGCCCGCCGCAATCAGGGCGATGGCTGACGCCGTTGTCGACCGGCGGCTGCGGCGCGTAACCTCCGCGGAAAAGCGGGGGAATGGCGATGCGGTGGCTCAGGCTCTGCGGCCTCCTGGCCGGGTTGCTTGTCTGCATCCGTCCGACACCGGCGATCGCCCTCGGGCCGGGCGACGGGCCGGGGTGCCTCGGCGTCATGGCCGGGGAATGCGTGCGCTGGCTGCGCGCGACGATGAATCTCGACGAGAATTTTCTCGCCGCATCGCTGGCGCGCCGGCATCAGGTCGACGTCAACGGCAGGCCGCTCGGCGGCGGCCTCGTCACGATCAACGGCACGCTTCCAGGGCGGGTCGATCAATTCGTGATCCTGCTCCATTTGCGGCCCGACGATACGGTCAGAAAGGTCGAATCGAACTTGTTGATCAACCTGATCGACGCCCGCACCGAGGCGGTTTACGACCAGAGCGGATTCTACGAAATCGTGTGGCGGCTGCTCGGTAGGCGCTGCGCCGGGATGACCAAGCTCGATCTATACCGTTTCTTTGAAAATATCGCCAAACCCCGGATCCGACAGGAACGGCGGGATTTTTCGGGCGGGCTGTTCGGCTTGCACAGGCTCGTGTCGCAGGCGGGCGGGATGCCCTATTGCGGCGTCGGTTTTGGGTACACCAACCTGACCGAGTGGCGCGGTTCGGCCGAGATGGCGGCGGGCCGAAATTTCAAGGAGTTCTCGTCGATCGAGCTGCAATAGGACACCTCCATCACGGGGCGGAAAGCCTATCTGGCGCCCCGCTTTATCGCTTCACCGGGGCGCTTGGCGCCCCGATTTTATTTGGGTGATCAATTGGCCGACGAGGTGCAAATCAAATTCGGCGCCGATATCGGCGGCGCGATCTCGGCGATCGACACGCTGAAGCGGGCCGTCGCCAGCGCGGCCGAGCCGGTCGCTCGACTCAAGACGGCTTTTTCTGAAGCCGGTTCGGCGGTTCAGCAGAACGGCGCCGCCGCCCTCGCGGTCTTCCGCGCGAACATGCAGCAGATGGTCGCCGAACACGCGATCTCGCAGCGCCAGGCCTACGGCTTCGACATCGAATACACCGCCCAGCGCAGCGCCGAGGAACGCGCCCGGCTCGCCGACGCGTTGGCCAGCGACGCCGCGAACCTCGCCGACAAATCGCAAAGCTACAGCCAGCTCGTCGGATTGAGCGCGCGCTACACGGCTCAGGTCGCGCAGGATCAGCGGCGCATTGCCGAGGCGTCCCGCCGGGAAGCCGACCGGATCGCGCAGCCTTACCGGCAAGCCTTCGACGAGATCGGCGCGGGCTGGCGCTCGGCTGTGACCGGGCTTGTCGAGGGAACACTCAGCTTTCGCGGCGCGGCGCTGCAAGCCGCCCAATCGGTCCAGCGCGGCTTTATCGGCATGGCCCAGACCACACTGTCGCGGGCCGCGGCGGGGCCACTCGCCTCGTTGCTCGGGCGGGCTGCTCCGGCGGCCGGGGAAGGGGTCGGCGATGTGCTCGGCAACGCGGTCGGCGGCTGGATCTCCGGCGCGCCGGAGCAGCTCGGCGGAGCGGCGGCGACCACCGCCAATGTCGCGGCGCTCGCCGCCAACACCGCGGCGCTCGGCGCGCTGTCCGCCTCGCTCGGAGCATCGACGCTGGCCGGCGGCGCCGGTGCGCTTGGCGGTTTGGGGAGCGCCGCCTCGCTCGCCAGCGGCACCGCCGGGGCCGGCGCGGCGGCCGGCGGCTTCGGGTTGTTCGATTTCCTCGGCGGGATCCTCGCCTTTTCGGGCGGCGGCATCGTGCCGTCGGCCAAGGGCGGCTGGGCGCTACCAAATTTTCCAGGCGCCAAACCGGCCTTGCTGCACGCCCGCGAGATGGTCTTGCCGGCGCCGATCAGCGAGGGATTGCAGCGCCTGATCGGCGATGGCGGAGGGGGGGGAAACATGCAGCTGCATTTTCACGGGCCGTCCGACGGGCCGGCGGTCGAACGCTGGTTCCGCGGGCTGATGGCGCGCAATCCGGCGGTCTTGCGCAACATGCTGCGCTCGAACGCGCTGACCCCGCGCACAATCTGACGGGCGCGCCATGACCGCGATCTTTCCGGCTCTTCCCGGCCTCGGCTGGTCGGTGACGAAGACGCCCCGCTTTTCCGCCCGCATTCAGCATGCCGTCTCGGGGCGCGAATTGCGGGTCCTCGACCAGCCCTATCCGATCTGGACCTGGACCCTGACCTACGCGCTGCTGCGCGATAAGTGGGATACCCGCGGAGGTAGCGGTCCGGGGAGCGGACCGGGGGTCGGATACGACGAGCTGCGCACGATCGCCGGGTTTTTCCTGCAACGGCAGGGGGCATTCCAGCATTTCCTGTTCGACGACCCGACCGACGACACCGTCGCCGGACAGGTCATCGCCACCGGGAATTCCGCCGCCACCGTGTTTCAGCTGGTGCGCGGCATGGGCGGCTTCGCCGAGCCGGTTACCGCGCCCAACGCGGTCGGCGCGATCCATTTCAACGGCGTGGTGCAGAACCCGGCCGGCTATGCGGTCGACGCCGAGACCGGGCTGGTGACATTCGCGGCGGCGCCGCCGGCGGGGCAAATCATCACCGCCGATTTTACCTATCGCTTTCGCGTGCGGTTCGCCGACGACACTCTGGAATTCGAGAACTTCATGTATCAGCTGTGGCAGTTGAAACAGGTCAAATTGCAGTCGGTGCTGCCGTGAGGCCGTGTTCCGCGGCCCTCACTGCCTATCTCGCGGTCAATGACAGCGTCGTCATCGCCGATCTCTATACGTTTGCGCTGGCGACGGGCGAGGTGCTGCGCTATTCGGGCGGGACGGCGGCGCTGACCATCCCGGCCGCCGGTTTCCCGAGCGGCAGCATCAACGCCGGCAGCGCGCGGAGTTTCGCGCTGGGACCCGGCTTCGGGCGCTCGAAGGTGACGACGAAGATCGGTATCGAGCCGACCGAGCTCGACATCGAAATCCATGCCGGCGCCGGCGATCTGATTGGCGCGATCCCGTTCGCCGAGGCGGTGCGGGTCGGGCTGTTTGACGGCGCGAGCGTCGAATTGGACCGTTTCTTCGCACCGCCGCAAGCCGGCGGATCGGGCGGGCTCGACACCAGCCTGGGCTGTTTGTTGTGGTTCTATGGCCGGGTCGCCGAGTGCGAGGTCGGGCGCAGCAAGATCCAGATCAAGGTCAAGTCGCTGATGAATTTGCTGGCGATCCAGCAGATGCCGCGGCGGCTCTACCAGGCAAGCTGCGGCCACGCCTTCGGCAATGCCATGTGCGGCTACGACCGCGCCCTCGGCAAGAACGCCGCCGGCGTGTCGACCGGCATCGGCGCGCAGGCGATCACCGCGCTGGCCGGCTCGAACCAGGCGCAGATCGTCACGAGCTTCACCCCGAGCCCGGCGACGGCCTATGACGAGGGCACGATAACAGCGGTTTCGGGCGCCAATAACGGCGCATCGCGAACGGTCTCCGGTCTCGTCGCCGGCATCGCCTATCTGCTCAAGCCGTTTCTGTCGCCGGTATCGGTCGGCGACAGTTTCCAGCTCCTGCCGGGCTGCGATCACACGACCGGAACCTGCGACGCGGTGTTGCAGAACCTCGCGCGCTTTGGCGGGTTTCCCTACATCCCACCCCCCGAGGCCGCGGCATGACTAAAATAGAAATGCACACAGACCCGAACGCCAACCGGTCATCTTTGGTTGTCACCCCGGCGAAGGCCGGGATCCACCGTTCGGCGTCCGCGTCCTTGGCTGGCATGGATCCCGGCCTCCGCCGGGATGACAGCGTGATCAGTGCTCTGCGCACCTCCGTGGTGACAGAGGCGGAAGGGTGGATCGGCACGCCGTTTCACCACGCCGCGCGGATCAAGGGAGCCGGTGTCGATTGCCTGATGCTGCTCGCCGAAGTGTACGAGCGCGCCGGGGTCGCCGACCATGTCGAGCCGCCGTTCTATGTGCCGGACTGGCACCTGCACCGCGATGCCGAGCGGTATATGGAGGGGCGGTTGCGCTATGCCCGTCCGGTTGATGCGCCCGATGCCGGCGACATCGCGCTGTTCCGCTTCGGCCGCACCTTTTCGCATGGTGCGATCGTCACAAGGTGGCCGCGCCTGATCCACGCCTATTGGGCGATCGGGGTGGTTTGGGGCGACGCGACGCTCTACCCGCTTAACGGCCGTACGGTGCGGTTTTTTACCCCCTTCGCGAGCTAATCATGCCTGACCTGATGACGGGCAAGGGCGGCGGGCCGAGCCCGTTCGTCAACGCCTTCGACCACCCGCAGCTCAACTCGCTGCGCTACAACACCAGCCACGCCGGCAGCCCGGTGTTCATGGTCTATGGCACCTGCCGCGTGTCGGTCAATTTGATCGAGCTGTGGGGATTTTCCGGGTCGAAAGGTGGCGGCAAGGGCGGCAAGGGGCTTGGCTCCTCAGCCGGCAAGAAGGGCTCGAACCAGAGCTATTCGGTCGATGTCGCGTTCGGGTTGTGTCAAGGCCCGGTGTCGTTCGCCGGAGCGTCGCACGGCATTTCGGGCAACAACCGGATCTGGTCCAATGGCGGCGTCGCCGCCGGGCTCGGCAATATCGGGCTCAACGGCTATGCCGGGAATGACGGCCAGGCCGCCGACCCGGTGTTCGCCAGTTCCGACCCGAATATCCCGGTGCTCGGGTACTCCGGCACCTGCTATGTCACCGGGACGCCGATGGAGCTCGGCTCGACCCCGGCACTGCCGAACATCCAGTTCGAGCTGACCGGGTTCAAGGCCGGGACGGCCGGACCGGATTTTCCCGACGATGCGCGCCCGGACGAGATCGTCGCCGATTTGTTGACCAATCCGCGCTATGGCGCCGGCTTTCCGACGGCAAACCTCGACAGCGCCGGCACGATCGCCGATTGGGGCGATTACTGCCAGGCGGCGGGGCTCGCGATGTCGTTGATGCTGGATCGGCAACAGGCTTGCGCGCGCTGGATCGAGGAGATCGCCCAGCTGACGGTGTCGGCGGTGGTGTGGTCGGGCTCGCTGTTGAAGATCATCCCGTTTGGCGACCAGGCGCTTGCCTCGAATGGCGCGTCATGGAGCCCGGATTTGACTTGGCAATACAGTCTGGGGGACGGCGATTTCATCGATTTCGGTGGCGGCAGCGATCCCGTATTGCTGACACGGGCCGACCCGGCGCAGATGCCGAATTGGCTTAGCATCGAATACATGGACAGCGCCAGCAGCTACAACCCGCAGATACTGCCGGTATGGGACCAGGCGCTGATCGACCAGTACGGGCTCCGAAGCGAGCCGTCGCAGCAGGCTCACGAATTCACCAACCCGGCCAGCGCGACGGTCTCGGCCCAGCTGCAATTGCAGCGCAAGGCGTATGTCCGCAACAGCTACAAGTTCAAGCTCGGCTGGCGCTACTCGCTGTTGGAGCCGATGGACATCGTGCTGTTGACCGACGCGGCGCTCGGTCTCGACGGGGCGGCGGTGCGCATCGTCCACATCGAGGAAGACGACAACGGCGAACTGAGCGTGACGGCCGAGGAAATCCCGGGAGTGACGCCGTGAGAATTCACCACGGAGACACGAAGAACACGGAGGATCCGCGCAGGCGGTCGCCGAAGGATATCCGCGACGGCATGATTGCCGACGTGGCGGGCCTTATATGGTTCGCCGGATTGATCGCGACGATTACTCGGGCTGTGAAAAGGGCTGATCGAGCGCAGCGGCAGGTGCGCGCTACCGTAGCATGACCCTTCGTGTCCTCCGTGTCTCCGTGGTGAACTGAAATGCCTGGAACCATCACTCCGATCGGGGTCGGCACCGCTTCGCTGTACCCGCGGCTGACCACTGCCGGGAATGCGGTCGATACGCTGGCCGATCCCGGTGACAGCAACCCGCCGATCATCTTCGAACCGACGGCGGGGCTGTCGGGGGGCGCGCTCGAAGTGTGGGTGATTGCCTCGGGCGGCGCCGATTGGGGCGGCTGCCAGGTGTGGATATCGAGCGATAACGCCACCTATGCGCTGGCCGGCACGATCTATCGCGGCGGCCGCCAGGGCGTGCTCGCCGCCAGCCTGCCGAGCCATGCCGACCCCGACACCACCAATACGCTGGCGGTCGATCTGACCCAAAGCCAGGGGCAGCTCCTGTCCGGCACCTTGGCCGATGCCGATAATCTGGTGACCTTGTGCTATTGCGACGGCGAACTGATCAGCTACCAGACCGCGACCCTGACGGCCGCCTACGAGTACGATCTCACCTATCTGCGGCGTGGCATCTACGGCACGCCGGTCAATGCCCATTCGAGCGGCAGCAATTTCGCGCGCTTTGGGCCGAATGACCCGTCGCTGTTCCGCTACCGTTATCCGAACAACTTTATCGGCCAATCGATCTATATGAAATTGGCGTCGTTCAACACCTTTGGGCAGAGCCTGCAGGATCTGGCCGGGCTGACCGCCGACACCTATACGCTGACCGGGGCCGGCGCCGTCGCGGTGGTCAATTTGCCGGTCCAGTATCTCGGCATCCCGCAGGCGACCCAGCCGATCACGCGCTATACCTTCGGCGATCCGGGTTCCTTCGCCGCCAATTTCACCGGCAGCGGGTGCAGCGCCGGCACCGCCGCGACCGCGGCGCAAACCTTCGACATCGCCAAGAACGGCACCAATTTCGCGACGATGAGCTTTGCCGCGAGCGCGACCGTCGCGACCTTTGCCGGCACCGCGCAAAGCTTCATCGCGGGCGATGTGCTGACGATCACACCGCAAGCCACCGATGCGACGCTGGCGAACATTTCCGGGTACCTCGCCGGCACCTCATAAGCGCCGTCCCCGGCAACCCGCGCGAAAATTCCCCGGCAAACCATGATCCAACCGAATTTCACCCCCGACATCAATCTCGGCCATCTGGTGCAGGCGCTCGTTGTCGTCAGCACGGCCGCCGGCGGGATTATCGGCGGCTATCTGAGCCTGCGCGGCGACATCGAATTGCAGCGAGGCGAGTTCCGCGTCGCGCTCGCCGGGCATCAGGCGCGCCTCACGGTCGCCGAACGACAGCTCGACGAGAGGCGCACCGAGGACCGCCAGTTCCAGGCGGAAATGCGCACCGCGCTCGACCGCGTCATGCACGCGATCGCCGATCTGCGCACGGAAATCGTGCAGAAGCAGGATCGGAAATAGCGCCGACGGCGCATCCGCCGATCCCGCCGCCGTCTCCCGTTCCCTCCGAGCCGCCGCAAGGCGGCTTCTTGCTGTCCGAAAGGATGCCTGATGCGAATACTCGCCTATCTTGCCGCGCGCTTTAGCGAGCCGTCGAGCTATGCCGGGCTCGGCGCGCTGTTGGCGCTGCTCGGCTGGAACCTGTCCGATCCGACGCTCGGGCAATTGGTCCAGCTGCTCGCCGCCGGCTGCGCCCTCGTCGCGCTGGCACTCAAGGAACGCGGTCTATTGCCCGCGATCGTCCTGGCCACCGCCGCCGTCCCGTCGCTCGCCGCCTGACAATGACCGCGTTCGGCATGCTCGAATCGATGCGACGTCTGCACGGGCGCGGCCGCGACAGTCGGGGGATCGTGGTCGACGCCGAAGGCGCGATGCTCGGCCCGGACTGCTTGCTGGTGCGTTGCACGCCGGCCGGATTTCGCTGCCTCGCGCCGGACGAGGCGGACGCGATCCAGACCGTCGTTCTCGGTCCGGGCCACGAGCCGGAATGGCTGTTCGAGCAAACAAGCCGGATCGCGGCGGCGCTCGCCAACGGCGACACCGCGCTCGCCCAGATCTACGGGCTGCGCATCCCGGTCGGCGAGTTCGACAATGCAACGTTGCGACGGCTCGCCGCGACCGCGCGGCTGGTCAAGGCGAATTTCGATCCCAACCAGCCGCGCGTTCCGAAGGGCGAACCCGATGCCGGCCAATGGATCGACACAGGCGCTTCCGATGTACCGTTGCCCTCGTCGGGCGCGAGCGAGCCGGGGCCGGAAGCAGCCTCCGAGGCCGGCGGCGATGACGGCCCGTCGATCGAATACACCGTGCGCATTCCCGCCGAGCGGCCGGCTTCGGCGCGCGAGCGCAACAGCATCGTGCGGCGCTCGGCCGAGTGGCTGCGACAGGCCGGGGCCCTCGGGGGTGCGTTCGCCCGCGACCCCCGCGCCAAGGCCTTCTTCGCCGCCCTTGAAGCAACCGGCTGGGTCATCGAATATCTCGCCGAGATCCGGTCGTATCTCGACGCGCCGAAAAGCCTGGCCGAGCTTCAGGACGGGGTTGCCGACCGCCGGCCCGGCTATCAGATTCACCACATCGTCGAGGGACAGTACGATTCGGACCACCGGTTGCGAAACTCGGCGCGCTTTCGCAACCGGCTTGAAACGCGCGAAAACCTCGTGCACATCCCGAAATGGCGCCATGTGGAGATCAGCTCCTGGTACTCGAGGCCGACCAAGGAATACGGAGGACAATCGCCTCGCGAGTCCCTCCGGGGAAGGGGCTGGGATGAGCAATATCAGATAGGGATCGATAAATTGCGTGAATTTGGTGTTCTGAAATGATAACGATCAACCTCAGCGATCGTGATGATGCGGAGCTGATCAAAGACTACGCATCCCATGCCCAGCGGTTGGGGGACGCTGTAGTGAATTGGTTGCCGGCGAATCGTATGGCGCGAAAATTACTTGAAATTGAAAGGATCCTTCGCGCACGCGGCCAACAATCACGGCTGAAGCTTGCCCCCTTGCTGGAGCACAACAACCGATTTGTACGTTACTATGTCGCGAAAGAGCTGATCGGTCTAATTCCGATGCAGTCTAGGAACATACTTGAAGAGAATGCCAAGGAATTCGACGCCATCGCGGGCGATGCGCGCGGGTTCCTGCGAAGCCTCGATACCGGACGATACGAACCTGACTAACCCGGTTGGGTTCGTTCGGTATTACGCAGCCTATCACCTCTCGGGGTCGCTCCCGATCGCGCCCCTACGGTGATCGAGCAGACCCGCCGCGATCGCGACGGCGCTCGCCAGTGGCGACACCGCGCTCGCCCAGATCTACGGGCTGCGCATCCCGGTCGGCGAACTCGACCATCCGATGGCTCGGCGCGACCGCGCGGCTGGTCAAGGCGAATGTCGATCGTCAGGACGGGGTTGCCGACCGCCGGCCCGATGCCGCGAAAGAGAGAGGCATGGCGGTGCTCGACTCCGAAATACGGGATGCCAACAAAATGTTTCATTACATGAAGGCAATTGATTCTGTATTGCGCGCGCGCGGTCTTGAAGCAAGAAAGGAGCTGCTTCCGCTTCTGGAAAACGAGGATCGGTTTGTGCGATATTACGCTGCTCAGTGTCTGTCCGCAAACATCTTGATTCGTAGGAATCATTTATGATTCAAGGGAGGCGGCTTGGTTTGGGGGAGGCCGCTGATGTGGACGCAGGAGAACCGGGGGCGCTATGACCGG